>JAEUHQ010000090.1 GCA_016794565.1 Planctomycetota bacterium | reverse complement strand
GGCAGTCGTGCAGGCGTTGCGCGACCGCGGGCACGACACCTACTGCGACTTCAGCATCCACCTCGGCGGACACGAAGTGCTCGCCGGTACCGAGGCCGCCGTCACCGAGCTGCTGACGCACTTGCCGAAGGTGAAGATCGGTGAACGCGAGTTCCCGTTCCGCCTCGCCGGCCACGGACCGTTCCACACGGATCTCTGCGCGCCCACGTCGGAGCAGGCCGCGACGATCCTCTCCGACTTGCCGATCGTGATGCCACGCTGCCACTTGATCGACGGCTTCGGCAACGTGCACTCGCCGTGGTCCGCCGACCCGCATGAGCTCTGGCGCTACACGACGCACGAGCAGGTGCTCGAGACGTTCGACTTCACGGCGTGCGTGCGCACGGCGATGCGCGAGTTCCAGCCCGACGTGCTGCTGTGCGCGGGCCCTGGATCGTCGCTCCGCGCACCGGTGGGCCACTGCGTGCTGCAGGAAGGCTGGCGCGGGGTTCGCGACAAGAACGCGTTGTTCGCGAGCGGCATCGTCGCGACCGACTGACGTCATCCAGCGCGACAGCCGGTGGCCCGCGTCACTGCTCGACGAACATCAGCCAGGCGTTGCCGAGCTGGAGATCGGAGCCGTGGTCGACGAGCGCCTGCAGCGCGATCGGGAGCCCCACGATCGTCGGGTCGGGCGGCAGCGACAAGTTGAAGTCGGCCCGGCTCTGCGGACCGACGAGAGCGATCCCGATCGGGAACGTCGTTGCGTAGTCGATCAGGAAGTCGCCGAACGGCGTCGGGATCCGCGGCCCGAGCGCGTTCGCGGCCATCAGCAGCGCGAGAACACTCTGGGCAGCGATCGACACGCGGTTGGTCGCGCCGATGTGGAACCGGTCGCTCGCCCACACCTGCGGCCGCGACTCCGCGTGCTGCATCGACACCAGCATCGGCTCGGCGAGCGGTGCCGTTCCGAGGGCCGCTTCGAGGCCCGTCGGATCGATCTCCATCGCGTGGCGCAGGAAGCCGACCGCGAGGCTGGTCGAGCGATCGAACACCGCGACCGAGTCGGCCGACCACGGCTGCGGGATCAGACCCGCGACGTTCATGTGGTCGCAGCGGTAGTCGAGCAGGTAGAGGAAGCGCAGCGGCGCGGCGTTGATGATCGTGTTGTAGTAGGGCTGCGCGTAACCGCCCGGCGGAGTGATCGCGTCCGCGGTGCCGACGACGATGCCGAACGGCACGTCGATCGGTGTCGGGTCGACCAGGGGCAGTGCCGGCGCGAACGTGAAGGCGCAGCGATACCCGGGGTTGCCGACGAGGATGTTCCCCGTCGACGTGCCGCCCATCGAGTGACCGACCAGCGCGATCCGGTGACGATCGAAGGCCCCGAAGAACGGACTCTGCGAGTCACCGGTCTCCGTGACCAGCGCCGAGTAGATCGCGCGACCGTCCTCCTCCTGGCACGTCCAGCTCCACTGGCACGTGTCCGCGGCGATGACGACGAAACCCTGCGACGCCAGACGCTCGGCGAGCGCACCGTAGTCCGCTCCGATCCAGCCGAATCCGTGCAGGAACACGATCACCGGCCAGCCCTCCGGCCGCGGTTGCACCGGCATGTCGATGCCCGCGGACACCGCTGGGTAGGCGACCGTCGCTTCGAGCTGGGCCGACCCGACGAGACTTGGGTTGTGCCACGCGACGTTCCGCGTGCCGACCGGCCACACCGCGGACACCACGGTCGACACCTGGCCGACGGCCGCAGCGGCGAGCACGGAACAGGCGGAGAAAGCGCGAGCGAAGAACATCCGGGGGCGCCGGAGCATAGGGACGACGTTTGAAGATGCACACCCCACGGCGAGAAGGCTCCGCGAACGTTGCGGCGTGGCGTCTACGCGCCAGCGGGCCCCGCGACGCCGTAGCGTTCGCGCAGGACTTCGAGGTGATGCAGCTCGTGCCCCGCCGCGATCCACGCCTGCGCCCGGACACTCGCCGGCCTGCCGCTCACGAGGCCGCGCCGTGACCATGCGTCAGGCGAGAGTCCGCGCAGGAGCGTCAGGGTGGCCGCGCGGACCGAGGCGAACTCCTCCGTCAGCGACCGCAGCGTGCGCTGATCGCTGCCGTCGTTCGCCGCATACAGGTCCTCGTCGAACGGCGGCAGCGACGCCTGTTCGCCTCGCGCGAGGCAGAGGGCGCGGTACGCGAACAGTCGTTCGCCGTCGGCGACGTGCTGCACGACGCGCCGAACGGTCCACTTGCCCGGCGCGTAGGCGAAACCGCCGCGCGCATCGGCGACCCCGGCGAGCCGCGCGACCGTCGCGGCACCCTGGCGTTCGAGCGTCGCGATCACGTCGCCGTCGGGCACCCGCGCGACGTAGCCCTGGAAGAACGGCGCGAACTCGTCTGGCCCGGGACGCTGGTGCATCGCGGACAAAGAACGGCGTCGCACGTCGGCGCGCAAGGCCGGAGTCAGCGCGCGACGCGGACGGCGACGGCGACCGTCTCCGGCGACCGATCGGCCGCGTCGTACATCGCGACGAAACGCTTCGCGGCCTCGTCGTCGACGCCGCGCAGCGCGTCGACCCAGACCGGCGGGATCGTCTGGTAGTGGACCCGCGCGATCACCTGCACGGGACCGTCGCTTTCGCCAGGCATCGGCACCGCGAACGCCACCGTGTCACTGCCGCCGACGAAGTCCGCGTCGCCGTCGACACCGACGGGCGCGGTCTCGGCGGCGCGCGGGCCGTCCGCCTTCCATCCGCGCGGCAGGAGGCGCGTGTCCTTCGCCTTCTTCACCATGCGCGTCAGCATCGTGGTCGGCGCGCCCTCGGGGTCGGTGGCCACGACCTCCCAGACGAGCACCTGATCGGGCGCATCGATCACGCTGCGGTGCGGCAGCGCGTGTTCGTCGGCGACGCCGGCGATGCGACCCTGCGCGTCGGGCGCGCCCGACTCGAACACGGTCTTGCCGCCGACGGCGACGCGCACGTGCAGCCACGCACGCCGCGCCGGGTAGCCGGTCGGGAACTTGTGTCCGGCGAGGTTCTCGGTCTTCACGGTGAACTTCGCCGTGCCGCCCGCGAGTTCGATCGGCGAGATCTCGAGACGCAGCGTGTCCTCCGCGAGCTGACGCCGCGTCGCGAACGCCATGCGCGACAGCGCCTCGGGCGCCGCAGTGACGCCGAGTTCGTCGCGGTGCGTGCGCAGCAGATCGAGCATGAACGCATTGCCGCCGACGAAGGCGTGCGCGGCGTAGCCTTCGCGCGGCGGGATCAGGAAGTCGAGGCCCATCGGGTTGCGCGCGATGCGCGTCGCGCCGATCGCGGGCATGTGGCACTGCTGGCACGTGCGCGCCTCGGCGCCGTGTTCGCCCTCGTCGCTGAAGACGCTGTTGCGCCACTCGAGGTACGGCGTCTGCTCGGGGAACGGCGTGCCCTGGTGTTCGGTGATCAGCGTGTGGCAGCTGCCGCACAACGCGGACGTACGGACATGCGCGCCCTGCGTCGGCGTGTAGCGCACCATGTTGCGCATCGGCCCGGTCGCGACGTCCGCGAACGGACCGAAGATCTTCCGTTCCCGGTTGAACGACGGCCGTCCCGAGAAGCTCTCGTCGCGACCGAGGTTCTGCCCGTCGATCATGTGGCAGACGGTGCACGAGACGCCGTCGTTCGCGAGCGGGTCCGACACGATGTCGGCGAGGCGCGGCGGCTTGTTGCCCACGAGCACTGCTTCGTGGTGCGCCATCGGCGCGTGGCAGCGCAGACAGAGTTCCTGCACTTCGGGTCCCGCCGCCGCCGTCTCCTTCGCGAGCTGGGCGCGGAAGTAGGGATCGTGGAACGCGTTCGCCATCATCGTCCCGCGCCAGAGACCGGCGGGCGACACGTCGTCGCCGGTGGCGGATCGCATCGCCGTCGCGCGCGGCGACGCGAGGTGGCACACGGCGCAACGATCGGACACGGTGAACACGTCACCGCGCCGCGGAGCGATCGACGCCGATGAAGGGCGGTCCGCGAAGGACGCGATCGCCACGGGCAGGCACAGGACGCCGAGTCGGAGGAACATGCGGGGCGCAATCTAGCGACCGCGCGCGTTCAGGGATCCCGCCACAGGGCCCAGGCGATCACGCCGACGAGCGCGCCGCCGACGTGCGCGAGGGCCGAGACGTTGCCGAAGCCGGCGAGCTGCTGCCAGAGCAGGATCGACTGCGACAGCACCCAGAACACGAATCCGCCCCACGCCGGATACGTGATCCACTGCGGCAGGAACAGGAACCAGAAGATCGAGCCGAGCCGTGCGCGCGGGAAACGCAGCGCATAGAACGCGATGAGCCCGGAGATGCCGCCGCTCGCACCGACGCACGGCACTCGGCTCGACGGATCACCGAGCACGTGGAAGAGGGCGCCGACGAGCGTGGCCGCGACGACCAACGCGAGCCAGCGCGCACGGCCGAGGTAGTCCTCGACGTTGTCGCCGAAGGTGACGAAGAAGTACAGGTTGCCGAGCAGGTGCACGACGCCGCCGTGCACGAAGAACGCGGTGAGCATCCGGATGCCCCCGCCGCTCCACGCACGGGCCGGGACGAGCGCGAGCCGTTCGATCCAGGCGGGATCGACGAATCCGAGCACACTGACCGCGGCGACGATCGCCGCGAGCACCCACGTGCCGATCGGCCGTGTGCGGAGCGCACCCCCTTCCAGCTCGACCGGCATGCCGAGCAGGGCCGGGAGCACCCGGAGGCCGCTGATCGGCGGCGACTCCAGCCTGTCGTCGTCGTGCCCCGGGCGCCGCGACGAACCGCCCCGCGGCGTCGTGTCCGGCGGCGGCGGGACGCTGCCGGCCGGCAATCGCTCGAACTCGGCGGCGTCGAACCACACGAGCTGGCATCGCGGGCACACGTCGAGGGCGACGGGGCCGCCGGCGGCCGGAGCATCGACGACGAGCATCGGGCGAAGGCACGCCGGACAGTCGCGTTCGCCGATGCGCGGCGCGACGAGCGTGCGTTGCCACAGATCGCGCAGCGCCGCCGGGTCGACCATGCGGCGCAACACGGGCAGTGTGACGGCGCGACTGCCGCAGGCGCGGCACACCCACGCGAGGCCGCCGGACACCCGGGCACGATCCAGCGCACCGCCGCAACTCGCGCACGCGAACATGCGACGGGACGATACCGACGCGCGGCTCGACCCGTAGCATCCGCGCCGTGTCCCGCCGCCCGCAACGCCCGCCGCCGCCCGATCTCGACCGTACGATCGAATGCCGTCACTTCGGCACGTGCGGCGGATGCTCGGTGCTCGACCAGCCGATCCGCTGGCAACTGCACGACAAGGTCGCTGCCTGCGAGCGCGTTCTGCGGCCATTCCTCGGCGACGTGCGCATCGAGTGCCCGGAACCGACGTGGACCCCGCGCTTCTTCCGCACCCGACTGCTGTTCCCCGTCCGCGCCGACAAGAGCCGCTTGCCGATCGTCGGCATCTACGGGTTCCGCAGCCACGACCTCGTGCGCATCGAGGACTGCCAGACGATGGACCGCTGGCTCACGGCGTTCGGGTTCGCCGCGGAGCGGGTCCTGCGCGAACACCGCGTGCGTCCGTTCGAGCCGTCGAGCGGCAACGGCATGGTGAAGGCGATCTGGGCACGGCTCGCGAGCGGCGCGGGTCAGGTGCTCGCCGGCGTCGTCACGCAACCGGGCGCCTTCGAACCCGGGCCGCAGATCGCGAAGGACCTCCAGAAGGCCGCGGCCGAACTGCCGCGCGCGGACAAGGAGCGCCGGCTCGTCGGCGTCGTGCACAGCATCAGCGACCGCGACGACGACTTCCTCCTCGGCGACCGGCACGTGCCCCTGCTCGGTCAGGACCACGTCGTCGAGCGCGCCGGCGATCTCACGTTCCGCGTCAGCGCCGGGAGCTTCTGGCAGATCCACGCCGACGCCGACCGGCTGCTGTATCGCCCCGCGATGCAGATGTGCGGCGACGTGCGCGGCAAGAAGGTCGTCGACGGGTACGGCGGCGTCGGGCCCTTCGGACTGCGGCTCGCCCACGCCGGCGCGGCCCACGTGACGATCGTCGAAGAAGGCCCCTCGGCGTGCCGCGATGCGGAGCACAACGCGACGCGCAACGGACTGACCAACGTCGACGTGATCGCGGCGCCGTTCGCGTCGACGCCGCTGCCGAAGCACGTCGACCTCGTCGTCGTCGATCCGCCGCGCTCCGGCCTCGGGTCGAAGGCGATCGGTCGCGTGCTCGCGGCGGGGCCGTCGCGTGTGCTGTACGTGTCGTGCGTGGCCGAGTCGCTCGCGCAGGACCTCGGCGAACTCTGCGCGAACGGCTACCGCGTCGCGGCGATCCGGCTCGCGGACCTGTTCCCGCACACCGAGCACGTGGAGTTGCTCGTGATGCTGGAACGCACCGCCGCCTGACCGTCGCGGTTTCCGGAGTCGCACCAGCACCCGCAGGGCGTGCTCCGTAGAGTCCCGCCCGTTCCGTCGCCAACGACCCCGATGAAGCCCTTCCGCACGTCCCTCACGATCCTCCTCCTCGCCACGTCCGCTGCCGCGCAGAGCGCCGACAACCTCGCGCTCGGCAAGATGTGGACCTTCGAGAACCCGCCGCTCGCCTACCTGAAGCAGGAGTACGGGTTCGAACCGAACCAGGCCTGGTTCGACAGCCTGCGCCTCGGCGCGCTCCGGCTCGGCGAACGCGAGAACCCGTGGTGCTCGGCGTCCTTCGTGTCGCCGCAGGGTCTCGTCATGACCAACCACCATTGCGTGCGGGACAAGATCGCGCAGATCCAGGAGGACAAGCAGTGGGTCGCGAACGGCTTCGCCGCGGTCGAGATGACGGACGAGGTCCCGATCCCCGGTCTCACGGTGCACCAGCTCGTCGAACAGACGGACGTCACCGCGGACGTCGAGAAGGGCATCGGCGAAGGCGACGACGCGACGGTAGCGGCGGAGAAGCGCAAGGCGAACATCGCCGCGCTCATGGCCGCCGCAGACAAGGCCCATCCCGATTCGATGCACCAGGTCGTCGCCCTCTACGAAGGCGCCGTGCACCAGCTGTACCGCTACCGCGTGTACGACGACCTCCGCCTCGTCGTCGCGCCGCACCTGCAGACCGCGCACTTCGGCGGCGATCACGACAACTTCACCTACCCACGCTGGAGCATCGACTTCTCGTTCCTGCGCGCGTACCAGGACGGCAAGCCCGCGGACACGAAGGAGTGCTACTTCCGGTGGCGTGCGCAGGGCGCGCTCGAGAACGACCTCGTGTTCGTGCCGGGCAATCCCGGCGACACGAACCGGCAGATGACCGTCGCGCAGCTCGAGAGCCAGCGCGACATCGAGTACCCGCTGATTCTCGGCCAACTCGGCAACGGCTGTGAACTGCTGCGCCCGTACGCCGCGGACAACCCCGGGATCCTCACGACGCTGCTGAGCTGGGAGAACAGCAGGAAGGCGATCGCCGGCATGCTCGACGGCCTGCGCGACGACGCGCTCATGGCGAAGAAGCGTGCCCACGAAGAACACTTCCAGAAGGCCGTGGACGCCGATCCCGAGCTGAAGGCGAAGTTCGGCAACGTGTGGAAGGAGATGGCGGCGCTGATGCAGGCGCACCGCGCGCTCGAGCCGAAGGCGCACTTCCACTCGTCGAGCTACATCGGCACCGTCGAACGCGGCGTGCTCGTCGCGAAGGCGTTCGACTCGACGCTGGCCGAGGACGTGCGCAACGCGGCGCGCGAAGAGGCCCTCGCGATGAAGGTCGGCGGCAATCCGCTGACGGCGGCGCTGGTGCTCGACCACTTCGAACGCGCGACGAAGTGGCTTCCCGCGGACGATCCCTACCTCGCCGCGGTCGCAGGTGACCAGAAGACCGGATCCGGCGTCGACTGGCAGGCGGCCGTGAAGCGCCTCGACAAGAGCAAGCTGCGCCAGACCAAGTTCGTGAAGACGCTGCTCGAAGCCGACGACGGCGCCGCGCAGTTCGCTGCGAGCGACGACCCGGCGGTCGTCGTGGCGCGCGCCCTGTGGCCATTGATGCGCAGCGAGGAGAAGCAGCAGACCGACGTGGCGGCGGCGATCCAGCGGCAGGGCATCCTGATCGGCCGCGCCCTGCACGCCGTCTACGGCGCGAAGGTCAGCCCCGACGCGACGATGACGCTGCGCTTCTCGGATGGCCGCGTGGCCGGCTATCCGTACGACGGCACGCTCGCGCCGTGGGCAACGACGTTCTACGGGCTCTACGGCCGCACGATCGAGTTCGGCGGTGCGCACCCGTTCGACCTGCCGAAGCCGTGGCGCGACGCCGAGGCGGAGGTCGACCTCGCGAAGAAGGTCTGCTTCGTCTCCACGAACGACATCGTCGGCGGCAACTCGGGCTCGTGCGTGGTCGACAAGGACCTGCGCGTCGTCGGGCTGATCTTCGACGGCAACATCGAGTCGCTGCCGAACGACTTCTACTACACGCAGGAGAAGGCCCGCGCCGTGAGCGTGCACACGGATGCGATCGTCGAAGCGCTGCAGCACGTCTACGGAATGGGGCGCGTGGTCGACGAGTTGCGCGCCGGCGCGAAGTGACGCGGCGCGATCTCCTCCGCACCGTATCGGGACGAGGCAGCACGCAGCGCCGACGCCATCGACGGTGCGCGGACTTCGCCGTTGTGCCCATGGCGCGCGCATGACGATCGGGCGCGCCTCCTGGTAGGCTTCGAGACCCCCGAGCCTGCTTTTCTCCCGATCTTGCCCATGCGCATCGTTTCTTCGCCCCTCGCCCTCTGGGGCGCCGCGACCGCCGCGGTCCTGCTGTCGAGCACCAGTCCGTTCTTCGCTCCGCTGACCGATACCCAGCAGCCCGGCACGCAGCCGCTGCAGGCGACTCTCATGGGTCCGCCCGCGAGCTGCTCCGGTTGCCACGGTTACTACGACCAGGCCGTCGAGCCCCACGAGAACTGGGAAGGCAGCATGATGGCGCAGGCTGGTCGCGATCCCGTGTTCTGGGGCGCGCTCGCGGTGGCCGAGGGAGACTTCCCCGGCGCCGGCAACTTCTGCATCCGCTGCCACTCGCCGCGCGGCTGGCACCAGGGTCGCGTCGGACCGACCGACGGTTCGGGTCTGCAGTCGAGCCTCGACAGCGAAGGCATCGAGTGCGCGATCTGCCACAACCTCGTCAACCCGGACGGCTCCGAGTACGCGGGTCAGCAGAGCGCGCCGTACGTCGCGAACAGCGGCGGCCCGACGCCCGAAGGCTTCTACGGCAGCGGCATGATGGTGCTCGCGGGCAACTTCACCCGCTACGGCCCGTACGGCAATGCCACCGCCGGCCACGCGTGGGCGCAGTCGTCGTTCCACCGGTCCGCGCAGATCTGCGGCACGTGCCACGACGTGAGCAATCCCGTCACGGGCGACCTCGCTGCGGGCAACGGCGCGCAGATTCCGCTGCCGCCGGGACAGTTCAGCGGTGTCCTGAACACGCCGGTCACCACGAAGGCCGCGTTCCTCAACCCGCCCTATGCGTACGGCGTCGTCGAGCGCACGTTCAGCGAACACACCGCGAGCTCGCTGTCGACGACCCCCGTGTCCGCCTACAACACGCTGCCGGCCGACCTGAAGCGCGGCGCGATCAAGCGCGCGCACGACCAGGCGATGCTCGCCGGCACGAACGGCGACTACGAGGACGGCACACCGCGCACGTTCAGCTGCCAGAGCTGCCACATGGAGCCCGTCGTCGGCGAAGGCGCGTCGTTCCAGCAGGGCCCCGTTCGCTACGACCTGCCGTTGCACGACCTCACCGGTGGCAACACGTGGGCACCGGACGCGATCCGCTGGCTCGACAACCAGGTGCCGAGCCTGCTGCGGCTCGGACAGAACATCCAGCCGTCGATGTCCGCGTCGATGGATCGCGGCATCCTGCGCGCGCGCGCGACACTGAAGCGCGCCGGCGCCCTCGACATCACGGGCAACACCCTGCGGGTCACCAACCTGACCGGTCACAAGCTCATCACGGGCTATCCGGAAGGCCGGCGCATGTGGCTGCGCACCCGCTGGATGGACGAGCAGAACAACCTGCTGCGCGAAGACGGCGGATACAGCGGCTTCACGTCCGTCGTGAACGGCACGCCCTACACGGTCAACTCGATCGTCGATCCGTACGCGCACGTGTACGAGACGAAGATGGGCATCACGCAGGACTGGGCGCTCCAGCTGCTGACGCTCGGCGTCTCGCCGACCACGCCGCTCGCGTTCGATCGCGTCACCGGCGCGGTGACGATGACGCTGGCTCAGCTCGCCGCGTCCGCGCCGGGCACCGCGCAGGAGACGTTCCACTTCATCCTGAACAACAAGGTCCTGCACGACAACCGCATCCCGCCCTACGGCATGTCGCACGACGTGGCGCAGACGCGCAACGCGCTGCCGGTGCCCGCGACCCAGTTCGGCAACCCCGGTGCGGGCGGCACCTACCAGCACTACGACACCGTTCCCCTGTCGCCGCCGGTCGGCGCCACGCGCGCGGACGTCGAGCTGCTCTACCAGACCTCGAGCTGGGAGTACATCCAGTTCCTCAAGCTCGCGAACCCTGGCACGAGCGCCTTCCTCGCGTCAGCCGGTGACGAGCTCTTCGACGCGTGGCGCAACACCGGCCAGTCGACGCCGGAGGTGATGGCGAAGACGCGCTGGTGCAACATGCCGGGCTCCAACGAAGACCTCGTGCTGCGCACGGCGGTGAACGGGGGTCCACTCGACACCACTTGCGGCAAGAACACGTCGATCGGCGACACGGTCCACATCGACGTGTCGAGTCCGGGTGGCACGCACGCGAGCAACCTCGGCGCCCTGCTCGTGCAGTTCCACGACCTCAGTGCACCGCCGATCTCGACGTTCCTGCCGGGCCTGTGGGTCGATCACTGGGACTGGTACGTGATCTTCGCCGGCATCCCGACGACGGGAACCACGACGACGATCGTGCTCCCGCCGCCGATTCCGTTCCAGGCGCTGCGTTGGCAGGCGATCGCGCTGGGCTTTGCGGCGGTTGCCCCGGCGAATGGCATCCTCTTCCTCTCCGACGCCCACGACATGCTCCTGAACTGATGCCTCGAGTGGATCTGCCTCGGAATCGCTGTAACCGCTGAGAACTCCGAGACACATGACCTCCCGCTGCGCCATCCGGCCGGCAGGAGGAGATGTCCACTGCGGTTCGTTCCACCCCGCTGCCCTCGTAGTT
>JAEUHQ010000089.1 GCA_016794565.1 Planctomycetota bacterium | reverse complement strand
TGCGGGCCGCGATCGGTGCGAACAGCGTTCGCCGCGACAACGACGCGGCGAACGGTTCGATCGTGCAGTCGTACGAATTGCAGCAACGGAGTCGCAAGTGATTCCACCTAACCCGACTGCCGCCGCGTTCGCGTTCGCGCTGTTCGCCGCCCACGTCGGTCTCGTCGCGCAAGGCGAGACCAAACACCCGTCGCCCTCCACCACCACGGTCGCGCGACCCAACTTCGTCGTGTTCTTCCTCGAAGGCACCGGCAGCGGCTTCCCGAGCACGTCGGTCACGATGGACGACACGCTGCCCGACGCGAAGGCGTTCGCCGCGGCGACGCCGACGATCGCCAGGCTCGCGGCCGACGGAATGCGCTTCGCGGAGTTCTACGTGTCGGCGCCGCGCTGCACGCCGTCGCGCGCGTCGCTGCTGACCGGGATGAGCGCCGCGAAGCTCGGGATGACGTACGTCAACGAGGGCGGCACCGAGCGGCGCGGCGGCGAAGGTGGCGGCAAGCGCAACGGCGGCAACGAGAGCACCGCGGTGAAGAGGCTGATCCCGCCGACGTGCCGCACCGAACTGCCGGCCGAGGTCACGACGATCGCCGAGCTCCTGCACGACGCCGGCTACGCGACGGCGCACTTCGGCAAATGGCACGTCGGGCGCGAACGGCCGTCGCATCACGGTTTCGACGTCGACGACGGTGCCAACACCAACCGCGGGCCGGGTCGCTCCGAGAAGCCCAACCCCGAACAGGGTGTCGCGATCACCGACGCGGGCATCGAGTTCGCGAAGAAGCAGCTCGCCGCGAAGAAGCCGTTCTACGTGCAGATCTCGCACTACGGCGGCGGCTCGGAGGACGAAGCGACTGCCGAGACGCGACAGGCGCTCGCAGCCGAACTGCGCGGCATGCGTGGCAAGACCGCGTGGCAGGCCGCGATCCTGCGCGACATCGACGACCAGATGGCCCGCGTGCTCGTCGCACTCGACGAGATGAAGGTCGCCGACTCGACGTACGTCGTGCTCGTGTTCGACCACGGCGCAGCGGGCCGGAACACGAACGCGCCGCTCAGCGGCGGCAAGGGCAGCGTGCTCGAAGGTGGCATCCGCGTGCCGTTCGTCGTTCGCGGCCCGGGCATCGCACGCGGTGTGTGCTGCCGCGTTCGCGCGAGCACCGCCGACGTGCTGCCGACGGTCGCCGAACTCGCGGGCGTGACGTCGTGGCCGAGCGAGGTCGAAGGCGGCAGCCTCGCCGCCGTTCTCCGCGGCAACGGCAAGGGCCCGGTCGCGCGCCCGCACGAGGAGCTCGTCGTGCACTTCCCCCACTACGACCTCGGCAGCGGTCCGGCGTCGGCGATCTTCCTCGGCGACTACAAGCTCGTGCGTCGCTACGACGACGGCGCGCGGATGCTGTTCGACGTTCGCAAGGACCCGGGCGAACGCCAGGACCTAGCGGCCTCGCAGGCCGCGCGCGTCACCGAGATGGAGAAGCGGCTCGACGCGTACTTGAAGGCGATCCACGCAGCGATGCCGACGCCGAACCCCGAGTACGGGAAGAGCGGCGACGACCCGAAGAGCAAGAACCGCAAGTGACGCGGCGGTCGCGGGCCGATCGCCACGTCATACGCTCAGGACATCCGAAGCCGGCCGCGCGACAACTCAGTGCCCGCGGCCGGCGGTGAGGATGCCGTGGAAGAACATCTTCATCGTGCCGAGCGGCTGGCCGCGGTACGTGACGTCGGCGCCGTACAGCAGCACGCGCCCCTTGCCGACGTGCGCGCACAGCACTGCGGCCTTCCCCTTCAGGAACCAGTCCCCGACGATCCAGCCGCTCAGCAGGGTGTCCGCGGTGCGGTACTTCGCGACGACATCGATGCGCGCGTTCGGATCGGTGACTTCCATCACGACCGTGCTGCCCGTCACCATCGCGGCGAGTTCGCGCGAGCTGCCGCGGGCGATCTCGTGCGACGTGTCGACCTCGATCGCGAGCAGCGAACCGGGAACGTAGAACTCCTCGCGGCGCGTGCGGCGTTCGCCGCCTTCGGCTTCGGGATCGGGATCGGCGACGTGCGTGCCGACCTTCACCGGCAGCGCGAAGTGGCGGATCACCTTGTCGCACTCGCCGCCGAGTGCCAACAGCGTGCCGCCCTGTTCGACGAACTCACGCAGCGCGGGCAGCGACTTCTCGCCGGTGAGCCGCGTCGTCCGCGACTGCAGGTTGCTCCAGTCCTCGAACGGCGGCAGTGCCGCGGCGAGATCGTCGAGCTTCTCCTCGTCCTTCTTCTGCGCGGCCCGTTCGAGGTCGCGCGGCCCGGGGAGCCCGGTGTGGAAGACCAGTGCATCGAAGTCCTTGCCGAGATCCCCCGCCTCGATGCGATCGCCCCACACCTGCTGCACCGGGAACCCGAACTCCTGCAGCACCCACTGGTCCCAGCCGGTCGGCATGTGCCCGCCGAACGTGTCGAAGAGCCCGAGCCGAGGTGCGTGCACCGGCTGACGCGCCTCGCGCGTCTCGCGGGCGTGGTTGGCGGCCCGCACGCCGAGTTCCGCGGCGGCATCACGCAGTACGGCCATCGCGCCGTCGTCGCGACCGACCCAGAACCAGCCGCGCCCGGACCACTCGACGGAACAGCCCTTCGCGAGCAGTCGATTGACGGTCGGCACCGTGTGCGTGTCGCGCGGATCGAGGGACCACCCGGCGTTCGGCGCGGAGAGCACCGCAGGCGCGAAACGCTCTGCGTCGGCGACCGGTGCGAACGGCCCGTCGACCGCTTCGAAGCAGCGTTCGACCTGCACGTCGTACTGCATCGCGAGCGTCCAGCCCGCCGCGTCGTACGGAGCGACCGGCTTGCCCTCCTTCACGTCGTTCGGGTGCCACTGCGGCTCGAACATGTCGAGCACGTGTGCGCGGTAGGCCTGGTCCGTCTTCACGACGTACGAACCCGCGGGCATCGTGACGCCGTTCATCGGGAACGCGCTCGTCGCGCGCCACACCTCGACCCCGCACCGCATCAGCGCGCGCACCATGCGTTGCGCAGCAGTCCAATCGGGCTGGTCGCTGCGCAGCACGTACACCCGCGGGTCACGCAGCAGCGGATCGGCGAACACCGAGTTCGGGTCCTCGCGACGCCGGGCGGCTTCGACGAGCACCGGCGTCGGCGTCCACCAGTCGCGGCGGCCGCGCTCGATCGCACGGCTCGCCATGGTCCAGATGCCGCGGAGCACCTCGCGGCGATGGCGCGCGGCGTAGTCGAGGATCGCGAAGTTCGCCGTCTGCAGGTACTCGACCGTCTGGCGGGCGTGCCAGACCTGCGACGGCACCGGATCCGGGTAGTCCCCGGTCGGCAGCCGGCGGTCGACGCCCTGCTCGATCGGCGTCGGATCGGGGTGCCCGAACGCCTCCGTGAGGATGCCGATGACGTTGTGGAAGTAGTTCGTCGAGCGCAGGCCGCCGTTCCACCAGCCGGAGTACGGCGCGCCACCGCGCGAGATGACGCCCGGCTTGCCCTCGGCGGCGAAGCGCGCGTTCATGTGCGCGCTCACGATCTCGATCCCGCGGATCACCATCGGATCCGTGTAGTAGTTGTGCGGATCGCGGAACGGCGGCGTGAAGAGGATCGTGCCCTTCGGCGCCGGCTGATGGTGGTTGTAGACGATCTGCGGACACCAGTCGGAGTAGAAGACGCGGTTCGTGTTCTGCGCCTCGAGCTGGTTGCACGCGTAGAAGTCGCGGTTGTTGTCGTGCCCGATCCAGCGCTGGTAGAGCACCGGGATCGTCATGCGGCCGGTCGCGCGATAGGCGTTCGCGACGAGCTCGTAGCCGTCCGGATTCACGGGGCACACGAGCAGGACCACTTCGTCGAGGATGCGCCGCACTTCGTCGTCGTCGCGCGACGCCATCTGCCAGACGAGTTCGACGATGTTCTGACCCGCGATCGCCTCCGTCGCGTGCAGGCCGCCGTCGACCCACACGACCGCGCATCCCTCGGCAACGAGCACATCCGCTTCATCGCGCGGCACCCGGCCCTTCGCGAGGGTGCACGCGATCGTGCGCAGGCGCCCGATGCGTGCCAGGTTCGCCGGCGAGGAGATCACGGCCATGTTCATCCGCTGGCCGTAGCTCGTGGCGCCGATGTCGACGATCCGCACGCGATCGCAGCGCTCCTCGACGGCGCGGAACCAGCGCACCATGTCCGTGTAGTTGCACAGCCGGCGATCGGCGCCGACCTCGTGCCCGAGGAACTCGAGCGGACTCGGCACCTGCGCGGGCGTGGCGAACACGAGAGCCAGCGCGACGGGTGCAACGAGTGCGGACGAACACGAGTGCTCGTGTCGACGAGGCATGCAGCGGAACATGGCTGCGCGACTGTAGGCAGCGTCGGCGGAGATCGCAGCCGCCGTTCCGTTCGGGCGAGGGAACTCCGACGCACCGACGGCGACGACGAGCAACGGCTCGGCGTCCGGAGCACGCCCGCGGCCCCCCGGCCGAACCCGCGTGCCATCGGTCGATCCGGGGCCGGGTGCCCAATCCCTCGACACCCGACAGCCCGGCGTCGGCGCCCGTCCCGCAGCCCGCGCCGCGGTCGCACTGGCGTCCGTGACCGCCGATCGCCGATGAAGGGTCTCGCGGCGGAGCCACCGTTCCGTTCGCGGGTGCTCGTCACGGTCGGGGGTTCGGAGGACGGATGGTGAAGCTGCGACTCGCTTGCTGGCTCGGCGTGGTATCGATCGCGGGATGCGTCGCGTACGAACGCGACGACAGCGACGCTGCCTCGGTCGCCGCAACCGCGCAGCGGCGGGAAGGCGGCGCGTTCACGTGGGGCGAAGCCGTCGCGACGGCGCTGCGCCAGAACGCCGGGTTGCAGGCCCTCGAGGCCGAGGCTCGTGCGGCGGGCGCGGTCTCGACGCCGATCGACGTCGACCTCGAGTTCCCGACCGACTTCATCATGCTCTCGGCGATCGTCGATCCCGTCGCGCTCCTGGGACTCGGTGCCCGCGGTGCCGCGATCGACGTCGCACGCGCCGAAGCAGCCGCCGCCGCCGAGCGCCTCGCGGTGGCGCGCTGGCGAACGATCGCCGCGGTCACCGAAGCCTTCGTCGTCGAAGCGTCGCTCGCCGCGATCGCGACTCCGGGCATCGAGGTCGACGCAACGGCGTTCGAACGGGCAGGCCTCGCGTCGCCGCTCGCGAGTGCGCAGCTACGGACTGCGAACGCGCGCCTCGCCGCCGAGCGCTCCGGCATCGCGGCCGAACGGGACACCAACCGTGCCAGGCTGCGCGAGCTGCTCGGGCTGCCGGCCGACGCCGACTGCCGGTTCGCACCGGGCGACGGTCCTGCGCTCGACGACGTGCAGCACTCGGGCGACACGATCCTCGCGCGCCCCGACCTCGCGCTCGCGACGGCCGAGTTCCGCGTCGCCGATGCCGCGTTCGCGCTCGCGGTCGCCGAACAGTATCCGTCGCTGCGCGTCGGCCCGGACATCCCGATGCAGCGCGGCCTCGGAGTGGTCGAGTCGCTCTGGCAGGCGAGGATCCCGTTCGCGACGGCCGGAGCCGCCGAGGCCGCGCGTGAGCGGCGCGAAGCCGCACGCGCGCGGCTGCTCGCGGCATGGCTACGCGCCGACGCCGAGGCCGTCACAGCGGACCGTGCGCTCGCTGCCGCGCGCGCTGCCGACGACGCGGCCACGACCGCGCTCGAAGCGAGCACACGAGCGTTCGCGATCGGCAAGGCGGCGATCCGTGTCGAAGAAGACGCGTTCGACAAGGTCGCGCAGGCCGCGGCGATGGTCGCACGCGACGCCATGGAACGCCGAGTCGCGGCCCTCGCCCGCGCCCGCGCCGAGGTCGCCCGCGCCGTCGCGCTCGGCTGGCCGGCCAGCGGCCAGGGGAGATCGTCGTGACCAGGATCGACCACGAAGCTGCGCGGACCGGCACTCGGCGGCGCCGCGGCCGACGGACGCCGCACCTGCTGTCGATCCTCTCGATGCTGCTGCTCGTCGGCATCGCGGGCGCACTCACGTTCCCCGTGCTGTGGCGTGGCCGCATCGTGCCGATGGCGAGCGTGCGAGCGGTCCTCATCGTCGGTCCCGCGGCGACGACGGTCGCCCGAGCCGTCGGCCGGGTCGAAGCCGACCCGTTCCCGACGGTCGTGCATCCACTCGTCAACGGCCGCATCGAGACGATCGAAGTCTGCGAGGGCGCTCCGGTCGTGGCGGGCGAAACGGTGATCGCGAGACTCACGAGCGCACCGCTGCAAGCCGCGGTCGAACGCGCCGAGGCGACCTGCCGCGAGCGGGAACGCAGGGTCGACGCCGCGTCTGCGGCCCACGACCTCGCCGTGGCCCGACTCGCGCAGAACGGGGACGCACGACTCGCAGCGAGCGAGGCACGCGCGGTGCTCGCGGAGAAGGAGGTGGCCCTCGCAGCGGCGCGCGGCGCGATCGAGCGAACGCGGGCCGAGGCGCGCTCCGCGGCCGCGGGTCTCGCGGCCCAGGAGCAGTTGTTCGAAGCAGGCAGCGGCAACACCGTCGCGCTCGAACGAGCACGCGCCGCTGCTGCCGCGGCGGATGTCGCGGTGAAGACGGCCGAGGCCGTCGAACGGAGCGTGTCGGCCGCACGTGACGTCACCGCACAGCGGGTCGCTCTCGCGGACGAACTCGCCGCGGATCCAGTCGCCCTGAAGGGCGCCGTCAGCATCGCGGTCGCGGAGCTCGAGCGCGCACGCGCCGACCGCGACGCCGGTCGCACCGACCTGGCGATCAGCCGGCGCGAACTCGATTGGGCAACCGTTCTGGCACCGTCCAGCGGCATCGTGTTGCGCCTCTTGTCACAGCCCGGCGCCGACGCCGGCCCCGGCGCCGACGGCATCCTGTCGATCTACGATCCGTCGCGCCTGCGCGCGCGCATCGACGTACCACTCGGGTCGCTCGGTTCGATCGCCGCCGACCAGGACGTCGAACTGCGGAGCCAGGTGACCGGGAACACCGTCGTGAAGGGCGTCGTGCAGCGTGTGCTGAACGAAGTCGATCCGCGGAAGGACACGGCGCAAGTGACGGTCCGGCTCGTCAGTCCGCCGCCGGCGTGGCACCCGGAGACGCCGTGCAGTGCACTCTTCCTGGCGACGACGAAGCCGGACTCGGCCCGAGACGCGAACGCAACCGCGTTCGTCGTACCGAGGGCCGCGCTGCAGGGGGACCGGGTGTTCGTTCTCGAGCCGGGGCGGAGCCGCGCTCGCTCGGTCCCGGTCGTCCGGATCACGGATCAGGGGGACGACGTCGTCGTGCGAGGCGATCTGTCCGTGACGCAACGGGTCGCACTCGTCGCCGTCACCGAAGACGAGCCCGTCCGCGACGAGAGCGTGGCCGCCCCGGGCTGGTGGCCCGTTCGCTGATTCCGCGCGACGTCGACCCGAGGCCGGGCGCGGTCGCTCGGACCGCAGTGCCGCGGATGGTCGACTCGCGCCGTCACTTCGTCTCGTGCGGCTTCTTCGGCGCAGGCAGGTAGTGCACGCCGTTCTCGCTGCGTGTCGTGTCCAGAGCGAAGGCGTCGCGGTTCTGGAGGAAGTCGATGACGTACTTCGACGGGATCGCGAAGTTGAGACCCTGGAAGCCCCGGTAGCCCGCGCTGTTCACGCCGACGACCTCGCCGCGCAGATTGAACAACGGACCGCCCGAGTTGCCGGGGTTGATCGGCGTCGTGATCTGGAAGTGGCATCGCCCCTCGAACGTGCGATTCGTGACGCTGACGATGCCGCTGCTGACCGTGCGGTCGAGGCCGATCGGCGCGCCGATCGCGTAGACCGTGTCACCGACGCGCATCGTGTCGCTCTCGCCGAGGAACACCGTCTTCAGCTTCAGGTCCGTTGGCGCTTCCATCTTCACCAGCGCGAGGTCCATGGCTGGGTTGATCGCCGCGACCTTGCACTTGCGCACGGTGCGCGGCTCGAAGCCGTCCTTGCCCAGCGGATAGATGACGACGTCGACTTCGACTTCGCGCTCGACCACGTGGAAGTTGGTGACGATCCAGCCGTCGGCGTGCGTGATGAAGCCGGACCCCTGGCCGCCAGCGGCCTCGATCTTCACGACGGCCTCGCCCATCACCTTCGCGCCCTCGGCGACCGAGCGCTCCGGCAGTTCGGCGCGAGCCCACAGCGCTTCGCGCACGACACCGCCCGTGCGCTGGCCGTCGACGGATTCGCGACGGATCACGGCCGCGACGGGGACCTTCAGCACGTCGAAGCCGACGTCGAGGAAGACGGTCTGCTCGGTCGTCCGCAGCACACGACCCTGGAGCTTGTTGCCGTTGCCGAGGTCGAGCACTTCGACCGCAGCTGCGTCGGCTGCGGCCGCCGGGGCCTTCGCCGGAGCGGGATCCTGGCAGCAGAAGAGGAGGCCGAGCGTTGCGAGCAGCATCGGCGCAACCATAGATTGCGGGGCCGATGCAAGCCACGTACGCCGCCGCGCTGTTCGCGATCCCGAGCGCAGCCACCCTGCTCGCCCAGACCACGCCGCCGCCGATCCCCGTGGAGGTCCGCGCTCGCTTCGGCTTCGAGGGCCCGCTGGTCGCGAAGATCGGCGACGGCATCGACACGCTGCGGGTCGCCGACATCGACGGCGACGGCCGCCCCGAAGTGCTGGTCGCCGACGCACGACGTGCACGCGTCGTCGCGCTCCGAGTCGACGGCACCACGACGAAGATCGATCCCATCCCCACGAACGGACAGATCGCCGCATACACGACGGCGGACGTGCACGGCGACGGCAAGTCGGACCTGATCGTCGTCGACAGTCGCGGCCGCCTCTCCGTGCGGCACCCTGGCGACACGAAGAGCGGTGCCGCTATCGACCTCGGGCTCGGCACACGCGGCGTCGTGCTGCTCACCGGCGATCTCGACGGCGACCGCAAGGCCGACGTCGTCGCGGTGGCGCGCGGCAAGATGCGCCACGTCACGAAGCTCGCCGACACGCCGACGCTGTCGCCGATCGAACCGATCGACGAGAACGCACACAGCTTCCACGTCACCGACGTCGACGGCGACGATCGGCTCGACGTGCTCTGCGTCGTACCCGGCCCCTCGATGAACCTCCGCATCCGCCCGGGGCGCGGCGACGGTACGTTCGGCCCGTGGCGCCTCTGCGGCGGTGAATCGCTGCAGACCGCGTTCCCCGCCCGGCTCGCCGACGGGTCGCGTGCCCTCGCGACGATCGAAGGCCCGCAGCGACGCGTGACGCTGCAGGAGTTCGGCGATCACGGCGACCAGCAGGCGCCCGAGTGGTGGTCGCTCGGCGAGAACCAGGCCACGAAGACGCTGCCGCTCGTCGTCGTGGACGTCGACAACGACGGCGATCAGGACATCGTCCTGGCGCAGCCCGAGCGCGCACAGTTGCTCGTCTACACGTGGGACGCGGGCACGTTCGTGTCGCACACCGTGCCGACTCTCGCCGGTGTCGCGGCGCTTGCCGCGGGCGACGTCGACAAGGACGGCAAGATCGACCTCGTGCTCACGAGCCCGGAAGAGGACACCGTCGCGTGGATGTCCGGAGCGGTGCCGATCGACCGGTTCCCGGTGCAGGTCGCGTGCACGGACAAGCCCATCGCTGCCGCGGTGCACCCGGAGGGCGGGCTCGTCGTGCTCGCGAGGACGGAGAAGCGGGACGCACACCTCGACCGCGTGGCCGCGGACAAGGAACCGGAACGCCTCGCCGACCTCGGCCGCGTGCCCGCCGATCCCGTCCGCCTGATCGTCGCCGACGTCGGTGACGCGCCCGGACTCGAAGTGTCGTTCGTCGTTCCGGGTGAGGGGTTGCGCACCGTGACTCTCGGTGCCGAACCGAAGAAGGGCGGCAAGACGGCCGAGACCGCGGGCTTCACGAAGAAGCTCGACGACGGCGCCCTCACCCTGTGTGAGCACGCGGGAAGACCAGCTCTGCTCGCGGTGCGCGACCGCTTCGTCCGCCGCTTCCGCGTCGACGGCAAGGGCCAGCTGCAGGTCCTGACGCAGGACAACGGGCCGGAAGGCTTCAGCGAACTGACCCTCGCGGCCGAGGTCGCAGGCGGCGGCGGTCTCTACCTCGACAAGAAGAACAACAAACTCGTGCGAACGACGCCGGGAAGCGCCGACCGCACGACCGACGTGCCCGCGCTCGACTTCACGCAGATGCTCGCACACGGCGACGCCGCGATCCTCGTCGGCCCGAAGGGCATCCTGCGCGTGCCGTTCGGCACCGGCCCGTCGCTACGATCGGTGGCGGTGCACGAACCGCCGACGGATCGCACGTTCTATTGGGACGGTGCCAGCGGCGACTTCGACCACGACGGCGTCGCGGACCTGCTGTTGATCGACCGCCATTTGCCCGGGGCCCAGGTCCTCGCGGGCGGCCCGAACGGCCTCGTGCGCGCGCTCGCGATTCCGGTCTTCGAGACTCCGCCGAGCAGCGAGCCCGACAGTGAGCCGCGCGATCTGGTCACGGGCGACCTCGACGGCGACGGCCGCATCGACTTCGCCCTCATCGCACACGACCGAGTACTCATCTACCTGCAAGAGAAGTGAGAACCACCATGCTCCGATTGTCCGCCCCGTTGATCCTGTGCGCCGCGCTCGCGGCGCAGACGTCCGCCCAACCGGCGCCGAACCGATTCGTGCCCGCCGACTCGTTCCTGGTCGTGCGCACGGCGGCGCCGGCGAAGTGGAAGCAGAGGTTCGCGAAGACGCAGATGGCGAAGCTCTTCCAGTCTCCTTCGCTCGAACCGATGCTGGCCCAGGTTTCGAAGGCACTGGACGAGGGCATCGAACGGATCCGCACGACGGGGAAACTCGACGCCGACCTGATCCAGTCCCTGGTCCGCGACTACGCCGGCGACATCACCGTCGCGATGCAACTCGACTGGGACGATCTCGCCGCGGCGATGGCGGAGAACCGTCCTCCCGCGGTGAGCATGATCGTCACGCTGTCGCCGGACGGAGCGTTCGATCTCGCGTCGGTCGCCGCGGCCGTCGAGAAGGCCGTCGATCAGTCGGCCGAGAATCGACGCCCGATGAAGGACCTCTCCGTCGGCGACGTGCGCCTGCGCATCACAGCCGACGCGGACACGGTGCAGGCTTCGGTGCCTGCCATCGTCGACGGACAGCTCGTGATGCTCTTCGCGAACGACCTAGAGCATGCCGCGCCGAAGATGCTCGCGGCCGAGAAGCGATTCGACGGCGCCATTGGCGAGAAGGCCCTCTACGCCCACGCCCACCTCGCACCCGCCGTCTCGGCCTTTCTCGCCGCGATCGACGAGCAGGCTGGCGCCATGATCCCGTTCGACCTCTCCCAGGTCTTCAGCGACCTCGGCCTGTCCGCGCTCGACAGCGGCACTCTGTCGATCGACGCGACGGACAAGCGCACTCTCGTCGAGATGGAGGTGAACCTGGGCAGCGGCGACCCGGGCCTGTTCGGCGCCCTGCTCGTCGAGGCGCAGCCGAAGATGATGCGCCTCGTGCCCGCGAACGCCGAGGCGTTCAACGTCAGCCACCTGGACATCGGCGCCATCTACTCGGTCGTCGCGAAGGTGTGGGAGCAGTTCGGCGACCAGATTCCGATGACGATGGAAGACGCCGAGTCAGCGTTCGCAGACGCCTGCAAGGTTCGCCTCAAGGAAGATCTGCTCGCGCACCTCGGCCAGGAGATCGTCTCGCTGCAGAGCGACGACGCCGTCGACCCGGACGAGGAGGAAGCGCCCACGAACATCCTGGCCACGAGCTGCTTCGCGGTGGCATTGAAGGACGCAAAGGCGTTCGGCCAGTCGCTCGAGACGTTGCTGCGCTCGCGCGGCATGCACGCGGCGCGCAAGACCGAGGAATATGCGGATCAGAAGATCCACCGCCTGCGCGTCGCGGGCCTGCTCGAGGTCGAGTACGCCGTCACGGACGACGCACTGCTGCTGGTGATCGGCAAGAACGAAGGCAGCAGCCGCAACCTGCGCGCGATCCTCGATGCGAAGAAGCAGGGAGGGGAGGGCCCGGCCATCTTGCAGAAGGTGGTCGCCGATGCGCCGGCCGGATGGACTGGCGTGAGTGTTTCACCGGTGAGCGGCCTGTTCAGCACGGTGAAGCAGATCATGAAACAAGCAGCGCGGAACGATCAGGATGCGCGGACCCAGGTCATCAACACGATTGCGGGCATGCTCGACGCAGTGGTCGCGGACGCGAAGCAGCTGGGGATCGAGCATGCGGTCTCGACGACCTACGCGACTCCACGCTCGCTTCGCACCCAGATCCGCCTCTGATCGGAACTGATGCCTCGAGTGGATCTGCCTCGGAATCGCTGTAACCGCTGAGAACTCCGAGACACATGACCTCCCGCTGCGCCATCCGGCCGGCAGGAGGAGATGTCCACTGCGGTTCGTTCCACCCCGCTGCCCTCGTAGTT
>JAEUHQ010000097.1 GCA_016794565.1 Planctomycetota bacterium | reverse complement strand
CAGCTCTGGCGCGCCGACGAGAGCATCGGCGGGCTCACCCGGCCGCGCGGCGGCGACCGCCTGTTCTTCACCCGGTCCACGTTCGCGCGCTTCCCCGACCTGTGGAGCGCCGCCGGCGACTTCACCGATCTGCGGCGCCTCTCGGACTGCAATCCGCAGCAGCAGGAGTACCGCTGGGGCGCGGCGGAGCTGGTGCACTGGATCGACGGCGACGGCGAGCGGCGCAACGGCGTGCTGGTGAAGCCCGACGGCTTCGACCCCGCGAAGAAGTACCCGATGCTCGTGTACTTCTACGAGCGCATGACGCAGGACCTGCACGACTACACGCCGCCGTCGCCGGGGACCTCTCCGATCGCGAGCTACTACGTGAGCAACGGGTACCTGTGGTTCGAGCCCGACGTGCACTACGACATCGGCTACCCGGGCCGTTCGTGCGTGAAGTGCGTCGTGTCCGGCGTGCAGCACCTCATCGCGCAGGGCTTCGTCGACGAGAAGGCGATCGGCGCGGCGGGCCACAGCTGGGGCGGCTACCAGACCGCGTTCCTCGTCACGCAAACGAACATCTTCGCGGCGGTCGAGAGCGGCGCGCCGGTGAGCAACATGCTGTCGGCGTATGGCGGCATCCGCTACGAGACCGGGATGTCGCGGCAGTTCCAGTACGAGCAGACGCAGTCGCGCATCGGCGGCACGCCGTGGCAGTACCCGCTGCGCTACCTCGAGAACTCGCCGATCTGGTTCGCGGACAAGGTGCGCACGCCCGTGCTGATCCTCGCCAACGACCAGGACGGGGCGGTGCCGTGGACGCAGGGCATCGAGTACTTCACCGCACTGCGGCGCCTCGGCAAGGAGAGCTACCTCTTCAACTACAACGGCGAGGGCCATGGCCTGCGGCAACGGCAGAACATGAAGGACTGGACGCGCCGCATGAGCGAGTACTTCGCGCACCACCTGAAGGGCGAACCCGCGCCGAAGTGGATGACGGAAGGCGTGCCGTACCACGACCGTGAGCGCGAGAAGCTGCCGTATGCGCAGAGCTACGTCGATGCGCACGTGCATCCCGCGCCGCCCGAACCCGAGACGAGGGCGCTCGCCGCGTCCGCGGGGCACGCGGCGAAGGGACTGGCGAAGGGCGACCTTGCGCCGCCGTTCCGCGAAGCCGACGCCGGAGGGATCGAACGATCTCTCGACGACTACGCGGGCCGCATGCTGCTCCTGTGGTTCTGTCCCCGTGCGTCGACGCCGGGCTGCACGAGGCAAGGCGCCGGACTCAGGGATGCGTTCGCCGAGTTCGAGGCGCGCGGCTGCGCCGTGGTCGGTGTCTCCCTCGACGATGCGGTGGCGAACGCCGCCTTCGGGACCGAGCAGCACTTCCCGTTCCCGCTGCTCTGCGACACGGACGGCTCGACGGCCATCGCGTACGGCGCCGCGGCCGACACGACCGCACGCGCCGCGAAGCGCATCGCGTTCCTGATCGACGGCGCCGGACGCATCGTGCGCGTGTGGAGCGACGTCGATTCCTCGACCTTCGCCGCGGCGGCGCTCGCCGCGTTGCCCTTGTGACGACCTCGCCGAGACGACGGGCCGACGAAGGCCGGCATCTCGTCGTCACCTGCGAACACGCGTCGTGCGCGGTGCCGCGCGAGTTGCGCGGGCTCGGCGTCCCGGCGGCGATGCTGCGATCCCACCGCGGATGGGATCCAGGCGCCCTGCCGATCGCCCGAGCCGTCGCGGCCGCGTTCGGCGCGCCGTTGTACGCGGGCCGCTGGTCGCGCCTCGTCGCGGACCTGAACAGGAGCGACGACCATCCGCGCGTCGTCGTGCGCCGCGTCGACGGCCGCGCCGTTCCCGGCAACCGGCTCGCGCCGGCCGAACGCGAGCAGCGGCTCGTGCACTACTGGCGGCCCTGGCGCGCCGAAGTCGAGCGGGACCTGGCCGCGGTGGCCGCCCGCAGCGGCGTCGTGCACCTCTCCGTGCACTCGTTCGTCGAGCGCCTCGGCGGCGTCGAGCGGCGCAACGACGTCGGCCTCCTGTGCGATCCGTCGCGGCCGCGCGAAGTCGCCTTCTGCGTGGCACTCGCCGCGGCGTTGAAGGCGCGCGGTCTTGCCGTGCGGCGCAACTTCCCGTACTTCGGCGACACCGACGGCTTCACGACGCACATGCGACGCTGCACTCTCCCGGCGCGGTACCTCGGCATCGAGGTCGAGTGCAACCAGCGCCTGTCGCGCGGTGCCGCCGGGCAGCGCCGCCTGGCGCACGCGCTGGTCGCGGCGCTGCGCCCGCTCGTCGGTTGAGGCAGCGACCGCCGCCGCGGTGGCTCGACGCAGAACCTCCGGCGATCGACGACGTCTTCGGGACGGCCGACCGCGGGTGACGCCGAAGCCCATGTTCGCGGGAGTTTCCCGCCGAAGTGATGCTCCTCGATCCACTACGGGGTGGGGCATCGCCACGACCAACTCTTCCAACTGATCTTCGCCGCACCGGAGCACGCGGCACCGTTGCTCCAGACTGCGCTGGCGCCGGCGGTGGTCCAGGCGATCGACTGGGCGACGCTCTGCCGCTGCGAACCCGACCAACGCAGCCGCCGCGGCCGGCGCACGATCTGCGATCTCCTGTTCGCCGTCACGACACGCGGCGGCGGCGGGCTCCTGCTCTACGTCGTGCTCGAGCACAAGTCGGCGAGCTCGCGCTTCGATGCGCTGCAGATGCTCGAGCAGGTCACGGCCGTGCTGCGGACCTGGCGCCGCGAGCACCCGCGCGAACCGTTCCTGCCGCCGGTGCTGCCGGTGGTCGTGCACGCCGACCAGCGGCCGTGGCGGTCGCCGCTCCAGGTGCGCGAGCTGTTCGACCTCGCCAACGTCCCCGCTGCGCTGCACCGCTTCCTGCCGTCGCTCCAGTTCGTGCTCGACGACCTGCGCGAGCAGCCGCCCGAAGCTCTGCGCCAGCGCGCGCTCAGCGTACTCGGCCTGTGTGCGCTGTCGGCGCTGCAGTACCTGCCGGCCGCGGCCGACGACGCCGCCGCGTTCGAGGCCTGGGTCGCGACGTGGCGCGTCGTACTGCAGCAGGCGTCGCGCTTCGCCGACGAGACGTCGAACGAGGAGCTGTTCCTCGCCGTGGTAGACTACGTGCTCGAGACGTCCGACCTGCCGCGCCAGATCGTGCACCGCGTGCTGGACCACCAACTGACCGACGACGCCATGAAGAAGAAGTTCGTGTCCACGCTCACGCAGACCCGCAACGAAGGCCGCGACGAAGGTCGGGTCGAAGGCCGCAACGAGGGCCGCGCCGATCTTCTGCTGCGTCAACTCGCGCGGCGCTTCGGCGCGGAGGCCGCGAAGGCCGCCGAGCAGAGGGTCCGCGGTGCTGTCGCCGCCGAGCTCGACCGGTTCGCCGAACGCGTACTCGACGCGCGCACGATCGACGACGTCTTCGGGACGGCCGACCGCGGGTGACGCCGGCCGAACGGCGCGCGTGCCGCCTCACCCCGGTGTGGCGCCCGAATGCACCTGCGCGGCAGGTCCCGGCCGCGACAGACCCCTTTGCACGGCCGCATCGAGAAGGGCGACGCTCCGCCCGGTGCTCGACCGGCGCATCTGCCGGCGCCCCGAGGTAGCCTTCGCGGCCGCGAACGATGCCGCGCCGCGCGATCTTCTGGACTCTCGCCGCTCTCGCCGCGTCCGCCGCGGCGTGGCAGGCGTGGAACCTGCGGTGGACGTGCGACGACGCGTACATCTCGTTCCGCTACGCGCAGCATCTCGTCGAGGGCCACGGCCTGGTGTTCAACCTCGACCCGGCCGAGCCGCCGGTCGAAGGCTATTCGAACTTCACGTGGACGATCTGGCTCGCGATCGGGCAGTGGCTCGGGTGCACGGGCGCGGCGCTCGAGACGTGGTCGAACGTGTGGGGCACGCTCTGCCACGCCGCGACCGTGTGGCTGCTCGCGTTCCTCGCATGGCGTGGCAGCGCCGGCCGCGCGGCGGCGCCGATCGCCGCGTGCGGTTACGCCGCGGTCCATCACGCCGCGTCGCTCGCGCCCGCCGGGCTCGAAACGGCGCTCTACGTCATGCTCGTGACGACGCTGCTCCGCTTCGCGATCGACCTGCGGTGCGCGCGCCAGGCGGCGATCGCGGGGCTCGTCGCGGCGCTCACTGCGATGACGCGGCCCGACGGCCTCCTGCCTGCCGCGATCCTCGGCGCGTTCGTAGCGTTCGACGCGCGCGCGCGCCGGGCGCCGGCCCTGTTCACCGCGTACGCCGTCCCGTTCGTGCTCGCGTTCGGGCCGTTCCTGATCTGGCGCCGCTCCTACTACGGGTACTGGCTGCCGAACACGTTCTACGCGAAGTCCGATGGCGGTCCGCTGCTCGGGCTCGGCGTCGACTACGTGGTCGAGTTCGCGAAGTGCTACTGGGCGCTCGCGCCGGCCCTGCTCGCACTCGCGTGGCTCGCCGTGTCGCGAACGGAGCGGCGCCGCGCCGCCGCCATCGCGGCGTTCGTGCTGCCGTACCTCGCCTTCGTCGTGTGGGTCGGCGGCGACTTCATGTTCGCGCGGTTCCTGCTGCCGATCCTGCCCGCCCTGCTGCTCGCGCTCGACGGTGCGTTCGTTCGGGCGCGGACCGCGTGGGTGCAGCC
The DNA here is from genome assembly GCA_016794565.1 of Planctomycetota bacterium. Lineage (GTDB taxonomy): Bacteria > Planctomycetota > UBA1135 > UBA1135 > UBA2386 > JAEUHQ01. The sequence continues at coordinate 76,963 of JAEUHQ010000097.1, read as the reverse complement.
GCTGGTCGCCGCGGCCGTCGCAGCGGGACTCGTGCTGCGCTCCGAACCGCCGTGGCTCGGCGACTACAACCTGCCCGTCTCGGACAACCGGCGCTTCACCATGGCCGAGATGCGTGGAGTGCCCGGCGTCAGCGCGGCCGAGGCGTTCCGTCGCGCCGGCGAGGCGCTGCGGGTGCTGTTCGACGGATTGCCGGTGCGGGTCGGGATCGGTGGCGGCCAGGCGAACCTCGCGTACCGCTCTCGCGTGCCGGTCGCGGTCGAATGCGCCGCGGGCCTGACCGATGCATACCTCGCGCACCTGCCCGGCAAGCAGCGCCACAAAGTCGCGCACAACCTCGATCCGTCGCACTACACGGGCTACCTCGAGCGGCGCGGCGTGCACTTCATGTTCGAGGGCAACTACGACAAACACGTGGGGGAGGACGGGACGACGTGGGTCGACGACGCGCCGTGGCGCCAGGTCTGGTTCCCGAGCGACGCCGTCGACTGGTCGCCGATCGCGCCGATCCCCGTGCCGGCGCGGCTCGCCGTCTACGACCGGGACCTGATGCGCGAACTGCGGGAGCGCGCGCCGACGATGGTCGCCGTCGACTTCGAGAAGTTCCTCGACGACTACGTCGCGTCGCTGCCGACGAAGACGAAGGACCAGGTGCGCGCGGACTACGGACGCTTCCGCCGCGTGTGGTTCGACCACACGCCGGACCCGGTGCGGCAGAAGGCGTTCGAGGACTGGCTGCGGTGAACCGCCGCGGGCCCCGGGGTCACGCGGGCTTCTTGCGGGTGAGGAAGAGCGCCGCACCCATCGACAGCACGCCGAGCGCCGCAAGCCAGACGCGCGGATCGAGCCACCACGCGCCGCGGCCCGCCGTGTGGCCGCCGTTGCCTTCGTGCCCCGCGACTGCGTCGTGGGCGTCGTGGGCACCGCCGTGCGGGTCGTCGCCGTGTTCGACGGGTGCTCTGTGCGCAGCCGCGGATTCGTCGCCGTGCTCCTCCGGTTCCGCGCCGTGTCCGTGCGCCGACCCGTGCGAGGGCGCCCGATCGGGCGTCGGCTTCGTTTCTCCGCCCGGCGCTGCTGCCGGCATGGTGTCGTTCGACGCGTTGTCCTTGAGCCAGGCGACGTCGCCGGTCGTGAGGTCGTAGACCGCCGGCAGGATCGCGAATCGGCCCTCCGTCTCGAGGCGCTGCAGCAGCGGGCTGCGCGAACGTGCTTCTGCCACCGCGCGGAGCACGTTGCCGCGCACCGCGCGGGTGACGAGGTCGGCGCCCTTCTCGCCGTCGACCTGGGCGCGCGCGACGGACGGTTCGAGGCGAGCCAGCAGTGAACGCATGTTCGGCGACAGCTCGGCGCCCTCCGGGTGCTCGGTCGCGGCCTGGATCGCGCCGCAGCGGCTGTGGCCCATCACGACGAGCAGCGAGGCGCCGGTGTGGCCGGCGGCGTACTCGATGCTCGCGAGGGTGTCGTCGTTGATCGTGTTGCCGGCGACCCGGATCACGAACAGTTCGCCGAGGCCCGCGTCGAAGACGTGCTCGGGCGCGACGCGCGAGTCGGAACACGTGAGCACGATCGCCAGCGGCTGCTGTCCGTGGGTGAGTTCTTCGCGGCGTTTGCCCGAGATGTCGCCCGCGGCCTGGCCGGCGCCGAGGAAGCGGCGGTGGCCCGCCTGGAGCATGCGGAGCGCGACGTGCGGCGGCACGCTCGCGGGCGCGGCGGCCGCGGGCTCCGTCTTCGAGTTCGTCTCGGCGGGCATCGGGCGCGTCGGCAGCCACTCGACCTCGCCCGACGCGAGGTGGTAGCGCGCGCCGACCATGCGGAAGCGTCCGACCGACGCGTAGCGGCGCAGCAGCGGGCTCCTGCGCAGGCATTCCTGGACCGTGTAGTGCACGTTCTCCTCTTCCGCGGCGGCGCACAGTTCGGTGCCCGAGAAGTCGCGCGCCTTCGCGCGGCGGACCGCCGGTTCGATCTGCTCGAGGAGCTGCTGTACGGCCTGGCTCGGTGCGTCGTGGCCGGTGCCGTTGCCCGGTGACTCGACCTGCGCGACCGTTGCCGCGACCGCGCCGCACTTCTCGTGGCCGAGCACGACGCAGAGCGGGACGTTCAGGTGTTCGACGGCGTATTCGATGCTCGCGAGGGTCTCCGGGTCGCAGGTGTGGCCGGCGACGCGCACGACGAACAGTTCGCCGAGCCCCGCATTGAAGACGTGTTCGGGCGGCACGCGGCTGTCAGCGCAACACAGCACGATCGCCATCGGGCTCTGTCCGCGTGCCAGCGTGCGCCGGACGCCGTCCCCGAGTGGTTGCGGCACGGAGCGATCCGCGGCGAAGCGGCGATTGCCCTCCTGCAGGGCCCGCATTGCCTCGTCCGGGCTGCGTTGGGCGGACAGCGAACCGACGGCGAGCGAGCCGGCGGCGAACAACAGGCAGGCGGTGCGGAATCGAGAGACAAAACCCATGCTGCGATCTCCGTGTCGTCGAGTCGCACGACGGATCGGCAGCGACTGTGGGGGAACTGGACGATGCCGCGCACCGCACCGTGACACCGCGACCTCGCCCCGGCGGTTCTGGCGGGCCGGAGCCCGCCGAACCGCGTCCGTCCCCCCGCGGGGCATTGACCCGATCGCCGCGGTCGCTACCGTTCTTCGCCTTCCATCCCGGGCCACCGTGTCCGCGGATCGCTACCCGTTTGCGGCGGCTGCGCCGGGTCGCACCGAGCCCGACGCCGCGCGGCCCGTTCTCCGACGGGCCACCCCAACGATGTCATCTCCGAGCCCTACCCCCCGCACCGCCATGTCCGACAAGAAGGATTCGAAGGACGTCCAGACCATCAAGACGTTCCGCAACTTCGGCGTCATCGCGCACATCGACGCGGGCAAGACGACGTTCAGCGAGCGCATCCTGTACATCACCGGCAAGAGCCACAAGATCGGTGAGGTGCACGAGGGTGCGGCCACGATGGACTACCTCGAGGAAGAGCGGAAGCGCGGCATCACGATCACGTCGGCCGCGACGACGTGCTTCTGGCGCCAGCACCGCATGAGCCTGATCGACACGCCAGGCCACGTCGACTTCACGGCCGAAGTGGAACGCTCGCTGCGCGTCCTCGACGGCGCGGTCGGCGTGTTCTGCGCGGTCGCTGGTGTGCAGCCGCAGTCCGAGACGGTCTGGCGCCAGGCCAACCGCTACAAGGTCCCGCGCATCGCGTTCGTCAACAAGATGGACCGCACGGGTGCGGACTTCTACAAGGCCGTCGAGTCGATGCGCACGCGGCTCTACGCCAACCCCGTGCCCCTCGTGATGCCGATCGGCAAGGAGAAGTCGTTCCAGGGCGTCGTCGACCTCATCAACATGAGGGCCTGCGTGTGGGCCGACGACGACGCGCGCGAGATGACCGTCGGGGACATCCCGGACGAACTGCTCGCCGAAGCGAAGAAGCGCCGCGAGCAGATGGTGGAAGCCGTCGCCGAGTGCCACGACACCGTGCTCGAGAAGTTCGTCGAGGGCGAAGAGGTCACGATCCCCGAGATCATGATGGCCATCCGCCAGGGCACGCTGGACCTCAAGATCACGCCGGTGTTCTGCGGCTCCGCGTTCAAGGACAAGGGCGTGCAGAACGTGCTCGACGCGATCGTCGACTTCCTGCCGAGCCCGCTCGACGTCCCCGCGATCGAGGGCTTCAACCCGGAGAACGACGAGAAGATCCAGCGTCCGCTGATGCCCGACCAGCCGTTCGCGGGTCTGGTGTTCAAGACGATCAGCGACCCCAACGGCGACCTCACGTTCATCCGCATCTACACGGGCGAGATGAACCAGGGCGAGAAGTACTACAACGCCCGCACGCGCCGCTTCGAGCGCATCGGCCGCCTCGTGCGCATGCACGCGGCGCAGCGCGAGCCGATCGACACCGCGCAGGCAGGTGACATCGTCGCCGCCGTCGGCATCAAGGACTCCATCACGGGCGACACGCTGTCGACGCGCGAGAACCCGGTGATCTACGAAGCGATGAACTTCCCGGACACCGTCATCAGCATGGCGATCGAGCCGAAGTCGAGCGGCGATCGCGACAAGCTGTCGGAGGTCATCGGCAAGCTCGTGCGCGAGGATCCGACGTTCAAGGCGCGCACCGACGAGCAGACGGGCCAGATGGTGATCTCGGGCATGGGCGAGCTGCACCTCGAAGTGAAGTGCAACATGATCATGAACGACTACAAGATCGGCGTGACGGTCGGCCGTCCGAAGGTCGCGTACAAGATGACGTTGAAGGGACCGAAGACGGTCGAAGCGCGCCACATCAAGCAGTCCGGCGGTTCGGGTCAGTTCGCCGTCGCACGCGTCAGGTTCAGCACCGATCCCGAAGTCGAGGATCTCAAGTTCGTCGATGCGGTGAAGGGCGGTTCGGTCCCGCGCGAGTACATCCCGGCGGTCGAGTCCGGCATCGAAGCCGCGATCAAGGGCGGCGGCCGCATCGGCTTCCCGTACTGCAAGGTCGTCGCCGAGCTGTACGACGGTCAGGCGCACGACGTCGACTCGAGCGCGATGGCGTTCGAAGCGGCGGGTGTGCTCGCGTTCCGCATGGCCGCGGAAGGCAACTCGCAGCTCCTCGAGCCGATCATGAAGATCGAGATCGAGGCGCCCGAGGAGAAGACCGGCGACGTCATCGGCGACCTCAGCTCCCGGCGCGGCCTCGTCGAGGAGATGATCAGCAAGCCGGGCGGCATCTCCGCGGTCACGGGCAAGGTGCCGCTCGCCGAGATGTTCCAGTACTCGACGACGCTGCGTTCGCTGACACAGGGCCGCGGGACCTACACGATGGAGCCGGCGTCGTACGAGCCGGTGCCGCCGAACATCGCCGAGAAGGTTCTCGCCGAAGTCGTGAAGGGGTGAGTGCCTGAGCGCGCCACGCCACCCCGCGGGTGGCGTGCCTCACGATCGCATGGGCGCCATTCGCGGCGCGCGGCTCGCTTCAGCTGGCGAGCAGAACGCCTTCGTGCGCGAGCGCGAGCAGCACGCACGGCCGGTCGCCGAGCAACGCCACCGGCGCGTGCGTCGTCCCGTCGGCGTAGTCGACGAAATCGCCGGCACGGTGCTCGCCGCGCTCGTCGCGGTAGCCGCCTTGCAGCACGAGCACCGTTTCGACGCCGCGGTGGGTGTGACGCGGGTAGCCGTGCCCGGGGTCCATCCGGATCAGTGCGAGCGCGCGGCCGTTGTCCCGGTCGCTCGCATAGAAGTGGATCGCGACGCCCGGGTACCTCGTGGTGCGCCACGGGATCGCATCGAGGTCCGTCCGGCTATCCTGTCGCTCCATGACCGCCCCGAGAGAAGCCTGGTCGATCGAGATCGACAAGGACTACCTGAAGTTCAGTGCCGCGCACTTCCTGATCTTCCCCGACGGCTCGGCGGAGCGCCTGCACGGCCACAACTACCGGGTCTACGTCGACCTCCACACCGACCTCGACGCCCACGGGCTCGTCGTGAACTTCCAGGAGATCAAGCCGATGGTGCGCGCCATCTGCGACGAACTCGACGAGCACCTGCTGATCCCGGGCCGGCACCCGGTGCTCACGGTGACGCGCGACGGCGAGCACCTCGAGATCCGTTACCGCGAGCGCCGCTACCTCGTGCCGGCCGACGAGGTGGTCGTCCTGCCGATCGGCAACACGAGCGCCGAGAACCTCGCCGCGTGGTTCGGGCGGACGCTGCGCGAACGCATGCGGCACGCGTGGCCCGGGCTCGTGGTGCGGCGACTGTCGATCGGCGTCGAGGAGACGCCGGGGCAGCGCGGCGTGTGGGCGCTCAGCGAGTAGTCTGCGTCACTCCGCGGCGGGTACGCGGTAGCCGTGCAGCCAGCGCGCCGGGCCTTCGCCGCAGTTGCGCACCGTGTGTCGCGTGCTGGCAGGGATGCGCAACTCGTCACCGGCGGTCATCCGGATCGTCCGATCGCCCAGTTCGATCTGGCAGTCGCCTTCGAGCAGGAACACGATCTCGTCGACGTCGTGCAGGAAGTCGTGCCACACCTGGCCGGGTGGATCGACCCACACTTCGCACGAGAACCCCTGCGCGGCCCAGTCGGCGCGGATGTCATCCTTGTCGATCCTCGTTCGTTGCACGGTGCTCTCCCGGTGCGCCGTTGCTGTGGTCGGTCGCCGCGGGTGGTGGACCGCGACGGCCGTGTGGTGTTCGGTGGACCGGATCAAACCGCGTGGTCCGGCAGAAGGAAAGGCGCAACCCGGTGGAGCTGCGCAGCTCGGGCGGGGATCCCGACCGTGGTCGGTCGGGAGGACCGCAGCGCCGAGCCACCGCGATCGCGGCAGACTAGCTTCGCCGGGACGCCGGTAACACGTCGTCGCAGGGTGGGCTCTGCGACGGAGTCGCGCGCACGGAAGACAGCCGCGCGGCGCCGGCGTCCGACTTTCCCGAGGAAAGTGCTCCTGCCCCCAAGGCACCGGTCGAGCACGAAACGTGTCGACCAACTCGCTGACTGGCCGACTGCACCATGGGCTTGCGCCCGAGAACAGACCCCTCTGATTCGCGGTGCCGCTTCGGCGTCCGAAGACTCGACTCGGGAGACCTTGGGGACAGGAAGAGCTCCGCAAGGGGCATGGACCTCGCGGAACGTCGGGTCAGACGCGCGCGGTGCAGGCGCAGGTTCCGTTGCGAACGCAGAAAACGCGCGATCAGCGAAGGACCAGCGACTCCGGCGTACCGCTCGCGGCGACTCGGCGGATGTGCGCATGCACTTCCATCGCGCGCGCGACGCACTGGTCGCTGTTGTGGTACTCGTAGCGACCGAACCTGCCGAACGTGAGGTAACCGCTCGCGTCGAACCAGCGGCGCACCCGGCCGATGCGCGAGGCGAACTCGAGGTCCTGGTGGATGTAGGCGTACTCGTTGTTGCACCACTCCGAGAGCACGACCCGATCGGGATCGAGGATGCCTGCGCGACCGAGTGCGGCGACCACGCCGCGCATCCACGCCGCGTCCGGCCGCAGTTCGCCGCGGTGCGTCACTTCGGCGAGGAACGAGCCGTGCCCCGCGGGAGCGTTGTACGGCGAGTAGTTGCTGAACCACGTCACGCGGTTCGTCGGCCCCTGCTCGGGGAAGGGCAGGTAGGCCCAGCTGATCGGCGGCAGCGGTTCGTCGAGCTTCACGCCGATCATCAGGTTGACCAGCGAGATGGGGCGCAGCGCGCGGATGTCGGCGCGGACGTCGGCGGGGATCTCCGCGATCGCCGGTTCGATCTGCGGCAGCGGCACGGTGTTGACGACGAGGTCGAACGATTCGCCGTTCACCCGGTAGCTCGAGCCGTGTTTCTCGACCGAGGTCACCGCGACGCCGCAATGCAGGTCGAAGCCGCCGCCCTCGACCGTGCCGCGCACCATCGCTTCGAAGCCGCCGTGCTTCGGGAACCAGAAGACCGACTGGTGACTGTAGCCCTCGGTCTCGATGCCGATCGCCGACTTCACGATGTCCTCGATCGGCGCTTCGGGTACTCGCCCGGCGACCCAGTCGCTCGCCATCGTGCGCAGATCGCACTTCCAGATCTTCTCGTTGTACGGAACCATGAAGTGGCGCGCGAAGCCGTCGCCCATGCGCCACCGGATCCAGTCGCCGAAGTTCGGCGGGCACGGCGCTCCGGCCCGCCGTGACGCGTAGGCCTCCACGTAGCCGGCCATGCAGTCGACGATCGCGTCCTTCGTCAGGTGGCCGACGCCGTTCTCGAACGGGTAGGGCACCCAGCGGTCGTGCCAGCGGATCTTCGTGTTGCGGACCGTTCGCACCGTGCCCGCTTCGCCGCCGCAGCGCGCGAGCTGCCAGTCGAGCACCCGCTTGTCCTTCGAGAAGACGATGTGCCCGCCCGCTTCGTCGAAGGTGAACTCGCCGTAGTTCCGGCTCTTGCACAGACCGCCGGCGCGTTCGGCCTTCTCGATCACCACGACGCGGTGGCCGTCGGCAGCGAGCATGCGGGCGAGGGCGACACCGGAGATGCCGCCGCCGAGGATGGCGATCTTCAAGCAGAGAGCTCCAGCAGCGGACGAGTCACGAGGAGCAGGACTCTACCCGCCGCACCGCGCGCTGCACCCGTGCGTCGCGGGCGCGGGGGGAAACGTCCCCGCGCATCGGGACTTCGCGCACGCATCGCCTCATGATGTCGGCCCCTTGGTCGACTCCGGAACCACGGCGCCCACAGCGGGCCCGAACGCACGCGAGCGGATCGCCGTCGCCAGCCTCGCACTCGCGGCCTTCGCGTTGAACCTCAACACGAACGTGCTCGGCGCGCTCCTGCCGTTCGTGCGGCGCGAACTGGTGCTCGCGGACGGACAGGACACGTGGCTCGTCGCGGCCGCGGCACTCGGCTCGGCGATCGGCGCGATCCTCGCGGGGCCGGTGTCGGTGCGGCGCGGGCGACGGGGGGCACTCGTCGCCGGGCTCGTCGCGTTCGTGCTCTTCAGCGTCGCGCACCTGGCCGCACGCTCGTTCTGGCCGTTCCTCGCGCTGCGCTGTGCGGCGGGTGTCGCCGTGGGCATCGCGTACGCGGCGGCATCCGCCCTCGTCGCCGAAGTGGTGCCGTACGGGCGTCGCGGCGCCGCGATGGGTCGGTTCACCGCTGGCATGTTCCTCGCGATCGCGGCCGGGATGCCGCTGTCCGTGGCGTTCGCGAACGCCGGAGTCTGGCCGGCGATCTTCGTCGTCCAGGCGGCCGTCGCGGCGCTCGGCTGCTTCTGGGCGCTGCGCGCCGTGCCGTCCTCGGCGGTCGGCGAGGGGACCGGCTCCATGATCGCCTTGTTGCGCGATGGCCCCGTGCGCGCCGGGCTGTTCGCGACGATGTTGCACACGGGGTCGTTCTTCACGAGCGTGCAGCTCGCGACGAGCTGGCTCGACGAGACCGGAGTCGTGCCGAAGGAACGGCAGATCTGGGTGTGGGTCGGCCTCGGCTTCGCGTCCGTGGTCGGCAGCGCCGCGTTCGGCCGCCTGGCGGATCGCGTCGGCAAGCGCAACTTCGTGCTCGTCACTTCGGTCGTGCTCGTCGGGTGCTTCGGCGTGCTCGCGAAGGAGCCCGCGCCCACGCTGCTGCTGGTCGTCGGCTCGCTGCTCGCGGTGACCGCTGCTGCCCGAACGGGTCCCTTGCAGGCGCTCGTGTCCGGCCTCGCCTCGACGCAGGACCTCGCGGCGCTGATGGGGCTCCGCGGCGCCGCGATGCAGGTCGGCGTCGTCGCGTTCGCGGCGGCTGCGTCCCCGGTGTCGCGCGAGTACGGGTTCCGTGGCGTGCTGATCCTCGCCGCGGTGTGCCAGTTCGTGTCCTACGCCGCGATCCGCTTCGGCGTCCGGGAGGTCCGGTGACGACCCGCTGCGGAGTGGTCGCGACGACGGCGTGGCTGGCGGTCGCGGCGCCCGCCGTGGCGCAGCGGATCGCGGTCGGCGTGCCCGCGGTGTTCGCGTCGCGAGTCGCCGAAGTGATCGACGGCATCGCCGGTGACGACGCGGTGGTGGTTGCGACCGGAACGATGGCGGCGTCCCTGTCGGGCGAGGCCGTGCACGTTCTCCTGCTCCAGGACGAATGGACGCTGGCGCGGCTCGCGGCCGCCGATCGACTCGCTCCGCTCGACGGCGAGGCGCTGTCGTTCGTGGTGCCGTTCACCGTGCCGGTGGTGCTCGCGTGCGCGGACTCCGGGTTCGTCGTCGGAGGCGCGGACATCGCTTGGGACGAACTCGCGCTGCGCCCCGAACTGCACGATCGCCTCGGCCTCGCCGCGCCCGAAGTCGACGGCGGGCCGTGGCTCTGTGCGTTCCGCGAGGCGCTGCGGCGCGGCGGTTCCGAGGACCACGGGATCGCGATCTGGACCACGCTCGATGCGCGCGCCGGTCGCCTCGTCACCTCGGTCGACGAAGTGCTCGAGGGCCTGCGCGGCGGGTCGTTCGCCGCGGCGGTCGGGCCCGCGAACTGGTTCACCGGCCCGTCCGCGCAAGGACGGGCGTCGCTGCGCACGATCCCCGTGCGGTGCGGCGTGCAGGCTGCCTACGGATCGGGGTTGCTCGCAGGAGCCCCGCCGGCGGCGCGTGGCGTGTTCCGGCGGCTCGACGCGGACACGGCGCGGCGTTCGCTCGCGGCGGCCGCCGGATTCGCCGTCGCGGACGGCGCGGCGGGTGCGATCGACCCCGGGAATGCCGTGGCCTGGTGGCGTCGCTTCGATGCGGAAGTGCGCGGTCGTGGGCGGTCGGTGGAGCGGATCGCCGACTGGCTCGATGCGGTGTTCGCAGTGTTGTTCCTCGTCGTCGCGTTCGTCGCCTGGCGCACGTTGCGTCGTGCGCCGGCCGAACGCGGTTGAGCCGCTGGAGAAGTTCCGCGACAGTCCAGCGCCCGCTCCGGCCACGCGCGGCCGCTGGACGGCGCTTCGCGGCGCTTTCTGCATGAACCACCGCACTCCGATGAAGTCCTCGTTCCTCACGATCCTGCTGCTGCTCCCCGCCTGCGTCACCTACGAGGAGGCCGACGAGCCGATCGGCGGCGTCGACTACGAACTGGTCTCCCGAACAGCGGCCAACGGTGACCGTGAGACCGTCGCGCTCGACTTCTCGGCGGCGACCGGGGACTGCCGTCTGCGCGTCGAGAGCGAGTCCGGGCGCGACCGACCGTCGCTCGGTCTCCGCGTGATCGAACTCGACCACGGACGCGCGCAGAACCGAGGTGTGCAGCCGTTCTCAGGGCTCCTCGTGTCGCTCGTCGCGCCCGACTCGGGGGCCGCCCGGGCGGGAGTCGAAGCCGGCGATGTGTTGTTGGCGGTCGGGGCCAAGGAGACCGTGTACGGAAAGCAGCTCGCGCAGATCGAAGAGGGGCTCGGTCGGGACCAGGTCGTCACTGTTCGCGTGCTGCGCGGCCAGACCGAGCGGGAGCTGCAGGTCACCGTCGACGTGCGGCGGGAGAGGGAGCGGCACGAGGAGTTCGTTCCGCTCGAATCCGGCGTGCAGCCGCAGCGGCCGTACGCCGGTGTGCACTTGCGCGGCGTCCCGACCGAGTGGTGCCGCCGCATCTGGGGCGATGGCCGCAACGCGGTCGTCGTGACCGCGGTGGTCGCAGGTTCGCCGGCCTGGATCGCCGGCTTCCGGGCGGGCGACGTGATCGAGGCGGTCGACGGCGGCCCGGTACCACCGGTCGCCGATCTGACGCGCCTCGTGGCGCAACGGGGCGAACGCGGAGAGCCGATCGACTGGCGCGTGCGCCGGCGCGGCGAGGCGTACGAGGCGACGCTCGAACCGTACGACTACAGCGGCGAGTCGAACGTGTGGATCCCGTTCGTCTTCCGGCTCCGGAACGGCGTGCGGAAGGACGTGTGGACGGTCGGTCCGCTCGGGCTCGTCGTCGCGAACCGGAACGAGTACCTGGCCGACACGTCGACGCGAGCGACCCGGACGCGCAACGTCTTCCACGCGCTGCTCGGCCTGATCCGCGTCGAAACGACGCCGGACGAGACCGACGTGCGGCTCCTGTGGTTGATCCACTTCGACACGTGACGCTGGCTCCGCGTCATCGCTGGCAGCCCGCGCACCAGTAGGTGCTGCGGCCGCCGTCGGTGGTACGTCGGACGATCCCGCCGCATCGCCTGCACGCTTGGCCCTCGCGTTCGTACACGGAGAGCTCGCGCGCGAAGAACCCCGCGTCTTCGGCGACCCCGACGTAGTCGCGGAACGACGTGCCGCCGGCGGCGATCGCGGCTTGCAGGACCGTGCGGATCGCGGTCGCGAGTGCGTCGCACTCCGCGCGCGTCAGCGATCCGGCCGCGCGGCGCGGGCGCACGCGTGCACGCCAGCAGGCTTCGCTCGCGTAGATGTTGCCGACGCCGACGAGCACGCCGCCGTCCATCAGCAGCGCCTTCACTGCGGTCTTGCGCCGGCGGCTCACAGCGAAGAGGAATGCGCCGTCGAATCCGGGTTCGAGCGGTTCGCGCCCGAGGCCGGCGAGACGCGGATGCGATCCGAGCGCCGCGCCGCTCGCGACGTCGAGGGCGCCGAAGCGCCGCGGATCGACGAAGCGCACGAGGCGATCGCCGAAGTCCATGCGCCAGTGTTCGTGTGTCCGATACTCGGGACGCGGTGCCCGAACCGTCGTGGCTTCGACGAGCATGCGTCCCGTCATGCCGAGGTGCACGATCGCCACGGGGCGATCTGCGCCGTCGAAGTGCAGGAGCAGGTACTTCGAGCGACGTGCGATGGCGGTGCATCGGCGACCGACCAGCGCGTGCACCGCGTCGACCGGGATCGGCCACCGCAGGTCCGGTCGGCGCAGTTCGACCGCCACGAGACGGCGCCCGCGCAGCAGCGGTTCGGCGCCGGAGCGCACGGTTTCGACTTCGGGCAGTTCGGGCACGGCGGAACGGTTCGGTTCGTCGCCAGGGATGCTGCGGCGGCGCGACCGCTTCGTTAGCATGCCGCGCCGCTTCTCCAGAACCACGTCGACACTGCATGTCATCCGAGCCGCCCATCGAGGGCCTTCACCACATCGGCATCGCTGTCCGCTCGATCGCGGAATCGCTGCCGCGCTGGACCGACGGTTTCGGTCTCGTGCTGAAATCGCTGGACGACGTGCCCGACGAGAAAGTCCGCGTCGCGGTGCTGATGGCCGGCACCACCCGGATCGAACTGATCGAACCGATGTCACCCGATTCGCCGGTGGTCGCGTTCCTCGACAAGCGCGGGCCGGGCATCCATCACCTCGCGTTCCAGGTCTCGAACTGCCAGAAGAAGATCGACGCGATGGCCAAGGCAGGTGCGCCGATGCTCAACAAGGTGCCCAACAACGGCGCGCACGACTGCAAGGTCGCGTTCGTCCACCCGAAGCACCTCGGCGGTGTGCTGGCCGAACTCGTGGAGGATCCCCACCATGACTGACGCGCTTCGCAAGCTCCAGGACCTGCGCGAACGCTCGCTCGCCGGCGGCGGCAAGGACCGCGTCGACGCGCAGCACGAGAAGGGCAAGCTGACCGCGCGCGAGCGCATCGACCTGCTCGTCGATCCGGGCACGTTCGTCGAAGTCGACCGGTTCGTGACGCACCGGTGCCGCGACTTCGGCATGGATTCGGACAAGAACCAGATCCTCGGCGACGGCGTCGTCACCGGCACCGCGCGCGTCGACGGCCGGCCGGTGTGTCTCTACGCGCAGGACTTCACCGTCTTCGGCGGCAGCCTGTCGGAGACTCACGCAGCGAAGATCTGCAAGGTGATGGACATGGCCGTGAAGCTCGGCGTGCCGATGCTCGGCCTGTCCGACTCCGGCGGCGCGCGCATCCAGGAAGGCGTGATGTCGCTCGGCGGCTACGCCGACATCTTCCTGCGCAACACGCTCGCGAGCGGCGTCGTTCCGCAGATCAGCGCGATCATGGGGCCGTGCGCCGGCGGCGCCGTGTATTCGCCCGCCATCACGGACTTCATCCTGATGGTCGAGGGCACGAGCTTCATGCACATCACGGGCCCGGACGTGGTGAAGACCGTCACGCACGAGGACACGACGAGCGAAGAGCTCGGCGGCGCGCGTGTGCACAGCGAAGTCTCCGGTGTCGCCCACCTGACTGCGCCGGACGACGCGACCTGCCTCGTGCAGATGCGCGAGCTGCTCTCGTACCTGCCGCTCAACAACGGTGAGGACCCGCCGTTCCGGGCGACGGACGACGATCCGAACCGCATGGACGAGGCGCTCGACTCGATCGTGCCGGCGTCGAGCGATCAGCCCTACGACATCCGCAACGTGGTGAAGAAGGTCGTCGACCACGGCAAGTTCTTCGAAGTGCACGGGCGCTTCGCGAAGAACATCGTCGTCGGTTTCGCGCGCCTCGGCGGGCGCGTCGTCGGCGTCGTCTGCAACCAGCCGAACCACCTCGCCGGCGTGCTCGACATCAAGGCGAGCCTGAAGGGTGCGCGCTTCATCCGCTTCTGCGACTCGTTCAACATCCCGCTCGTCACGTTCGAGGACGTGCCCGGCTTCCTGCCCGGCAAGGACCAGGAGTGGGGCGGCATCATCACGCACGGAGCGAAGCTGCTCTACGCGTACTGCGAAGCGACCGTGCCGAAGCTGACCGTGATCACGCGAAAGTCGTACGGCGGCGCTTACACGGTCATGAGCAGCAAGCACATCCGCTCCGACTTCAACGTCGCGTGGCCGAGCGCCGAGATCGCGGTGATGGGCGCGGACGGCGCGGCGAAGATCGTGTTCCGCCGCGAGATCCAGTCCGCGAAGGATCCGAAGGCCGAGGAGAAGCGGCTCGTCGCCGACTACAAGGCGAAGTTCGCGAACCCCTACCAGGCGGCGGCGCGCGGCTTCATCGACGACGTCATCGAGCCGCACCGCACCCGGCCCGTCCTGATCCAGGCGCTCGAACTGCTCCGCAGCAAGCGCGACACGAACCCGCCGAAGAAGCACGGCAACATCCCGCTCTGATCGCTTCCGCGTTCCGCGGAAGCGATCAGAGCCCTCGCTGCGCCGTTGCGACGCGGTGTCCGTACGCCGGCGAACCAGAGCCGCCGGCACCGCTGCAACGGCGGGGGCCCGCGTTCCGCGGAAGCGATCAGAGGCACCGCTGCGCCGCTGCGCCGTTGCGGCGCGGTGTCCGTACGTCGACCTCGTCGGCTGCCAGCCCTTGCCACCGTGCCCGACGAACGGCAGCCTCTTCGCCATGAAGACTCTCACCGCCCTGTTCTGCCTGGTCGCGTTCGCCGCGTGCGGCGCCGAGCCGGTCGACGCCGCGTCCGATCCGAAAGCGCTGCCCGCCGCGCCCGTGGCGAGCGAAACCGGTTCGTGCTGCGGCAGTCCGTCGAAGCAGAGCTGCTGCGGCGGATGCGTCGAGAGCGGCGCTCCGGCGACCAAGCCGGCCGAAACGAAGCAGCAATAGAGGCGGCCGGCGGTCAGAGTTCGACGGCGCGGCCCTCGCGCGCGGCGCGATCGGCGGCGAGCACGATGCGCAGGCTCTCGACGGCTTCGGCGAGGTGCGAGGAGAGGTCCTCGTCGGTGCGGATCGCGTGCAGCAGCGAACGCTGTTCGCGCAGGCACAGTTCGTCGTGGTCGGGTTCGTCGGTCGTGTCGATCCACTCGTCCGGGCGAACGAACTGCCCGTTCCCGTCGAGGCCGCCGTGGTGCACACGAAGCGAGTTCGTCTTCGCGTGCGAGCCGACATCGGCGCTCCCGGCAGTGCGTTCTCCCGTGCGCTCGACGATCGACACCGAGCCGCGCGGCCCGATCACGTCCTTCACGAAGTAAGCGATCTCGCTCATCATCGGGCCCCAGCCGGCTTCGTACCAGCCGACCGACCCGTCCGCGAACGTCACCTGCAGCTGGCCGTAGTTGTACATGCCCGGCTTCAGCTCCTCGGTGAGTCGGGCGCGGATCGCGCTCACCCGGATCGGGCGGCTCTGCGTCATCCGGCACATCGCGTCGACGTAGTGCACGCCGCAGTCGACGATCGGGGACATCGAGTCCATCAGTGCCTTGTGGGTCCGCCAGTTCTTGCCGTGGCTCTGCTGGTTCAGGTTCATGCGCATCACGAGCGGCTTGCCGAGCGTCTGCGCGACCTGCACGAAGCGCTGCCACGCCGGATGCACGCGGAGTACGTAGCCGACGATCACCTTGCGTCGGAGCCGCGTCGCGAGGTCGGCGATCTCCTGCGCTTCTTCGACGGTCTCGGCGAGCGGCTTCTCGACGAACAGGTGGCAGCCGAGACGCAGCGCCGTCCTGGCGATCGCCGCGTGCGTGTCCGGGTACGTGTTGATCGACACGACGTCCGGTCGGGTCGCCGCGAAGGCGCGTTCGAAGTCGTCGAACGTGGTCGGCCTCCTCGAAGGGTCCGGCCCGCCGAGTTCGGCCGACAGCCGGTCGCGCGACTCCGGGCCCCGGCTCACGAGCCCGACGATCTCGAAGTCGTCGGCCAGGCGGTGGTAGGCGCGTGCATGCGCCGTGCCCATGTTGCCGCAACCGACGACCAGCACGCGCAATCGAGTCATGCGCGCCGTTCTAGCGGGCTGCCGCCGCGGTTGGCAGGGTCGCGATGGTGCGACGTCATCCGCCGGCCGGCATCGCAGGTGCCCGGCGGAGCAGGACGAAACCGACCGCGCCAGCGCAGAGCGACGCGATCAGGATCGCGACCTTCGAGGCTTCGAACGCGGGGGGCGCGCCGGCGAACGCGAGACCGTCGACGAACAGGGACATGGTGAAGCCGATGCCGGCGAGCCACGCGGCGCCGTGCACGTGCCGCCACGTGACTCCGTCCGGCAGGGTGCAGGCGAGCAGCTTCGTCGCGAGCCACGTGGCAACGAAGACCCCGATCGGCTTGCCGAGCAGGAGTCCGACGGCGACGCCGTGCGCGGCCGGGTGGTGCAGCGCGTCGCCGAGGCCGCGAGTGACGTCGACGCCGGCGTTCGCGAGCGCGAACACCGGGATCACGAAGTGCTTCACCAGGGGGTGCAGGCCGTGCGTCATCCGCTGCAGCGGCGCCTGCACGTCGGTCGCGTGGCGCTGGAGTTCCTGCACGACGTGCAGTTGTTCCTGGTTCGTCAGCGGATCGGGGTCGCCCACGCGGTCGAACTCGTCCAGCAGCACGCGCCCGCGTTGCGTGAACTCCTTCTCGTCGAGGCTGCGCCGGGCGGGGATCGTCAACGCGAGCGCGACGCCGGCGATCGTCGCATGGACACCGGACTGCAGGAACGTCGCCCACAGCGCGATGCCGTACACCACGTACGGCCACGTCTTCCGCACGCCGAGACGGTTCGTGGCGTACGACGCGGCGAGCACGGCGGCGCCGAGTCCCAGGTACTGCCACGCGATGTGGTCCGTGTAGAAGATCGCGATGACGAGCACGGCGCCGAGGTCGTCGGCGATCGCGAGGGTCGCCAGGAAGACCTTGAGGCCGGGCGGCACGCGGTCGCCGAGGAGCGCCAGGACACCGAGCGCGAACGCGATGTCGGTGGCCATCGGGATGCCCCATCCCGCCCGTGCCTCCGGCGCGCCGTGCCACGCGACGGTCGCGGCGTAGAGCGCGGCCGGCACGACCATGCCGCCGATCGCCGCCGCAACCGGCAGCGCCGCGCGACGCAGCGACTGCAGTTGTCCGTCGAGCACCTCGTGTTTGATCTCGAGCCCGACGAAGAAGAAGAACAGCACCATCAGGCCGTCGTTGATCCAGTGCGCGACCGACTTCGAGATGGTGGCGTCGCCGAGAGTGACCGCGAAGGTCGCGTGCCAAAGGTGGTTCCACGTGTCGGCGAGCGGCGAGTTCGCGACGGCGATCGCGATCGTCGCGCAGGCGACGAGCAGGATGCCCGGGAACGCTTCGGAGCGGAGGAAGTCGGTCAGGGGCGAGGACGCGTCGCGGTTCGTCTCGGGGCCGTGCATTTCGGCGGACACCGTAGGCGGGAGGCGCGTCGCTTCCAGCGAAACCGGTCGCGGCTGGAACGGCTTCCGGCTAGGTTCCCCCGCCGCATGCCGGCCATCCGACGCATCCTCGTCGCCAATCGCGGCGAGATCGCCCTTCGTGTGATCCGCACCGCCCAGGAGATGGGCATCGAGACGGTTGCCGTCTACTCCGACGCGGACCGCACCGCGCTGCACGTCCGCCGGGCGACCCACGCGGTGCACCTCGGGGGCAGCAAGCCGAGCGAGAGCTACCTCGACATCGGCAAGGTCGTCGCCGCCGCGAAGAAGTCCGGCTGCGACGCGCTGCACCCGGGCTATGGGTTCCTCAGCGAGAACGAAGACGCTGCACAGGCCTGCATCGATGCGGGCGTCGAGTTCCTGGGGCCGCCGCCGCCGGCGATCCTCGCGATGGGGGACAAGGTCGAAGCGCGCAAGATCGCGATGAAGGCGGGCGTGCCGCTCGTGCCGGGCCTGCAGGAAGAGGTCGACGAGGCGCGGCTCGCCGCCGCGGCGAAGCAGGTCGGCTACCCGGTCATGCTGAAGGCCGCTGCGGGCGGCGGTGGCAAGGGCATCCGCATCGTGCGCGAGGAGAAGCAACTCCTCGAAGCGTTCCACATGGCGCGCGCCGAGGCGAAGGGCGCGTTCGGCGACGACCGTGTCTACCTCGAGAAGTTCGTGACGCGGCCGCGGCACGTCGAGATCCAGGTGATGGCGGACAAGCACGGCAACGTCGTGCACTACGGCGAACGCGAGTGTTCCGTGCAGCGCCGCCACCAGAAGCTCGTCGAGGAATCGCCGTGCATCGCGCTGTCCCCCGAGGTGCGCGCACAGATGGGCAAGGCGGCGTGCGACCTCGCGCGAGCGGTCGGCTACGTCGGCGCCGGGACGGTCGAGTTCCTGTACTCCGAGGGCAGGTTCTACTTCCTCGAGATGAACACGCGGCTCCAGGTCGAGCACCCGGTCACCGAGATGCGGTACGGGGTCGATCTCGTGCGCGAACAGATCCGCGTCGGCGCCGGCGAGAAACTCGCGCCGGTCGCCGAGCCGCGCGGCCACTCGATCGAGGTCCGGGTCAACGCCGAGGACCCGAACACCTACTTCCCGTCGCTCGGCCGCATCACTCGCCTCAACATGCCGGGCGGCCCCGGCGTCCGGCTCGACAGCGCGCTCTTCCGCGGAATGGAGGTGACGCCGTTCTACGACAGCATGCTCGCCAAGCTCGTCGTGCACGGTGCCGATCGCGAACAGGCGATCGCCCGCTGCCAGCGCGCCCTGCGCGAACTGCGCATCGTCGGCGTCTCGACGTCGCTGCCAGTGGCGCTACGAACGCTGCAGAGCGACGAGTTCCGCTCTGGCGACTACGACACCGGCATCCTCGACCGCATCGACAAACGACCGCCGGCGTCGCGCCGTGAGCTCGCGATGCTCGCCGCGGCCGCTGCTCGGTTCCTCGTGACGGAGCGTGTCGGCGCAGGCGCGGGCGGGACGAGAGCCCAGGGTGATGCGGCCCCGCGCTGGGCCATGCTCGGTCGCGTCGAACGCCTCCGGAGGAGCACGCCGTGAAGTACCTGACGAAACTGGAAGGCGAAGAGCGGGAGTTCACGATCGAACGGCATGGCGACCGGCTGGTCGCGCGGTCGGGCGACCGCACGTTCGCGCTGGACATGGCCCTGGTCGGCGACGGCGACACGTTCTCGCTCCTGGTCGACGGGAGGAGCTACGACGTCGTGGCGGACGTGCAGCGCGAAGAGGTCGTGCTGCAGATGCTCGGCGAGCGATACGCGGTGCACGTCGAGGACGAACGCGAGCGCGCCGCGCACGCGGTCGCCGGCCACAAGGCGGGCGGAAGGCGCGAACTGCGCGCCGCGATGCCGGGCATCGTCGTCGACGTGAAGGTCGCGGAGGGATCGCAGGTCGAAGAAGGGCAGACGCTCGTCGTGCTCGAGGCGATGAAGATGCAGAACCCGCTCGTCGCCGAGAGTGCGGGCAGGGTCTCGCGCGTGCTCTGCAAGAAGGGCGAAGCCGTTGCCGGCGGCGCGCTCCTGCTCGAGATGGAGTGACGACGTGCGGCGTTCGTGACAACCGCGTGCGCGCCGCTACGTTCTCCACCGTGCGATCCGGCCCGGTCGTCGCGCTGCTCGGTCTGCTGTTCGGTGCCTGTGCGCTCTCCGCGCCGCCGGCCGACGAGACGTTGTCGTCGGCGTCGGGCATCGATGCCCTCGCCCAGGACGCGCTGAACGCCGCGCGTGCGGCGCCGAGCGACGCCGCGGCGCAGATGTTCGCGACCGAGCGGTTGTTCCAGGCCGCCGACCTGCGCCTCCAGCAGGCGACCGTGGCGTGGCTCGACCTCCACCGCGACGCCGACCGTGCGACGGTGCTCGCGGCGGAAGATCGGCTCGGTGACGATGTGCGCGCGGGCATCGTTTCGTTGTGCAACGAAGGCCTCGCCTGTGCCGAGCGCGCCGTGAACACGCGGCCGGACGACGCGGCTGCGCGCCTCCACGAGGGGCTGCACGTCTCCCTGCTCGCATGGGCGAACGGACCGGCTCGCTCGCTCATGGCGGGGTACGGCGGCCGTCTCGTGAAGGCGATCGATGCGGCTATCGCCGCGAACGCCGCACTCGACGGCGGCGCACCGCTGCGCCTCCAGGGCAGGTTCCGCAGCAAGGCGCCGTGGCCGTACGGCGATGTAGCGGCGGGGACGAGGGCGCTCGCCCGTGCGGTGGCGCTGCGTTCGGTCCCGGTGAACCACCTGTTCTACGGCGACGCACTCGCCGCGGCCGGCGACACCGGTGCCGCAGAGGAGCAGTGGCGCCTCTGCATCGGCGCTCCGGCGGACGATTCCACCCGCTGGTCCGCCGATCTCCTGCGCGAACTCGCGCGGCGTCGCCTCGCGGCGAAGCCTTAGTCTAGACCTTCGCGCAGGTCAGGGTCAGGGACATGCGATGCGCTTCACCGGGGCCGAGCTTCACCGCGTTCGCCCGCACGTTCGCGGTCTCGACGCAGCAGAACTTCGTCCAATCGTCGGGCGCCATCTGCGCCAGGCGCGCGCACTTCTCGGGCCACGGGTTCCACACGATGGTGGACTTCGCGTCGCGCGACTTGAGCGCCACGGCGCGTGACAGGGACGGGGCACGCAACTCGAGCTTCTCGGGTGCGCCCTGGAAGACACGATCGGTCTCCGCGCGGAACGCGAGTGGTTGTCTCGGGTCCCACTTCGCCTCGGGTGCCGCGGCCGTCTCCGTGAACGGCACACCCTCCAGGCCGTGCAGCGTCGCCGTCTTCACGTCGCCGACCGCGAAGTAGGTGTGCAGCGCCTCCTCGAAGGAGAACGGCTGCTCGCCGGGGTTCTCGACCGTCAACACGAGTCGCAGCGTGTCGGCGACGGAGATCGAGAGTCGCAGCCGGAACGCGTGCGGCCACAGTGTGCGCGTGGAGTCGTCGTCCGAGGTCTCGAGCACGACCTCGGGTCCCGGATTGGCGTGCACGAGCCGCCACTCGAGGTTGCGGGCGAAACCGTGCGCAGGACGCTTGTCGTCGCTCGGGTGGTCGCCGAACCAAGGGAACACGAGCGGGACGCCGCCGCGCACGGGCTTGCCCGCTTCGTACTTCGCGTTGGTCGCGGTCCACAGCACGTCCCCGCAGGCGGTGCGCCACGACAGGACCTGTGCGCCGAGCAGCGACACCACGGCGACGCTGTCGCCGCACGCGAGCTGCAGCGCGTCGCGGCCGCCGGGATCCTTGATGCGGGTCACGCCCGCGGCGAGTTGCTGTTCCATGGTGGTTCGGCGGAGGGGCGATCGGGGCGGGTGGCGCAGTTCCGGCAGATGCACGCCTTGCCGGCGGCGGAGTCCGGCACGCATTGCAGCAGTTCGCGATCGAAGGTCACCTGCGAGCACCAGCAGTCGGCGCACGCGGAACCGCGCGCCGGATCCGCCAGCGCGCAGTCGTTGCGGCCGCCGCACAACGGACAGCGCGCGGGGTCGACGAGCTCGGCCATGGTCGTGAGGCTACCGGGCGGCGTCGGGCGAACTCACGTCTTCATCTGCTTCAGCTTCGCGATGGCGCCGAGAACGTTCTTGCCGGCGCTCGAACGGGTGCCCGTCTGGTACGCCGTGTTGCCCGCCGCATCGCTCGCCGCCGCCGGCACCGCCGGCGTGGTCGGAGCAGCCGGTGCGGGTGCCGGTGTCGGCGCCGCGATCGGCGTGGCCGCCGCGGTCGGTGCGGCTGCCGCGCGCCCGCCGCCGGCCTTCACGGCAGCCTGGATCTGGGCGACGCTGGTCGCGACGCCGCTCACTTCGCGCTGGATCTCGCGCAGCGACGACTCGAGACCGCCGAGGTGGCCGTCGCGCATCTGCGTGAGGCCGTCGCTGAGGCGGCCCGTGGCCTTGTCGAGGCGTTCCTGGAGCTGGCTCGTGGCCTTCTGCAGGCCGTCGCCGCGCAGGAGCTGCTGCACGTCTTCGCGGGACTTCTGCGTGGCGTCCTCGAGGCGCAGCAGGCTCTTGCGGAGTTCGTTGTCCTCGACGCGCTGCGCGATCGCGGCGACCGCGACCTCGAGTCGGCCGACCTGCTGCTGCAACGGCTCGAGCGTCGGCATCGTCCCGGTCTTCTTCTGCACGGCCTCCATCGTCGCGTGCAGCTTCTGGAGCGACGCCTGGATCGCCGCCGCGTCCTTGCTCGGTGCGGTCTGGGCCTCGAGCTGGGCTTCGAGCTGCTTCTCCATCCGGCCGAAGGTCTGCTTCGCGGCTTCGTTGCCCGCTTCGACCGCCGTGCGGATGTGCGTGATCGCGCCCGACAACTCCGTGCCCTGGCCGGAGATCTCCATCAAGGGCTTGCCGTACATCTTGATGGCCTTCGTGAGGTTGTTGATCTTCTCGTCCTGGCGCTGGAGCGCGATCAGCACGTGCTGGAGCTCCTCACCGGCTGCCGGCGGGCGTTCGTTGCTCGCGTGCTGCGATTCGACGAGGAACTGCATGCCTTCGCGCAGGCTCGTCACGTCTTCGGTGTTGCCGCCGAGGTCGTCGACCCGGCCCTGGAGTGCCGCGATGTGGCGACGGTTGGATCCAGCGGCGAGGAACACGACTCCGGCGACCAGCAGCGTGGCGGACGAGACGCCCAGGCGTGACAGCGACTCGAGCGCGGCGGGTGCGATGGGCGCGACCCCGAGGACCACGGCCGCGGCGACCAGTGCCGCGCCGAACAGGAGACCGCCGATGCTGCCGGAACCCGCGTTCGCGGTGCGTTCCTTGCGGTTGCGCGGCGGCCGCCCGATGTCGGTCGTGGGCGTTCCATGACCGCTCGACTCGCCCGCGTCCGTCGGGTCCGGCGCGGTCGTCGCTCCAGGCTCCGTCGAGTCGCCCTCTCCGTCGAGACTCTCGGTGTCGTTCGGACTGCCGCCCTCCGCGTTCGCGTCGGTGGCTCCGCCCGCGTGCAGGAAGGTCGGCAGATCGTCGGTCGTGTTCTTGGACTCTGGCGCGTTCTTCATGGTGATGCTCGTCGGCCCCGTGCCGTCGATCGGCTCGCAGTGACGATCAGATGAAGCGGCCATGTTGCAAACTGCGGCACCGTCCCGGAAAACGGCATGGCACGGATGGCTCGCAAACTGAAAGGCATCGCTGCGGCCCCAGGTGTGGCGATCGCGCCGATCGTCCACTTCCATGCGGCGCTCGATCACATCCCGACGTGGAAGGTCGCACCCGACGGTCTGGCGGCTGAGCGCGCGCGGTTCCAGTGTGCGATCGCCGAAGTCGCCGCGGACCTGATGGCGCTCCAGAAGGAGCTGTCCGGCGCCATCGCGACGCACGATGCGCGCATCTACGACGCGCAGCTCGCGATCCTGCACGACCCGACGTTCCAGAAGGATGTCGAGTCCGAGATCGTGCAGCACCACGTCAACCTCGAAGTGGCGCTGCAGCGGGTGATCGCTCGCTACGAGGCTTGCTTCGCCGCGATGGAGAACGCCGCGATGCGCGAACGCGCGGCGGACCTGCGCGACATCGGTCGTCAGCTCGTCGGCGCGCTGTTGGCGACCGAGCGCGGCAAGTACACGGCCAACGGGATCGACTACCTGTTCGCAGCGGAGGAGTTCCTGCCGAGCGACGCCGGCATCCTCGACCGGGCCCACATCCGCGGCATCGTCACCGAGCACGGCGGCAAGTACTCGCACGGTGCGATCCTCGCGCGGTCCCTCGGCATTCCGTCGGTCGTCGGGATCGAGCAGATCATGCTCGAGTCCCAGACGGGCACGGTCGCGATCATCGACGGGGACGCCGGGCTCGTGATCCTCGACCCGACGCCGGAGCAGTTGCAGGACTACGAACGGATGCGGGCCGAGCAGGTGGCGATCGATCGCCGGCTCTCGGAACTGCGATTCCAGCCTTCGGTCACGCAGGACGGCGTCGCGGTGCAGTTGATGGCGAACGTCGAAGGCGTTCGCGACCTCGACAGCCTCGAGCCGGAGTCGATCGCGGGGATCGGCCTCTTCCGCACGGAGTTCGCGTTCATGGAGCGGAGGCAGTTCCCGACCGAGGACGAGCAGGTCGCGATGTACAGCCGCGCGATGATCGGCGCCGAAGGCAAGCCGGTGACGTTCCGCACGCTCGACGTCGGTGGCGACAAGCCGCTCGGCTACTTCAAGATGCCCGACGAGCGCAATCCGGTCCTCGGATGGCGCGGCATTCGCCTCTGCCTCGACTGGCCGGACATCCTGTACTCGCAGATGCGCGCCATCCTGCGGGCGAGCGCGCACGGGCATGCGCGGATCCTGTTGCCGATGGTGACGACGCGCAACGAGGTCGCGCGTTGTCGCGAAGTGATGGGGCAGCTCGTCGCGGATCTGAAGGCGAATGGTGTCCCGCACGACGCGACCATCGAACTCGGCGCGATGGTCGAAGTGCCAGTCCTCGTGTCCGTGCTGCCCGACGTCCTGCCGCTCTGCGACTTCGTCTCGGTCGGCACCAACGACCTCGTGCAGTACCTGCTCGCGGTCGATCGCGACAACCAGCGGGTTGCCAAGATGTACGACCCGTTCCACCCGGGCGTGCTGCGGGTCCTGAAGCAGATCGCGGATGCGGCGAACTCGGCGGGCAAGGGTGTGTCGATCTGCGGCGAGATCGCCGGGGACCACCTGTTCACGCCCTTGCTGATCGGGCTCGGGTTCCGCGAGCTGTCGATGGCGCCCGTGTTCCTGCCACGCGTCCGCCTGATGCTGCGCAGCTTCACCGAGTGCGAGTGCCGCGACCTGGCTGCTCGGGCGCTGGCGCTGCAGTCGACGACAGCCGTCCGTGCACTGGTGCGCGACGAGATCCTCGTGCGGTGGACGCGGCAACTGGCCGGGACACCGGAGGAGCGCCGGTCGTGACCGCGCGACCGCTCCGCCGCGGCAACTGGTCGGTGCAGGAGATGGAGCGCCTGCGCCAGTTGATGCCGCGGCGGGGAGTGGCGGACACCGCGCTGCTGCTGCGCCGGACCGAGTCGAGCGTCTTCAAGAAGGCGATGCAACTGCTGCGCGTTCCGCCGCGCCGGGGTGCCTGGACGGCGAGCGACGACGGCCGCTTGCGCGAGTGCTGGGGCGCGGTCGATCCGCGGCTGCTCGCCCCGATGCTCGGGCGCCCTCTCGTCGAGGTACGGAAGCGCGTGCAGGAGCTGCGTGCGCGCCCTCGGCAAGGGCCGTGGACCCGTGAGGAGGTGCACGCCCTGAGGGACTTCTACGGCACGCGTTCGGACGACGACCTGGAGGTCGCGCTGGCGCGGTCGCGTGCCGACGTCGCGGCGATGGCGCAGAGCCTGTGTCTCGCGAAGGACAAGCGGTTCGCGGCGCAGAGCGCGCGACAGGTCGTCGCGGCGGGGGAAGGGGCGCGCCGCCAGGAAATGCCGCGCTGGACCCCGGCGCAGGTCGAGCGGCTCCAGGCGCTCTATCCCGACCGGGACAACCTGACGGTGGCTCGCGAACTCGGCCGCAGCGTCGCGAGCGTCGCCAACAAGGCCAACCAGCTCGGGCTCAGGAAATGCCCGCAATTGCTCGCCCTCATCGGTCGCGCGAACGTCGCGTTGCGTTACCGCGAGGCCGATGCCACGGGCGGCTGAGTGCCGCGTCCCTGTCGGCGCGCCGGCGCGGCTTGCCTTCGGCGACCCCCTTCTTTTTTCGCGGCGAAGCTCAACTCTGCGGGCCGGGCAGGTCGATGGATCGAGTGCGCGCGCCGTGGAACCTGGCGCGCCCCATCCATCGAAGGAACGCCATGGAAATCGTAGGGAAGAAGAGCCAGGGCCTCTCGGTCACCGCGCTGAAGGACGACAAGACCGTCATCATCTCGTTCAACGATCGCAGCCTGAACTTCTACGTCACCGACGCACTGAAGGAATCGCTGAAGGAGACGATCAGCAGCAAGATCGAAGACGGCTTCCAGCACTTCGTGCTCAACCTCGACAACGTCAAGATCATCGACAGCTGCGGCGTCGGCCTGATCATCGTTGCCAACAACGTCACGTCGTCGCGCAACGCGAAGCTCTACCTGAGCAACATCAAGCCGTTCATCGTCAAGATCTTCGAGATCATGCGCATCAGCAAGCATCTGTCGATCTTCGAGAAGGAAGACGACGCGCTGGCCGCGATCAAGACCGCGAACACGAAGTGACGCGTCTCGCTGGCCCGGGCGCAGGGGGGCAGGTTCCGGTCTCCCGCCCGCCGCAGCCGTGACTCGTCGTCCCGACGAATCGCATGACGACGATCAGCAGCATCATGGACGGTGTCGTCTTCGTCGGACGGGCCGGCAACGTCGTGCTGCTCAACTCCGCCGCCGAGGACCTGCTCGGTGTGCGCGCCCTCGTCGCGGCCGGCAAACCGCTCGATGCGATCGAGGGGGGCGGTGACCTGCTGCAGACGCTGATCGCGGATCAGCGGCGCACGGCGAAGGGCAAGGAGTTCGCCCGCACCGTCGAGGTCCATCACAGCCAGCACGACCTCCTCTACGTCAAGTGCACGACCAGGTTCGCGCAGGACCACCGCGGCGAACCGTGCGGTGTCATCACGCTCCTTCGCGACGTCACCGCGGACTTCAAGACGGACCAGCTGAAGAACCAGTACCTGTCGATCGTCGCGCACGAACTGCGCACGCCGCTGACCGGCATCAAGACGTTCTCGACGATGCTGGCCAAGGGATCGCTCGGCAAGCTCGACGACAGACAGCGCCGCGCGTGCGAGTCGATCCGTGAACAGTCCGTTCGCCTCGAGCACCAGATCGACAAGCTGATCAACCTCGGCAACCTCGAGTCTGCCGACTACGGCCAGGACCGCGAAGTGGTGACGGTCGCCGAGTTCTCCACGGGCCTGCTGCTGCCGTTCGAGCAGCCGGCGCGCGATCGGCGGATAACGTTGACGTTCCGGGCCGACACGACCGAGGCGTGCCTGTTCGCCGATCGCGCCGACCTGCGCCGCGCGTGCCAGGCGCTGGTGGAGAATGCGGTGAAGTTCGCCAGGGACGGGGGCACTGTCGAAGTTCGCATCGAACGCACCGCGGACGGCGGCCTCCGGTTCGGCGTCGCCGACGACGGAATCGGCATCGACCCCCGGTACCAACGGCGAATCTTCGAGAAGTTCTTCCAGGTCGAGGATCCGCTCACGCGCCACCACGGCGGCGCCGGCCTCGGCCTGTTCGTGGCGCGCGGCATCGTCGAAGCGCACGGGAGTCGCATCGAAGTCTCCAGCCAACTGGGTCGCGGAGCCGATTTCTCTTTCATGTTGCCGCTCCACCGCCCGACGGCGGAGGCGGCGGCGGCCGGAGCGGCCGGGAGTCCGCAAGAGAGAGTGTCATGCAAAGAACCGTCCTGATCATCGAAGACGAGAAGCTGATCATCGTCTCCACCCAGATGGTGCTCGAGGCCGCGGGGTTCCGGGTCGAATCCGCCACGAACGGCGAGGACGGCATCGGCAAGGCGAAGGCACAGGCGCCCGACCTGATCCTGCTCGACATCATGATGCCGGGCATCGACGGGTGGGAGACGTTGACGCGCCTGAAGCGAGATCCGGCGACGGCCGGGATCCCCGTGGTGATCTTCACGGCGCGCGAGCACTCGCGCGGCCACCAGAAGAGCACGGAGATGGGGGCCGCCGACTACTTCCGAAAGCCCTTCGAGCCGGACGAACTCATCGAGCTCGTCGAGAAGCACGTGGCCCAGAAGACGTGAGGATGGCGCAGGCGCCGCCTGCAGGCGACGAGCTCCGCTCGCGCCTGAGCGCCGGGCCGCGGTGGCCAAGGGCATCTGCTTCGGCGTGAGGGTCGCGTCGCCTTGATCGCGCGGTGCCGCGCCTCACTCGTGGCGCAGCGCTTCGACAGGATCCATGTTCGCTGCGCGCCACGCCGGGTAGAGGCCGAACACGACACCGACCGCGGCCGAGATCCCGAACGCGAGGATCACATGTGTCGCCATCACCGACGTCTTCTGGCCGAACCAGTACGTGATCGCCTCCGGCACGATCAGGCCGAGGCCGACTCCGACGACGCCGCCGAGTGCCGAGAGCACGCCGGCCTCGACGAGGAACTGCTGCACGATGTGCTTCTTCTTCGCGCCGAGCGCGCGCCGGATGCCGATCTCGCGGGTGCGTTCGGTGACCGTCGCGAGCATCACGTTCATGATGCCGATGCCGCCGACCAGCAGGCTGATCGACGCGATCACGGCAAGCACGAGGTTGAACATGCGCCGCTGCTTCTCCTCCTGGCGCAGCAGTTCGAGCGGGACGGTGATCTCGAAGTCGCCCTTCGTCGCATGCGCGGGCTGCAACATGAAACGCAGCACGGCGGCAGCGTCTTCGACCTGGTCCGAACTCGGCAGCTTGACCTTGACCTCGTGCAGTTCGACCGACTCCCATCGGTTCGTCGACGGATTGCGCACGACGTCCCCGAACCGGCGCCGCGAGCTGCTCATCGGCACGTAGACGCACTCGTCCAGCGTGAAGCCGTTCGGGCTCGCCGCGCGCCCCTGCGTGTCGAGCACACCGACCACTTCGAAGCGGTCCTCGACTCCGGCGAGCACGGTCTGCCCCAGCGGGTTCTCGAGCGGGAACAGCGCCTTCGCGATGCTCGCGCCGAGAACGCACACGTTCGCCTGGTGCTGCTGATCGAGCTCCGTCAGCCAGCGCCCTTCCTTGATCCGGAGGTTCGCGACGTCGAGGAAGGCCACCTCGGTGCCTACGATCATCTTCGAGGCCCAGTTCTCGCCGTGCATCAGGCCGCGCTGGAACTCACGGACGCGCACGACGGTCGCCTGGGGAAGCAGGTTCTGGATGCGATCGGCCTCCGCGTAGGTCATGCCGTAGCCGAGGATGCTCCAGCTCGACGACGTCGACGACGTCTGCTGCGTCTCCTCGGGCTTCGTGCTGCGGATCAGGACGTTGGAGACGCCCATCGCGCGGTACTGATCGAGCGTCTCCTGCGACGCTCCCTCACCGACCGCGAGCATCGCGATGACCGACGCGACGCCGAACAGGATGCCCGCGGTGGTCAGCGAACTGCGCAGCTTGTGCAGCATCAGGCTCTTCAGCCCGAGGGTCACCATGCGCATCGAGTCGCGGATCACGGCGCGTCTCCGTCGCGCGCCGCCGCGCGGTTGTCGACGAGCTTCTCGACCTGACCGTCCTTCAGCCACAGCGTGTGATCCGCGCGCTCGGCGACCTTCGGGTTGTGCGTCACGATGACGATCGTGACGCCATCCGGTCGCAGGTCGTCGAACAGGTCGAGGATCTCCTTCTCGGTGTTGCTGTCGAGGTTGCCCGTCGCCTCGTCGGCGAGGAGGAACAACGGGTCGTTCATCAGCGCCCGTGCGATCGCGACGCGCTGCTGCTGGCCGCCGGAAAGCTCCATCGGCTTGTGCTCGAGGCGGCCCGACAGACCGACGCGACCAGCGAGGTACTCCGCCTTCTTGCGCGACTCCGCGCCGACGCGCCCCTGGTAGAAGAGCGGCACCTCGAGGTTCTCGAGCACGGTCAGCTGCGGGATGAGGTTGAAGGACTGGAAGATGAACCCGATCTCGCGTCCGCGTACGTCGGAGAGGTCGTCGTCGTTCAGTTTGCTCACGTCTCGGCCGCCGACGCGATACGCGCCCGACGTCGGACGGTCGAGGCCGCCCAGGATGTTCAGCATCGTGCTCTTGCCCGAGCCGGAGCGCCCCATGATCGCGAGGTAGTCGCCCTTGCGGACCTGCACGGACACGCCGTTCAGGGCCTTCACGACGTTCTTGCCCATCACGTAGTGACGGTGCACGTCGGCGAACTCGGCGATCACCGGGCGGTCGTCCATGGCGGCCATTCGTCGCGCGTTCAGTTGCCGCGTTCGCCGCGCGAACCGCCGCCGTCGCCGGGCGGGCCACCGCCGCCATTGCCGTTTCCGCCGCCGTTGCGGCGGGGCATCGCGGCGCGCATCAGGGTACGCAGCTTGTCCTGGTGCACCTGGCCCGCCGCCAGATCGTTCGACTCGAGGGCTTTCCGCAGGCCGCTGATCGCTGCTTCGGCCTCGGCCGCGCCGTCCGCGTTGCCGCCGTCGCGCATGCGATCGACCATGCCCTGCATCATGTCGAGGCGACCCTTGTACTCCTCGAGCTCCGTCGCGGACATCTCCGCGAGCTTCTTCATCGAAGCGCCCGGGTTGCGCCGGCCGGTTCCGCTGGTTCCGCCGGGACCGTTGGCGTCGGGTCGCGCGCCGTCGGCGCCTGCCGTGGTCGGCGCCGCCGCTGCCGGTACCGCCACGACGGGCTGCTCGAACTTGGGCGGCTGCACGCCGGCGGGCTCCTTCAGGTGGACGCGGTCGCCGTCCCTCACTCCTTCGAGGATCTCGACGCGCTCCGAGTTCTGGCGGCCCACCTTCACGACGGTCGCAACCGGGCCGTTCGGCCCTTCCTTCCAGACGTAGTTGACGGACCGGTCGCGCGCGACGGCCTGCAGCGGGATGGGCAGCGTGTTCTTCACGGTCTCGACCATGATCGTCACGTTCGCCGCCATGCGGGAACGCAGGCGCCCGTCGGGGTTGTCGGTGTCGAGTTCGACCATCGTCGTGTAGACCTTGCGATCGCTCGTCATCCAGCCGCTGTTGCTGTCGGCGACCGGCGCGACGGTGGACACGCGCCCCGGGAACGATTCGCCCTGGAACGCTTCGACGACGACCGTGGCCGCCTGCCCGCGCGTCACCTTGTCGACCTGCGCTTCCTGGACCTTCACGACGCAGCGCATCTTCGTCGTGTCCGGCAGGATGATGAGTTCCTGGCGCTCGCGGACCTGCACGCCTTCGCGCACCGCCTCGCCGCCGCCGCGGTTGCGGTCCAGGCGCGCATAGACGACGGTGCCCGGCGTCGGCGCGTGGATCACGGCGCTCTTGATCTGGCGCTGCAGGTTCTCGAGGCGCTCCTTCGCGAGGCCGAACTCCTTCTCCTTGCTGTCGAGATCGCTGTCGGCCTTGATCTCGAGCGCTTCGTTCGAACCCTTCACGCGGTCGACTTCGAGCGAGGCGTTGTCGCGGTCCTGCGTGAGCTGGATGCGTTCCTTCGCGAGCGTGTAGTTGACGAGCAGGTCGAGGTCGTTCCAGGCGAGCGTGACCTTGGAGACCTGCGATTGCCACGCGAGCTGGTCCTTCTCCAGCTCGTTGCGCGTGATGAACTGCTTCTTCGCGAGCCGGCGGCTGTGGGTGAACGTGTCCTCCTTCACCTTGAGGTCGGCCATCGCGAGGCGGATCTGGTCGACCTGCTGCAGGATCTTGTTCGCCATCTCGCCCATGTCGCGGTCGAGGGCGCCGGTGCTGTCGCCGTCGACGGCGAGCAGCTGCTGCACCTTGTCGACGAGCCCGACGTAGGTTCGCGGATCGACCTGCGCCGTCGCCGGCGCGTCGGCGCCGGCATCCGGATCGCTGGCGAGCGGTTCCGCCGGCGGCGTGTCGACCAACGCCTGCAGCTTCTTCAGCATCTCGCCGTTCTTGCTCTCGCTCCTCTTCTCGCCGCCACGTCGGCCGAGGAGCTTCTCCAGCTCCATCTCCGCGATGCGCAGCTTCGACTCCGCGGTCGTGCGGTTGGTCGTCAGCTCCTTTTCGAGGATCTCCTTCTCCTTCCGCGCCTGCTTCAGCGCCGCCTCGGCCTTCGCGACGGAGATCGCCTGGTTGGCGGCCTTCTCGACGAGCTCGCTGACATCGAGTTCGACGAGGCGCTCGCCCTGCTTCACGACCGTCCCTTCCGGGATGATGAAGATGATCGTCGCCTGGCCTTCGACCTCGGAGCGAACGATCGTCTCGCGCAGGGCCTGCAGTTCGGCGTTCTCCTTCACCACGATCGGGAGGTCGTCCGTCTTCACCACGAAGACCTTCGCGTCGAGGGCGGCCTCGGAGCCCGAGGAGCCCCCGCAAGCGGCGAGAAGGGCGAGCGCGACGGCGATCGCGGAGAAGCGGGAGCGGGTCATGACGTTCACTCGGCGGTCTTCGGCTGCGGCATCGGCAGCGCCTGGTCGAAGCGCAGCCCGTGGGATTCGAGGCGGATGCCCTCGAGGTCGTTCATCAACTGGAGGCGGGCGATCGCGTAGTCCACCGTCGCGCGCGTGAGGTCGAGCTGAGCCTGCAGGAGCGCGTCCTGGGCGTCCAGCTTCTCGAGCGCCTCGACACGTCCGGCATCGTAGAGATCGGTCGTGGCTTCGACGCGCTGCGTCGCGAGGTCGACCGCGACGGATTGGATGCGGTAGGTGTCCATCGCGCTGCGGATGTTGCGCAGCGAGCTGCGGACGTCGGCGGCGATCTGGTCGCCGCTCGCCTCGCGTGCCCGGATCGCCGCGTCGAAGGCGATCAGCGAGCTGCGGTAGGCGTTCCGTTCGGCGAGCTTGTCGAGAGCGAGGTCCAGCTCGAAGCCGGCCGCCCAGTTGACGCGCGACCAGTCGAGATTGAGGCCCTTGCCCGACTCCGAAGGCACGTTGAGCGCCACGGAGAAGTCGAGCGCCATCGTCAGTGCGTCCTCGGCGACGAGAATGCGCCGGCCCGCGTCCTCGACTTCGTCGACCGCGGTGCGGTGGTCGAACCGCCGCTCCAGGGCGAGGTCGACGGCCGCGCGCTCGTCGATCTGGACCGCTTCGACGCCCCTCGCCTTCACCTGGTCGAGCTCGGCCGAGTCGAGATCGAGTTCGGCCGTGACCGGCAGGCCGAGCGTGAGTTTGAAACGATCGAGCGAGGTCTGCAGTCGGTTCTTCGCCGCGACACGCTGGGCGTCGGCGGAGTACTCGCTCTGCTTCGCGCGGCCGAGGTCGGTGATCGTGCGTCGTCCGGCGCGGTACAGCTCTTCGATCTGTTCCCGCGACTGGGCGAGGCTCTGGTAGTTCGCTTCCACGTTGGCGAGGTCGGCCACCTGGGCCACGACGTTCCAGTAGTCGCCGACCACGCTCGTCGCGAAGTCGGCGCGGAAGCGCTCGAAGTCGCGCATTGCGTAGACGACATCGCGCTCCGCCTGGGTCAGCGGCTCGCGCACGATCCGCCGGCCGGCGCCGCGCAGCAGGGGCTGCGTCAGCGTGAGGTTCAGGATCGAGCTGCCGTCGAAGCTGCCGCCGTGGATGACCGACCGCAGGAAGGTGTTCGCGAAGCTCGCGACGAGGCGCGTGCCGGTCACGCTCGTCGCGGATGCCGACAGGTCGTCGCCGATCGCCGCATCCGCCGTCTCGTCGCTCTGCCCCGCGACTTCCGCGTTGCCGCCGCCGCCGAACCGGAACACGAAGTCGTGTTGGCTGCGGGTCAGGTTCAGTGCCGCGAGGTAGAGCTGTTCCTTCTGTCGCTGGAACTCGCGGCTGTTCTCCGCCGCGACGTCGAGCGCCTGCGTCAGCGTCAGGCGCGACGGGCCCGGTTTGTCGGCGAGCCGCCGCCGCAGCGTGTCGGTGGGTCGTTCGACCGCGAACGGGCGCGCCTCGCCCGTGACTGTCTGCGCCGTTTTCGCGAGGATCGAGTAGACCTGCGCGTCCGCCGAGTCGCGATTCGCCGTCGGCGACCAGCATGCCGCGACCAGCATCGGTGACACGATCGCGGCGCGGCGGAGAAGGTTCACGGGACGAACATGCACGGGCGAATCCAACGGCGCTTTCGTAGAGGCTGCGAAGTGTTTTTTCTCCCTCGGCGACAGATCGTTACTACGATAGGACGCGTGGCGGATACTGGTTCCAAGTTCGACTCCGTGTCGAGGGCATGGCCTCCATCTTGATCACGGCCGGACCGACGCGGGAGTACCTCGACGACGTTCGTTTCCTGAGCAACGCGAGCTCGGGGCGGATGGGGTGCGCGCTCGCTCGCGCGGCCTTGGACGCCGGTCACGCAGTGACGCTGGTCGTGGGGCCGGTCGAGGTCGAGCCGCCCGTCGGAGCGTCGGTGATGCCGGTGGTGTCGGCGCTGCAGATGCAGGCCGCTGCCGAGTCGGTGTTCGAGAACGCTGACATCGCGATCGCTGCAGCGGCCGTGTCGGACTGGCGCCCCGCGGAACGAGCCGCCGGCAAGCCGCCACGCGCGCCGGGCCCGACCACGCTCGTTCTGGTGCCGAATCCGGACATCGTCGCCGGTCTCGCCGCGAAGAAGGGGCGTCGGGTCGTCGTCGGATTCGCGTTGGAGTCGACGTCGGCGGGCATGCCGCGGGCGATCGCGCGCGGTCGCGAGAAGCTCCGCAAGAAGGACCTCGATGCGGTCGTCGTGAACTTGCACGACACGATCGGCAGCGGCGACGGCGAGTTCGTCCTGTGTACCCGCGACGGGCCGGACGAAGCGTTGCCGAGACTGGGCAAGGAACAGGCGGCGGCGCGTGTCGTCGCGCTGGCGACGGAACTCTGGAACAAGGGACGGACCTCGTGAGCAAGGGCGACACCGGCAAGGAGTCCGAAGCGGCTACGAAGAAGCGCGGCACGCGCTTCGTTCCCCTCGAAGACGCGCCGCGGCCGGGGCTGTCCCAGCGTGCGCGGGAAGTCCTGGCGCTCGCGCTGTGCGGTTTCTCGCTGTTCGCGATGTTGTCACTCGCGACGTTCCGCCTCGCGAGTCTCGACGGTCCTGTGCCGACGGACGGCGTCAACTACGGCGGCTCGGTCGGCTACTACCTCGCGTTCGGCTTCACGTGTTCCCTCGGCTACGCCGGGTGGCTGCCGTTCGTCCTGCTGCTCCTCGCCGCCGTGCAGTTGTTCCTCGGCAGACGCACGGAGCGCGTCGTGCTGAAAGCTCTCGGGGTCGTCGTGTTCGCCGCGATGTGCGCGATCCTGTTCGCCGGCTCGGACGGTGCGGCCGGCTTCGGCAACACCACCCCGTACGGCGCCGGCGGGCGTTTCGGCGCGTTCGTGTCGCCGCGCCTCGAGGCGGCGTTCGGCGGAACGGGTCGCCTGCTGTTCGTCGGTTTCGGCGCGCTCGTTTCGCTGCTGATCGCCACCGAGTGGATGTTCTCGCAGATGCTGCTGCGCATGTTCGGCGCGGTCGATGCGATGCGCCGCCGCCTGTGGCCCCGTCCCGCGACCGCCGGTGTGTCGCTCGACGACGAAGGCGCGGCGGAGGACGACGGTGTGCGCGAACCGCGCCGCCGCCGTCGTCCGACGGTCGCGACCGAACCCGAACGCACCGAAGCGCCGGTCGTGGACGCCGACGCGGCCAAGGGGGCCGCGGGCGGGATCGCGGACACGGACACGGACGAGGAGGAGAGGTCGGAAGCGGCGGGTCGGCGGCGCGGGCGCAAGGCGAAGGCCGCGGCGGCGCAGGACGGGGACACCGGCGCGGTCGATGCAGACGACGAGGCCGCAGGATCGCGCGGCATCGGCGACGACGAGCCGGTCGGGAAGAAGAAGGCTGCGGGCCAGGTCGGCAGCGCCGACGGCGACAAGGACACGCCGTTCGACGACGAGCGCGACGACCCGGAAGTCGAGGCGCCCGCGCCGGCTCCCGCCGTACCGGTTCCCGTGGTGATCGCGCGGCCGAAGCAGCCGCCGAAGCCGAAGCCCAAGAAGAAGGCTTCCGGCCAGAACAACCTGCCGTTCGACGAGGCCTATCCGTTCCCGCCGATCGAACTCTTCCAGGAGGCGGCGACGAACGATCTCAGCGCCACGTCGGAGGTCCTCTCGCGCGGCGGGCAGGCAATCGTGCAGAAGCTCGCGCACTTCGGCATCCAGGCCGAGATCGTCGCCGCGTCGGTCGGTCCGGCGGTCACGCAGTACGAGTTGCGCCTCGCGGAGAGCATCCGCGTCAACAAGGTCGCGGGCTTCGAGTCGGACCTCGCGGCGGCGCTGAAGGCGGTGTCCGTGCGCGTCGTGGCGCCGATCCCCGGCAAGGACACGATCGGCGTCGAAGTGCCGAATGCCGAGCGGCAGAAGGTGTTCATGCGCGACCTGCTCGAGCAGTTCGGTCGCTCCGAGTCGCTCGCGATCCCGCTCTACCTCGGCAAGGACGTCGCGGGCAATTCGATCGTGGAGGACCTCGCGCGCATGCCGCACCTCCTGATCGCCGGCACGACGGGCTCCGGCAAGTCGGTGTGCATCAACACGATCCTGCTCTCCGTGTTGATGACGCGCACGCCGAGCCAGGTGAAGTTGATCCTCGTCGACCCGAAGATGGTCGAACTGCAGGCGTACAAGCGCGTGCCGCATCTCTGCTGCGACGTCGTCACGAACATGAAGAAGGCGCCGGGCGTCCTTCAGTGGGCGGTCGACGAGATGGAGAACCGCTACGCGCTGCTGTCCGCGGCGGGCGTGAACCACATCCGCAACTACAACCGCCTCGGGCAGCAGGAGCTGCAGAAGCGCTTGAACCGCGAGCCGGACCCGGAGCGCGTGCATCTGCCGTACATCGTCATCGTGATCGACGAGTTCGCCGACTTGATGAACGTCGCGCAGAACGAGGTCGAGGAGCTGATCCAGCGGCTCGCGCAGAAGTCGCGCGCGGTCGGCATGCACGTCATCCTGGCGACGCAGCGCCCGAGCAGCGAGGTGATCACGGGCATCATCAAGGCCAACCTGCCTTGCCAGATCGCGTTCAAGGTGAACCGCCGCATCGACTCGCGCGTCATCCTCGACGCGAATGGCGCCGAGAAGCTGCTCGGCTTCGGTGACATGCTCTACATGCCACCGGGCGGCGGCGCGCTGCTGCGCGCGCAGGGCACGTTCGTCGCCGACGACGAGATGCACGCCGTCGTGCGCTTCCTGGAGGAGCACGGCCAGGAGCCGGACTTCAACCCCGCCCTCGTGCAGACGCAGAGCAGTTCGAGGCCGTCGATCGCGGATCGCGACGAGCGCTACCGCGAGGCGGTCGAGATCGTCCTCGGCCAGCAGCGCGGTTCGGCGACGCTGCTGCAGCGGGCGCTCGCGGTCGGCTACACGCGGGCGACGCGTCTGCTCGAGCTGATGGAGGAGGACGGCCTCGTCGGTCCGTTCGTCGGCAGCAAGTCGCGCGACGTGCTGATGACGCTCGAGGAGTGGCAGGCGCGCGAAGAGCAGATGGAAGCCGCACTCGCCGACGCGGAGGGCGAGGCAGAGAGCGACGCGGAGAACACGACAGGCGACGAAGGTGCGGGCGACGAAGGCGCGGGCAGCGGCGCGCTGCCCGAGGATGCGCGTGACCGGCCCGTCGCGCCCGAGCCCGCGGTTGCGGATGCCGAAGCGTCGCGAAGCGACGGCGGCGACGGCGCGGAATCCGAGGCCAACGCGTGAGGCGTCGTTCCCCATCGCTTGTGGCTCGTCGCGTCGAGCGGTAGATTCGCTTGGCGTCGTCCGGTCGCGCCGGAGGACATCGACAACGCCCGGGAGGGGCAGCAACCGTGAGCACGCTGGACACAGCAGGGCGAGGCATCGCCGTTTCGGAAGGTTCGCCCCGCACGGCGGCGGAATGGCTGTGGCCCCTGCTGCCGATCGGGGTCTCCGTCTTCAGCATCTCCGCGCTCGTCTACTACCACCTGAACTACGCGGTGGTGCATCCGACGGCTCCGCTGCAGGTGTTGATCGCCGGTCTCTACCGCGCCCTCGGGCTCGCGCCGGCGGTGATCTTCTTCCTGCTCGTCGTCACGTGGAGCACGATCTGGTTCGTGGTGGGCTCGATCGAGCGGCCCCTCGTGCGCCTCGGCCGCATCGCGTTGCTGGCGGTGATGCTCGGTGTCCTGCTCAACCTCGGCGATGGCGGGGTGACGCCGGCGCCCAACAAGGGGCAGCTCGGCGCCTGGCTCGCCGGCGCGCTCGTGTCCGCGGTCGGCTACCTGCCGAGCATCGTGCTCGTGTGGGCGATGACGTTCGCGGCGCTGCTGCTCGCGACGGACTTCTTCTTCAGCGACAGCTTCGAGCGCCTGCGCCGTGCGGGTCCGATCCCCGAAGGCGGCGTCGAGACCGCGGTCACCGACCATCTTCGCGGGCTCGGGGCGCTGATGCCCACGCCCCGCACCGAAGCGGTGCCGGAGCCGTTCGCTCCGGTGCAAGACTCGAATGCGCCCCTGTTCGACGGGACGGGCGACGTCGGCGCGGCGCCCTCGAACGGCGACGAAGAGCCCGCCGCGCATCGCGACGAACCCGAGCCCTGGTGGGAGCCCGCGGCGTCGATGGCGGGCGAACCGCTCGCCGACGAGGCTGTCGCAGCGGAGCGCGACGTCGCGATGCGTTCGTTGGAAGAGTCCGTGCACGGCGTGCCGGTCGAACCCGCGGACGTCGACGAGGCTCTCGAACCCGCCGATGCGGCGACCGCGCGAGCGACGCCCTCCCTCGAGCTCGACTTCGCTTCGGCCATCGACGAGGCGGAGCCGGCGGCCACAGCCGAGCCGATCGTCGACATCCCGCGGCCGGAGCCGCATGTTCCGGTTCGTGGCGCGCAGGAATCCGCTTTGCCTCCGACGAACGAGTCGCCCGCCGTGCGCCAGCAAGGGCTCTTCGATGGCGGAGTCGACGAGGGTCTGATCGCCGAAGCGATGGACCTGCTCGAAGGCACGCGCCGCGTGAGTGCTTCGCTCTTGCAGCGGCGTTTGCGCATCGACTACGCGCAGGCGATCGATCTGCTCACGCAGCTGGCGGCGCGCGGCGTCGTCGAACTCGAAGGCGACGCGACGCAGGGTCGTGTTCTCGCGTGATGCGTGCGTCGCCCGCCGATGCGGGCATCGCGGACCGGCGTCCCCAGTTCGTCCACCGTTTCCCACACGCCATCCACGGAGCGTGTCCTTGCGTCGGTCGATCGCCTCGCTAAGGAGGGGCGCCCTGTAGCGCGATGGTGGACTTCAAGCAGACCTTCGAAGGGCGTGGTGTGCCCCAGAACCTGGAAGCGGAGCGCTCCGTGCTCGGCGCGTTGCTCCTGCATTCCGATGCCGTCGCCGACGTGGCGTTCCTCAAGCCCGAGGATTTCTACTTGCCGCGCCACCAGGTGATCTTCGAGACGATCGTCGCGTCGTTCAACGGACGTCACGCGACCGACCCGATCGTGGTCGGCGAAGAGCTCTCGCGCATCGGGCGCCTCGACGACGCCGGCGGGCACGCGCAGTTGCTGGACCTGATGGAGTGCGTGGTCACCGCGGCGGGTGTCGTGCACCACGCGGAGATCGTCCGGGAGAAGGCCGTGCAGCGGCGTCTCCTGGAGACCTGTCTCGACGTCGCGCGTCGTGCCTACGACAACGAACTCGACGCGAAGGACCTGCTCGACGAAGCGGAGCGGCAGATCTTCGAGATCTCCCGAATGGACAAGTCGGGCGATGCCGTGAGCATCAGCTCCGTTCTGCAGTCGACGTTCGAGCGCATCGACAGGCTGCGCGAGCGCGATGGCCGCCTCACCGGCGTCGGGACCGACTACTACGACTTCGACGACATGACGGGCGGGCTGCAGCCCGGCGAACTGATCATCGTCGCGGCGCGTCCGTCGATGGGAAAGACGAGTTTCGCGCTCAATCTGACAGAGCGGTCCGCGAGCCATGGCGCGTCGGTCGCGTTCTTCTCGCTCGAGATGTCGAACCAGCAGATCATCCAGAACATGCTCTGCTGCCGCGCGCAGATCGACGGTCAGGCGATGCGCAAGGGCCGCATCACCGACCAGCAGTACAAACGGCTGCAGGACGAGGCGGCGCGGCTCTACGAGACCCCGATCTTCGTCGACGACACACCCGGCATCTCGATCACGCAGCTTCGCGCGAAGTGCCGCCGGCTGAAGCAGAAGCACGGCATCCAGATGGCCGTCGTCGACTACCTGCAGCTGATGTCGGCCGGCGGGCGGATGGAAAGTCGCCAGCAGGAGATCTCGGCGATCTCGCGCGGCCTGAAGAGCATCGCGCGCGAGCTGTCGATTCCCGTCATCGCGTTGTCGCAGTTGAATCGCGACGTCGAGAACCGTGATGATCACCGCCCCCGGATGAGCGACCTTCGCGAGTCGGGCGCCATCGAGCAGGATGCCGACGTCATCATCCTGCTGCACCGCGACGAGTACTACAAACCGACGGAACAGAACGCCGGTCTGGCCCAGATCATCATCGCCAAACAGCGCAACGGTCCGACGGGTGAGGTCGTGCTGCGCTTCTTCCGCGAGTACATGCGTTTTGAGAACTACACGCGCAGGGCCGAACCGATGCAGTGACCGTCGCGCGGCGGCGTTGCTCGGCTTCGCCGCGTGGTTCGTCGTGGCGGGCGGCAGCGCGGTCGTCGCACAGGAGAGGCCGGATGCGGCCACTCCGCCGCAGGACCCCGGCCGCCAGGAGGTTCCGGTGCGTCAGGACGGCGACGTCTACTTCGACGCCGCGATCCGGCGCCTGCAAGGGCGCACGGTCCGTGCCATCCAGATCGAGCGATCGTCGCCGGACGGCAAGTCGGCGCCGGTCGACGCGGCATCGGCGGAATCGCTGACCCGCAGTCTGCTGACGCGCGTCGGCCGCCCCTTCGAAGCCCGCAACGTGTCGACCGACTGCGAGAGCCTCTGGAACGACCGCCGCATCGTCGTCCGCGCCTACGCGCAGAGTGTCGACGCCGACGTGGTCGTCCGCTTCGTCGTCGACCGGGAGATCGAGGTCTACGAAGGCGTCGAGTTCCACGGTCTGCGCAGTCTCGCGCGCGGCGACGTCGACAGCCTGCTCGGTCTCGACCCGGATCGGAAGGTCACCCGGACGGAGGCGGAAGCGATGCGCAAGGTGCTGCTCACCCGGTACCAGCGCGAAGGCTACGCGTTCTGCAGCATCGAGCTCGTCGAGCGCTCCGTCGAGGACGCTCCCGGCGCCGACGCCGACGCGAAGCGTCGGCAACGCAGCACGGTCCACTTCCGGATCGACGAGGGTCCGAAGGTCACGATCGGATCGATCTCGTTCCTCGGCAACTTCTCGTTCGCCATCGAGCCGCACCTCGGCTTCTTCGGCAGCGACGACTACGTGCTGCGCGAGTCGCACATCCAGAGCGATCCGGCGCGCGGTCTCACTCGTGGTGCCGCGTACAGCACCGAGATCCTCGAAGAGGACCTCGACCGCCTCCGCCTCTTCTACCGCAGCCGCGGCTTCCTCGACGCGACCGTCGACATCGGCGACGTGCGCGTCGCCGAGGACCGTTCGTCGGTCGACGTGTCGATCGTCGTCGTCGAAGGGCCGCGCTACCGCATCGCGTCCGTGAGCCTCGAGCACGTGGATCGCGACGGCAGGACGCTGACCACCGCGCCGCTCTACCCGGCGGAGGAGATCCTGCGCGACTGCAAGGTGGTGCCCGGCGAGTTCTACGACCACGACCGCCTGCAGCGGGATCGCCTCGCGATCGAGGACTTCTACGGCAAGCGCGGTCACCCGCCGCGCAGCTTCCCCGGGATGGCGAACGTGCCGCAGTGGTCGCTCGTGCTGCCGGTGCGCGAGGTCTACGGCGTCGGCAACGAGGTCGCGATCGTGTTCCAGGTCGTCGAGGGTGTGCCGAAGACGCTGCACGACGTGGTGATCCGCGGCAACCGCTACACCCGCGACCACGTGATCCGCCGCCGGGTGCGCGTCCTGCCCGGAGACCGCATCGACATGACCGAAGTGAACCGGGCGCTGCGCAGCATCCAGCAGACCCGCTTCTTCACGGACCCGGCGACGTCGCGCGGCCCGCGCTTCCAACTCGAACCCGTCCGTGATGCGGACAACCAGGTCGATCTCGCGATCGACGTCGAGGACGTCGCGACGGGCGAACTGCGCTGGGGTCTCAGCATCAGCACGGGCCAGGGCTACGGCGCGCAGGTCATCTTCAACAAGCGCAACTTCGATCTGTGGAACCCGCCGAGCAGTCCGAACCCGATCACCGCGCTCGGCGAGATCATCGACAACGAAGCGTTCCACGGCGGCGGACAGACCCTGAACATGCTCGTCGCCCCCGGCTCCCGAGTCAGCCAGGCGCAGATCACGTTCATCGAGCCGGACGTGTTCCGTCAGTACTTCGACACCTGGGAACTGCGCGTCTCGGGCCACCGCCAGATCCGCCGCTGGTCGGAGGGCTACTCGTCCGACAAGCTGGGCGGCGAAGTCGGGCTGTCGCGCAACTTCACCGAGGAGTTCAACACCGGTCTGACCTTCCGCGAAGAGTCGGTCGACATCGACGACCTGGCCCAGGACGCGTCGTCGCTGGTGTTCGACGCGGAAGGGCAGACCGAGCTGCGGAGCATGCGTCTGCACGCGCGCTACCGCGACTTCGACGACCTGCGGCGACCGACGTCCGGTTTCGAGCTGTCGCTGTCCGGCGAGATGGTCGGCGGCTTCCTCGGCGGCGAGGAGAGCCTGACCAAGGCCGTGCACACCGGACAGGTCTACGTGCCCATCGGTGAGAACGAGATGGGCCATCGGACCGTGCTCCATCTCGAACACTTCTTCGGCGTGGCCGACGCCTTCGGGGGCAGCGACGACGTGTTCCTCACGGAGCGCTTCTACATGGGCGGCAACAATCTCCGCGGCTTCGACTTCCGCGACGCCGGTCCGAGCCAGTTCGGCCGCCCGATCGGCGGCGAGGCGGTGTACACGGCGTCGGTCGAGGTCTTCGTGCCGCTCGTCTCCACGCGGCTCGAGGGCGAACTGCGCGACCGCGAACTGCTGCGCGGCGTGATCTTCACCGACTTCGGCCTGCTCGGTCTGTCGATCGACGATCCGACGTTCCACCAGCTGCGCGCGAGCTCTGGCTTCGGCATCCGCATCGAGGTCCCGTACCTCGAGTGGCCGATCGCGCTCGATCTCGGCTGGCCCTGGCTCTACGAAGAGAGCGACGACCGTCGC
Source organism: Planctomycetota bacterium (assembly GCA_016794565.1). Classification (GTDB taxonomy): domain Bacteria; phylum Planctomycetota; class UBA1135; order UBA1135; family UBA2386; genus JAEUHQ01. The sequence goes on along the minus strand of JAEUHQ010000097.1, from coordinate 34,407 downwards.
CAGCTCTACTTCTCGTTCGGGCGCTGACGATGGATCGTGCGCCGTTCAGCCGTCTGCAGCGAGAGGTGCTCGTCCAGAACCCGTGGCACCGCTACTGCCGCGATCGCTACGTGCAGTCGGACGGCAGCGAGGGCGTCTACTACTACGTCGACATGCCGGGGAGCTGCGGCGCGATCCCCGTGTTCGCCGACGGATCGACGGTGCTGCTGCGAGTGCATCGCTACCTGCTCGGCGCCGACTTCTGGGAGTTCCCGATCGGCGGCATGCAGGCCGGTGAGGATCCGCTCGCGGTCGCGAAGAAGGAACTGCACGAAGAAGCCGGTCTGTTCGCCGAAGAGTGGACGCCCCTCGGGCGCTTCGCCCCGTACAAGGGCGTGTCGAACGAGATCTGCCACTACTGGCTCGCGCGCGGTCTGCGCGAGGATGCTCAGGATCTCGAGCCGAGCGAGCGGATCACCGTGCACCGCATGCCGTTCGCCGAGGCCCGGCGCGTCCTGATCGACCAGGAGTGTTCCGACGGGCAGTCGCTCGCCGGCCTCGTGCTGCTCGATCGATGGCTCGCGGCGGGGAACCAGCTGTGAGCCGGCCGTTCCGCGTCACGGTGTACGCATCGTCGAGCGAACGCATCGACCGCCGCTACTTCGACGTCGCCGAGGATCTCGGTCGCCGCATCGGCGCACGCGGATGGGAGCTCGTCTGGGGTGGCGGCCGCTTCGGCCTCATGGGCGCCGTTTCGCGCGGCGCACGCGCGGCGGGCGGCCGGACGGTCGGCGTGATCCTGCAGGAGTTCATCGACAAGAACGTGCACTGCGACGCCGCGCACCGCATGGACTCCGTCACGGACATGCGGCTGCGCAAACGCGGCCTCGACGAACTCGGCGACGCGTTCGTGGCTCTGCCCGGCGGGCTCGGCACGTTCGAGGAGCTGTTCGAGATCCTGTCCTTCAAGCAGCTCGGCTTCCACGACCGGCCCGTCGTCGTGCTGAACGCGTTCGACTACTGGGCCCCGCTGCTGAGCATGGTCGAGAACGCGTTCGCGGGCGGGTTCGTGCAGCCGCAGTTCCGCGGGATCTTCTCCGTCGCACCGGATGCGGCCGCGGCCATCGACCAGATCGCGAACGCCGCGCCGTGGCGGCCGCGAGCCGGCGATCCACGCGGCGGCGGCTCGGGATGAACGCGGACGCGCGCGACCTCGAGACCGCGGATCGTGCGCTCATCGCGGCGATGGAAGTCGTGCGCTCCCACGCGCGAACGGACGTGCCGTTCGAATGGAAAGACGGCCACAGCCTCGTCACCGCAGCCGATCGCGAAGTCGACGAACTGCTGCGCCGCACGGTGCCGTCGCCCGGCGACGGCTGGCTGTCCGAGGAGCGCGACGACGACGGCTCGCGCCACCGCTCGCGCCGTGTGTGGATCGTCGACCCGCTGGACGGCACCCGTTCCTTCGTCGCGGGGCGCGCGGACCACTCGGTGTCGATCGGCCTGGTCGTCGACGGCGAACCGGTGCTGGGGGCGATCGGCGCGTCGGCGATCGGCGTGCGCGTGGTCGGCGGTCTCGGTCTCGGCGTCCGGGTGCACGGCGACCCGCGGTTGCCGTGGCCGCCGGCGGACGGTCGCCTGCGTGTACTCGCGAGCCGCAGCGAAACGAAGCGCGGTGAGTGGGCGCGGTGGCAGGGCGGTGCGTGCCATCTGCTGCCGGTGGGTTCCGTGGCGTGGAAACTGGCGCTCGTGGCCGCTGGCATCGCCGACGCGACGTGGACCTGGAACGGAAAGAACGAGTGGGACGTCGCGGCGGGTGCGGCCCTCGTCGCGGCTGCCGGCGGCGACGTCTGGCGGCCGGACGGGGGTGTTGTCTCGTGGAACCGGCCGCGCGCGCGCTTCCCGTCGTTCGCCGCCGCCGGCCCCGGCCTGCGCGCGCACGTCGCGTCGCTGTCGGGCTCGCGCTGACGGCGATCAGCCGCTCAGTGCGTGGCGAATGATGTCGCTCGTGCTCAGCACGCCGATCACCCGTGTGCCGTCGAGAACCGGCACGCGCCGGATGCCGCTCATCCGCATCAGGTTGATGCAGTCGATGAGGTTCGTCGCAGAGGGCACGCAGATCGCCGGGCGCGTCATCACGTCGCGCACCTGGAGTTCGCCCAGCACCGCGGGGTCCTGGGAGCCGAGCAGGTTGACGATGTCCTTGCTCGTGACGATGCCGGGCAGATCGCTCGCTTCGGGCCCCGCGACGAGCAGCGCCCGAATGCCCTCGGCGACCATGCGCGAACCGGCGACTCGAAGGTTCTCGCTGGCGTCGACCCACTGCACGTCCTTGTTCATGACGTCCTTCGCGCGCAGACGGTGAAGATCGATGCTCATGGGATGGTCTCTTCGACAATGCAGTCGTGTTCGGCGTCCCAGCGGAACCGGACGGACGTCCGGGATCGCTCGATGGGCAGCGTGACCGCTCCGAACTGGATGCGAACACCTGCGTGTGTGGTGCCGTGGACGTGGATGGCCGCGTCCTTCAGCAGCGTGCGTTGTCGCTGCAGCAGGGCGAGCCGCTGCTGCTGCGCCTGGTCCGAACCCTTCACGGCTGCGCGATTCATCTTGCCGGCGGATCCGGCCAGATCGCGGCGTGCCCGGACAGCGGATCGTTCGACCTTGGTGTCGACGTTCGTCGCCCGCACCAGCGCGGTGCTCTCCTCGAGGACGTCCGCGACGACCAGCAGGGTCGCGGCTCCGTTCGCGGTGCCGGCGTTCGTCAGTTCGATGGTGTGACGCACGCGCACCGAGCCGCCGAACGCGGTGCCGCGACCGGAGACGATGCGCACGTTGTCGCCGCGCAGTTCCGAATGCGTCGCTTCGTCTCGCAGTTCGACGTCGCCGCCGGCGTCGAGCCGGGAAGACGTCGCGTGGCGGCAGGTGACCTGCGCGTTCGCCCGGACTTCGCTTCCGGCGAGGATGCCCCCGGCGACGTGCACCGATCCGCCGGCCACGACGACCGCGTGTTGCACCGAACCACCGACGACGACGTCGCCGGTGGCGTCGATGCGGGAGCCGTCCGTCGCTTCGCCGCTCACGGTCAGGGAACCCTCGCTGTGCAGGTTGCCGCTGCGAAGATCGACGTCGCCGCGGTGCTCGTAGAGCGTGACCACGTCGATCTGACGCGAGTCCTGCAGCACGACACCCGCGCGCGCCGCCTTGACCTCGAGGCCTTCGACCACCGCTCCGGGGCCGAAACGCATCGTGTGGGGTCGCCCGGGCTTCGCCGCGAGCGCGAGCCCGCGCACGTCCTCGCCCGGCACGCCGGCCGTCGGGGGAACGATCGTCGCGAGCAGTGCGCCGTCTGCCACCGGATGGAGGAGATCGCGTTCGTGCCAGTCGATGCGCCCGTCGGGATGCTGGCGGCCGACGGACTTCGTGAGTGCGAATTGCGGCTCGACGCGCCCGTCTTCGCCGGCGATCGCAGCCCGGCCTCGAGCGACGACGGTGGCAGGTGCCGCGGCCGGACCGGCGATCAGCGTCACGAACGCGTCCCGGGCGACGCTGTCGATGCCCGCGATCACGCCGGCGGTCGCCAATGCGGAGGCGAGGTCCCGTTCGGTGCACGGAGCGCCCGGCTCCGCGGTGGCTTCCGCCGCGAGTCCGTCGCTGCGGATGGAGATCCGGATGCGGCCCACGAAGCGAGCATCGGCATTCCGATGGGACGGACTGGCTCCGCCGGAGGGACGAACGGGTGGCGCCCGTGCCAGCGTGTGTTCGCCGCGGCCTCATCCCGGACCGATCGTCGGTCGATGCTGTCGACGATGACGAGTGCGACCACGGACCTCTCGCGGCTGTTCCGGACCGCGATCTCCGAGCGGAAGCTCGACGTGCCGCCGATGCCGGCGACCGCCGCGGAAGTGATGAGCCTCTGCCAGCAGGAGACCACCGACGCGGCGAAGCTGTCCGCGGTGATCCACCGCGACCAGACGATCGCGTCCAACGTCCTTCGTGTCGCGAACTCCGTCGCCTACGCGGGGCAGGTGCCCTGTTCGTCGCTGCAGCAGGCATGCGGTCGGCTCGGCATGCAGATGATCACGGAGATCGCCACTGCGGTCGCCGTGCGCGGCCGGATGTTCGCCAATGCGACCTGCGCCGAACTGCTCGGGTCCCTGTGGAAGCACTCCGTGCTCTGCGGCTTCTTCAGCAAGGAGATCGCGCGTCTGCGCCGGCGCAACGTCGAGATCTCGTTCCTGTGCGGGCTCCTGCACGACATCGGCAAGGCGGTTCTCTTGAACAACCTCGACCGCACCGCCGGCAAGGGCGCCGAAGTGCCCCGGAACGAACTGCTCGCCGCGTTGCAGGAACACCACGTGGCGGCCGGCACTCTGCTCGCCCGCGAGTGGAAGCTGTCGGAGCAGTTCCTCGAGGCGATGCAGTTCCACCACGACATTGCGGCCGCGACGCGGTTCCAGGATCTCGCGATGACGGTCGCTTTCGCGGACATGCTGAGTCACCACGTCGCGCCGAGCGTGCTCGCGACGGCACCTGCGGAGGAGGAGCTGCGAGCGCACCCGGTGCTCGTCGGGCTCAACCTCTATGCGGATCAGGTCGGCGAGCTGATCGGGATGAAGGGCCGCGCGCTGGCGGTGGTGGAGGGAATGCGATGAGCGATCCGGAGAAGTGGGACGTCGTGGTGATCGGCAGCGGCCCGGCCGGCCAGAAGGCGGCCGTGCAGGCGGCGAAGAACGGGCGCAGCGTCTGTGTGGTCGAACGCGAGATCGGCGTCGGTGGCGCATGCGTTCACCGGGGCACCATCCCGAGCAAGACCCTGCGCGAGACCGCGGTGTACCTGTCGGGGTTCCGGTCGCGCCTCAGCCACCACGTGCAGTTCGAGCTGCCGAGCGACCTGCAGCTCGCGAGCCTGATGGACCGCATGGAAGCGGTCGTCACGGCGCACGTGGCGTTCCAGCGGGCGCAGCTCGAGCGCAACGGCATCCGCCAGATCCACGGGCGCGCGCGCTTCCTCGACGCGCACACGATCCAGGTGGAATCGATCCACGGCGCCACGCGCCGGCTCGCCGCGGACGTCGTCGTGATCGCGACGGGGTCGCGCCCGCGCACGCCGCCGGAGATCCCGATCGACCACGAGCACGTCTTCGACAGCGACTCGATCCTGTCGATGGCCTACCTGCCGAAGTCGCTGGTCGTGCTCGGCGCCGGCGTGATCGCGTCGGAGTACGCGACGATCTTCGCGGCCCTCGGTTGCCACGTGACCATGGTCGACCGCGGCGAACGACCGCTCGGCTTCATGGACAGCGAGATCCTCGACCGGTTCGTGCACGCGTTCCAGGCGAACCCCGGTTGCACGTTCGTGGGTGGAGCCAAGGTGGCGAGCGTGCAGTGGAACGGCGTCGACACCGTCGTGACGAAACTCGGCAACGGCTGGGAGCTGAAGTCGGAGAAGCTGCTCTGCGCGCTCGGGCGCGTGGCGAACGTGGACGGTCTCTGCATCGAAGCCGCGGGCCTCGCGACCAACGAACGCGGGCACGTGCCGGTCGATGCGGACTGCAGGACCGCGGTCGGGCACATCTTCGCCGTCGGCGACGTGATCGGCCCGCCGTCGCTCGCGTCGGCGTCGATGGAGCAGGGGCGGCGCGCGATGTGCGCCGCGTTCGACCTGCCGCGGGGCGTCGGCAACGACTGCATCCCGTCCGGCATCTACACGATCCCCGAGATGTCCTGCATCGGCCTGAACGAAGCCGATGCGCGCAAGAAGTTCGGCGACTGCTTCGTGGGCCGCGCGAAGTTCGCGGAGCTGGCCCGCGGCCAGATCGCGAACGCCGTCGACGGCATGCTGAAGCTCGTGGTCGAACCGCAGAGCCTCCGCATCGTCGGTTGCCAAGTGGTCGGCGAAGGGGCGACCGAACTCGTGCACCTGGCGCAGATGGCGATGCTCGCCGAGATGGACGTCCGCGTGTTCGTCGATCGCATCTACAACTTCCCGACGCTCGCGGAGGCCTATCGAGTGGCGGCGCTCGACGTGCTCGGACAGTTGGCGCAACGCGCACAGGTCGCCGGCAGGGTCTGAGTCAGCCGCGGGCGTCGGCGAACAGGTCGGCGAACCACCAGAGTCCGCCGTTGCTGCGCAGGAACCCGGGCGACCGCGGCACGGCCGCGGCGGCGAGACGTGCCGGCGGGACTCCGCCGATCGTGAGCCCGCCGAGGCCGGTGCGGCGCACCAGGTCGCCGGCGCCGAGGAGGTGGGCCTGGCCCACGACCACGACGACCACCCGATCCGGCCACGCTCGTGCCGCGGCGCGAACCCGCTCGGCCATTCGTTCGTCGCGCTGACGGATCGGTGCACGCGGCGTCGCCTCGAGCGCCGCGATCGGGATCCGGTGCTCGCGCGCGAACGCGACGAGATCGCGGTAGAAGGGCGCGTCCAGGTCGTCGTCGGCGTCGAGCCACGAACCGGGCCACCGCGTGCGGAGTGTCGTGCGCAGCACCTCGAGCGACTCGCGCCCCGCGAGCCAGCGCGCGACTTCGCCTTCGTCCTGCGTGCCGATCGCCTCGAGCACGAACGCGAGGCGCGTGCCCTGCGCGCAGAGGCCGCCGAGCAGGTCGAGCTGCAGGCGGTGCAAGTGCGTGCTGCGGTGGTGGTCGCCGAGCCAGACGAGGCGCGAGTTGGCGATCGTGTCCAGCATCGCCGGGGCGGGACGCGCGGCGTCGATCGACGTGCCGGCTGCGGCCGCGAACGACGCGAGGTAGGCGTCGAGTTCGTCCGACGGCTTCGTGTCCCACACGAAGTCCATCGGCGTACATGCGCTCACGAGGCAGAACGGCAGGAGGATTCGGCCCCGGGATCGCGGCATGATGCGGTGCCCATTCTCGGCGGAATCGCACGAACATGAAACCGAAGGTCGGCGTCGTTCTCTCCGGTTGTGGCTTCCTCGACGGATCCGAGATCCACGAGTCCGTGCTCACGTTGTTGTGCCTCGACGAAGCCGGTGCCGCCGCGATGTGCACGGCGCCGAAGGGGCCGCAGCTGCACGTCGTCGACCATGCGCAGAAAGCTCCCGCCTCGGGCACGCGTGACATGTTCGTCGAGGCCGCACGCATCGCCCGCGGCCGCATCCAGGACCTCGCGACCCTGCGGGCCGCGGATCTCGACGCCGTGATCCTGCCGGGCGGCTTCGGCGCAGCGAAGAACCTGAGCGACTTCGCCAGCAAGGGTGCCGCGGCGGTGCCGCATCCGGAGGTCGCGCGCCTCCTGCGTGACATGCACGCCGCGAAGAAGCCGATCGGCGCGATCTGCATCGCACCGGCCGTCGTCGCCGCTGCGCTCGGCCGCACGGTCCATCCGACCCTGACGATCGGCGACGACCAGGGCACGGCGGCGGCGCTCGTCGCGATGGGGTGCGTGCACCGGGAGTGCCCGGTCACCGGTTGTGTCGTCGACGACGCGAACGGCATCGTGTCGACGCCGGCCTACATGTTCGACGCGTCGGTGGGCGAGGTCGCGATGGGCGTTCGCAAGCTCGTGGATGCGGTGCTCGCCCGCGTGAGCCGGCGCGCCGAGGCGGGGGGGCGCGCATGAGCAAGTTGCTCGCGGGCAGGAAGTGTCTGGTCACGGGAGGTGGCACGGGTATCGGCGCCGGGATCGCGCGGTGCCTCGCACGCGCCGGCGCGGCGGTGGCGGTGGTCGGCCGACGCCGCGAACCGCTCACGCGCACCGTCGCGACGATTCGTTCGCTGCGGCAGCCGGCGTTCGCGTTCGCGGCGGACGTGACCGACGCGAAGGCGATCGGCGCGGTCGTCAAGAAGGCCGCGAAGGCTCTCGGTGGGCTCGACGTCGTCGTGAACAACGCGGGCATCGGCGGGCCGAACGGTTGCGGAGTGGCGGGACCCGATCGCTGGGACGAGATCGTGCGCACGAACCTCGACGGAGTGTTCTTCACGACACGCGCAGCGCTGCCGCATCTCGGCGACGGCGGTCGGATCGTCAGCATCAGCTCGGTGCTCGGGCGCTTCGGCGTGCCCGGTTACACGGCGTACTGCGCGAGCAAACATGGCGTGATCGGGTTCACGAAGGCACTCGCGCTCGAACTCGCGCCTCGCAGGATCACGGTGAACACGATCTGTCCTGGCTGGGTCGACACGGAGATGGCGAAGGCCGGCATCCAGCTGATGGCGGACGGCATGGGCGTCGCCTTCGCGAAGGCCAAGGCAGGTGCGATGGCCGCGGTCCCGCTCGGCCGCATGCTGGAGCCAGAGGAGATCGGCGAACTCGTCGTCTGGCTCTGCAGCAAGGCCGCGCGCGGCATGACCGGGCAGGCGATCTCGCACTGCGGCGGCCAGGTCATGTGGTGATCGTGGGCGCCCTCGGGGGCGCCCAGGATCACCGCGTCGCGGCGCCGCTGGTCGAGGGCGCCTTGGTGCCGTGTTCGATCGCCGCGTGGATGAAGTCGCGGAACAGCGGGTGCGGTTGCAGCGGGCGCGTCTTGAACTCGGGGTGGTACTGCACGCCGACGAACCACGGGTGGTCGGGGATCTCGACGATCTCGACCAGGTCGAGCTTCGGGTTCACGCCCGCCATCACCAGACCGGCCTGCTCGAGCCGGCGGCGGTAGGCGTTGTTGAGTTCGAAGCGGTGGCGGTGGCGCTCGCTGATCCTGGTCGCGCCGTACGCGCGGTGGCTCTTCGTGCCCTCGGTGAGCGCGCAGTCGAACGCACCGAGACGCATGGTGCCGCCCTTCTCGTTGGTCTTCTTCTGCTCCTCCATCAGCGAGATGACGGGGTTCGCGGCGTTCGCGTCGTACTCGGTGGTCGTCGCATCCGAGATGCCGAGTTCGCTGCGTGCGTACTCGACGACCGCGGCCTGCATCCCGTAGCAGATGCCGAAGAACGGGATGGCGTGCTCCCTGGCGTAGCGGATGCTCGCGATCTTGCCCTCGAAGCCGCGTTCGCCGAAGCCGCCCGGCACGAGAATGCCGTCGACGCCGGCGAGCAGCTTGTCGGGGCCTTCGTTGGCGACCTGCTCGGCGGAGACCTTGCGGATCACCACCTTGCAGCGGTTCGCGATGCCGGCGTGGCTCAGCGACTCGTAGATCGACTTGTACGCGTCGTGGAGTTCGATGTACTTGCCGGCCACGGCGATCTCGACCGTGTGCTCGGGGTTCTTGACGATCTGCAGGAGGCGCTGCCAGTCGCTCGTGTCGACGGGCTTCTTCGGCTTCACCTGCAGATGGTTCAGTACTCGCTGGTCGAGGCCCGCCTCGATCAGCATCAGCGGCACTTCGTAGATCGAGAACGCGACGTCGCGCTCCTCGATGACGGCTTCCGGGCGCACGTTGCAGAACAGCGAGATCTTCTTCGCCATGTCCGGCTCCATGGCGATCTCGGTGCGGCAGATCAGCACGTGCGGCTGGATGCCGATCTCGCGCAGCTTGCCGACCGATTGCTGCGTCGGCTTCGTCTTCAACTCACCCGACGCGCGCAGGAACGGCAGCAGCGTCAGGTGGATGAACATGCAGTCGTTCGGACCCTGCTCGAGCGAGAACTGGCGGATCGCTTCGAGGAAGGGCAGGCTCTCGATGTCGCCGACCGTGCCGCCGATCTCGGTGATCGCGATGTCCGGCGGCGCGTCGCCCGGATTCGGGGCGGCGCCGGCCTTGATCGCCATCTTGATCTCGTCGGTGATGTGCGGAATCACCTGCACGGTCTTGCCCAGGTAGTCGCCGCGACGCTCTTTCTGGATCACCGACTTGTAGATCTTGCCGGTGGTGTAGTTGGAGTCCTTGTTGACGCGTGCGTGCGTGAAGCGCTCGTAGTGGCCGAGGTCGAGGTCCGCCTCCGTTCCGTCGTCGGTCACGTAGACCTCGCCGTGCTGGAACGGCGACATCGTGCCGGGGTCGACGTTGATGTACGGGTCGAGCTTCTGCATCGAGACACGCAGGCCGTGCCGCTCGAGCATCCAACCGATGGCCGCGGACGTGAGTCCCTTGCCGAGAGAGGACACGACGCCGCCGGTCACGAAGATGTACTTGGTCATCGGTGTGTTCTCGAAGTTGCCTCGGCCTTCCTGCGCTGCAGGAAGGCGTCATAGTCGGCGCGCGTCTCGATGCCCCACGGGTCGCCCTTGGCAAAGAGCACGTGCATCGGAATGTCGTTCTCGAGGAAGCGCAACTGTTCGAGGCTCTCGGCCTCGGCGAGTCCGCTGCTCGGCAGGCCGGGCACGCGCAGCAAGGTGTCGCGCGCGAAGCCGTACACGCCGATGTGGCGCAGGATCGGGAACGAGCCTTCCTTCACGAACGGGATCACGGCCCGGCTGAAGTAGAGAGCCTTGCCGTTCCCGCCGCGCACGACCTTGACGACGTTCGGATTCGCGATCGCCGCTTCGTCGCGGAGCGGCACGCACAGTGTGTTGCACACCGCGCGCTTGCTCAGCAGCTGGTCGACCACCGCCTCGAGGTCGTTCGGATCGACCTCCGGCCAGTCGCCCTGGATGTCGAGCACCGCTTCGCACGGGATCGCGGCGGCGGCTTCGGCGCAGCGCTCGCTCCCGGTGCGGCAGGCCGGGCTCGTGCGCACGACGACGAAGTCGTGCTGGCGCGCGATCGCCTCGACGCGATCGTCGTCGGTGGCGACGCAGACGCTATCGATGTTCTTCGCCTTCCTGGCCTGATCGCAGGTGTGGAGGAACAGCGCCTTGCCGCTCTCCTCGAGCAGCGCCTTGCCCGGCAGCCGCTGACTGCCGACGCGCACGGGCACGATCGCAAGGGCGCGGATCGTCGTCGCGCGGGTCATGGCTTTCTCCCTTCCAGGCGCTCGAGCTTGCCCTTCGCCGACTCCGCGTTGCGATGCGCACGGGCGTCCTCGCCTTCGAGGTCGGGTCGGACTCCGGGCGCCGCGCTGCGGAACGCGCTCGTGCTGTTCCAGACTTCGAGGAAGTAGCTGCGCCCTTGGTGGAACAGCGCCTCGTCCCTCTGAACTCCGGCGAGGCGCCGCGACCAGACCCAGCGCCGGCCGTCCTGTTCCACGAACAGCACGTCGCGGACGTTCGAAGGGGCGCTGGCCGTCGCTTCGGCGAACATGCCGCGCTCCGCGAAGCCGTCGAGCAGCGTCTGCAGGCTGTCGTCGTCGATCACCTTGCCGAGCACACGCGACTCCGTGACGCCGTAGAACGCGGCGCTGTCGGCGCTGCTGGCGTTCTGCAGCAGCAGCGTCGTGCCGTCCTTCGTCTGCGCGAGTACCACACGCGTCGGCTGGCCTTCGTGCACGGTGACGACGCGGTTCGGCGGGGGGGCGCTGCTGCATCCGGCGACGAGGGCCGCGGCGGCGATCAGCGAACAAGTCCTGGCGAGCGCGTCGGCGGTCATCCAGTGCGCCGAGTCTAGCGACGACGCGAGGAAAGGAAACGAAACGCGAGCGCAGTGCGGCGCTGCGGTGTGGGGAACGGGTGCATCGTTCTCCAGGTGCGCCCCGCCGGGGCTGCTCCGACCGGGTAGTTCCTGCACGAGTGCCGGTAGGGATTGCACGCAGTTGGCGCGCCCCGGCTGTCGAGAAATCAGGCGACCGACGTGCCGGGCCGCCGGCGTAGTGCAGCCCGCGGGCGGCGCGGTGTCCGGATCCGGGACGAAAGCGGATCGGGACCCACTCGGTACGCCGATTGTCCGTGCCGCCCCGGGGTGCGCTCGCGACCCCGGCCCACTCTCGTGTCCTGGCTCTTCTCGTTACCGGTCCTGTTCCTGGCCATCGTGCTGCTCGCGCTGCTGCGCCGGCGGCACGAACTGCGCCATCATGCCGACAACATGGCCGAGCGTGCCCGCGCCAGGACGCGCGGCAGCGACAAGGCGCGCCTGCAGCATCCGCGCATCGACCTGTCGGCGTGCATCGGCTGCGGCGCGTGCGTGCGGGCTTGTCCCGAAGACGGTGTGCTCGCGCTGGCGTTCGGCCAGGCGGTCATCGTGCACGGGGCCCGGTGCGTCGGCCACGGCCTCTGTGCCGCCGCGTGTCCGACGAACGCGATTGCGTTGACGCTCGGCGACATCAAGGATCGCAAGGACCTGCCGGCGGTCGACGAAGGTCTGGAGGCGGTCGGCGTACCGGGGCTGTTCCTCGCGGGCGAGATCACGGGCTTCGCACTCGTGCGTACCGCGGTGCAGCACGGGGGCCTCGTGGCGAGCAGGGTGGCGGCGCGCATCGCCGCGGGCGAAGCGCCGAAGGGCGTGGCGAAGGGTCCGCTCGACCTGCTGGTCGTCGGCCTCGGCCCTGCCGGTGTCTCGTGCCTGCTCGGGGCGAAGGAGCGCGGGCTCCGTTGCCTTGGCATCGACCAGGCCGCCGAGATCGGTGGCACCGTCGCCGCCTACCCGCGCAAGAAGCTCGTGATGACCCAGCCGATGGACCTGCCCCTCCACGGCAGGCTCGGTCGCCTCGAATACTCGAAGGAAGAACTGGTCGAGCTGTGGCAGGGCCTCGTCGCCGAGCACGACCTGCCGGTCAAGACCGGCGTCGTGCTCCAGAAGATCGAGCGCACGGGCGACCATTTCGTCGTCACCACGAACCGGGGCGTGCTCCGCAGCCACCATGTCTGTCTCGCGGTCGGCCGGCGGGGCTCGCCGCAGCGACTCGGGGTGCCCGGCGAGGATCTGCCCAAGGTCGCGTACTCGCTGCTCGACGCCGAGGGTTACCACGGCCGTTCGATCCTGGTCGTCGGCGGCGGCGACAGTGCGATCGAAGCGGCCATGGCTCTCGCCGAGCAGGGCGACAACCAGGTCACGATCAGCTACCGGCGCGACGCGTTCTCGCGGCTCAAGGCCCGCAACGAAGAGCGCATCGGCGCGGCGGTGGCGGCCGGCACGGTGCAGGTGCGGTTCGGCACGGTGGTGAAGGAGATCACCCCGGAAGGCGCGCTGCTCGCGTCGGCGGGGGAGGCGGCCGTCGAGGCGGCGGGCGGTGTCGCGACCGCTGTCGAACACGTGGCCGCCGACGACGTGTTCGTCTTCGCCGGGGGCACGCCGCCGTTCCCCCTGCTCGAGGCCGCCGGTGTCTCCTTCGACTCGTCGCTGCGGCCCGAGGAGAGGATCGCGACGGATCGTGGCACCGGCCTCGTGGTCGCTCTCGCGGGCACGCTCGCCGGCATGGTCGCGCTGCTCGTGCACCGCGTGCTGTGTCGTGAGTACTACGACCTCCCCGCACCCGAACGCGGCGCGTCGCCGTGGCACGATCTGCTGCGCCCGCAGGGCCAGATCGGCCTGTTCGCGGCACTGCTGGCGGTCGGGCTCTTCGCCACCAACCTGGCGTACCTCGCGCGGCGTGCACCGAGTCTCGGTCGTTGGCTGCCCGGCTCGCTGAAGTCGTGGATGAACATGCACGTCGCGACCGGTCTTGCGGCGCTCCTGTTCGCCGTGCTGCACAGCGGCTTCCTGCTGCGCGATTCGGCCGGGGGGCACGCGCTGCTCACGATGCTGGTCGTCGTCGTCGCCGGCGTCGTCGGCCGCTGGTTCTACTCGTTCCTCCCGCGGGCCCAGAACGGTCGTCAGCAGGAGTTCGAGGAGATGAGTGCCAAGGTCGCCGCCATCGCCGGCGAGTGGGATCGCGACGGCCGCGGCTTCGGTGCCGAGGTGCGCGCGGTCGTGGAGCGCCTCGCGGATGCGGCCCACTTCGGGCGCGGCTTCTTCGCGCGCATCGCCGGGCTCCTGCGGAGCGAACTGCGTCTGCAGAGGGAACTGGGACGATTGCGCGCTCGCGCCGCCGCCGAGGGCATCCCGCGCACCGAAGCCGTGCGGGTGCTCTCGCTCGCGCAACGGTCCCATCGCCTCGCGATGCAGCTCACGCACTACGAGGAAGTGCGCGGGCTCCTGTCGACCTGGCGCTGGCTCCATCGCTGGCTCGCGGTGCTGCTGCTGCTGCTCACCGTCGTGCACGCCGTCACGGCCTTGCGCTACGGCGGCGTCGACTTCTCCGTGCTGCGCGGCGGGGGTGGGCGATGAAGGCCTTGCGCTGGCTCCTGCCCGCCGTCTCGCTGGCGCTCGTGCTCGCGGTCACGTTGTGGGATCTGCGCGGGGCCCGCATCGGGCCGGGCCCGCTGCATCCCGCCCACGTGGCTCTCCCCGAACTCGACCAGGGTCGCAACTGCGAAGCATGCCATCGCGAGGGAGCCGGCATCGACGCCAACGCGTGCAACAAGTGCCACGCGGCGATCGCAGCCCAGGTGGCGAGCGGCAAGGGCCTGCACGGCGCGATGCCGGCCGCGCAGCGCGAGCGCTGCGGCACGTGCCATTCGGATCACCACGGGGACAGTGCGCCGCTCCTCGCGAACCACGCGTTCGCGCTCGCGGGCGTGGTCGCCGAGCAGTACGACCATCGGCACGTCGACTGGCGTCTCACGGGCGCCCACCGCGACGTCGCGTGCAACAAGTGCCATCTCGCCGCGGATGCGGTCGTGCCACCCCACGGCGGGCGCTATCTCGGGCTCACGCAGACGTGCATCGAGTGCCATGCCGACGAGCACCGCGGTGCGTTCGGAGGCGACTGCGAGAAGTGCCACGGTCAAGTCGGGGCGTGGAAGGAGACACCCGGCTTCCGGCACGCGACGTTCGCGTTGCGCGACGCGCACCAGAGGGTCGCGTGTGCCGCATGCCACCGCCCGGGAACCCCGGACGAAGTCGCACGCCTGCAGAGCGATCCGCCGAAGGCAGCGCGCCAGTGCGCCGCGTGCCACGCCGATCCGCACGGATCGACCGGGGCCGTCGCTGCGCTTCGCCTCGGGAACACGACGGACTGCGCGCGCTGTCATGCGGCGACGAAATGGGTCGACGCGGGCACTGCCCCCGCGGCACACACCGACGCGAAGTGGCCGCTCCGCGGTGCGCACGCGGAGGTTGCCTGCGGCGTGTGCCACGGCGATCGCGATCGGCCGGGCCGGTGGCCGGGTGCCGCGCCCCCGCTCGCGTCGTGCGCGGTGTGCCACGAGAGTCCGCATGGCGCCGCGCTGACGAAGGCCGCCGTGGCCGCGATCGGTCCGGCGGACGGATGTGCCGGCTGCCACGGGGATGCCGACCGCGACTTCCGCAGCGCGCGCATGGAGCCAGCGCTCCACGCGGCGACGGGGTTCGCCCTCGACCCGCCGCACGCCGAAGTCGCTTGCGCGAAGTGCCACGACGGCTCTGCGCGCGAGCAGCGGTTCCCCGGCAGGGAGCCCGCGGCGTGCCGCGTGTGCCATGCCGACGTGCACCGCGGTCAGTTCGACCACGAAGCGCGATACCGCGAGTGCACGGCGTGCCACCGCACGCTGTCGTTCCGTCCGCCCGAGTTCGGCGTCGCGTCGCACTCGAAGACCGCGTTCCCGCTGACCGGCTCGCACGACGCGGTCGCCTGCTCGAAGTGCCACGGCGAAGTGAAGGACGGCGTGCGCACGTTCCGCGGCACGCCGCAGCAGTGCATCGCGTGCCACCGCGACGTGCACGGGGGCACCTTCGATCGTGCAGGCCGCGAGAAGCAGGTCGCCGGCCGCACCGACTGCGCGCGATGCCACGACACGGCTGCGTTCGCGCCGGTCGCGGGCACCTTCGACCATGCGGTGTGGACCGGATGGAAGCTCGCCGGAGCGCACACGAAGGTCGACTGCACTTCGTGCCATCCGCGCGCGGCGCAGGGCCCGACGAAGGCGTCGCGCCTCGGCCGCGCCGCCGGCACGTCGTGCGCCAGCTGCCACCAGGATCCCCACGCCGGTCAGTTCGTTCGCGCCGGCACGACGGACTGTGCACGGTGCCACGGCGTCGAGTCGTTCCGCATCGCGGCGTTCGATCACGCCACCACACGGTTCCCGCTCGACGACGTGCACGGGAAGGTCGCGTGTGCTTCGTGCCACGTGAGCCACGCGACGTCACAGGGCGCGGTCGTGCGCTACAAGCCGCTCGGCACGGCCTGCGGTGACTGCCACACGCTCGGTGTCCCGAAGGGAGGAACGCGGTGAAGGTTCTCGCCGTGACGATGCTCGCGCTGGTCGCCGCCGGGGCGGTTGCGCAACAGGGCCAGGAGCGCACCGTGCAGGTCACGGTCACCTCCGTCAGCGGGCGCGACGTGTTCCTCGATCTCGGCCGCGACGCGGGGCTCGCGCCCGGCGTCGTCGTCCGCCTGTTCCCCCCGGGAACGGCGGGCATCGACGCCGAGGTGCGGTCGGTCAGCAGCACGTCGGCGCGCGCCGAACTGCCGCCGGGAGTGCCCGACGTGCCGGTCGGCACGCGGGGCGAAGCGAACGTCGTGATCGCGGCGGCGCCTGCATCCCCGCCGAGGCCGACGCCGAAGGCCGTGCCGGAACACCCGCCCTGGACGCGGCGCGAAGGTGCCCGCACTCCCGATCAGCCGCTGCTCGTGCCGACCTACAGCCAGCGCCCCGACGAACGACCGGCGTCGCTCGTCGGCCGGTTGTTCGCGTTCGGCCAGTGGAACCGCGACACCGCCGGCGATCAGCGGAACGACTACCTGCTCGGCCGGCTCGGCGTGCGCGCGGATGGCACGAACTTCCTCGGCTACGGCGAGCGCACGCGTTTCTCCGGCGAAGTCGACGAACGCCGCGTGATGCTGCCCGATGCCCCGGACGAAACCGACCGGAACGGGCGGCTCGACCTGCTGTCGGTGGCGTTCGGTACCGAGCAGTGGGCGCCGACCGGCGTCGAGATCGGCCGGTTCCTGTCGCCGCATCTGCCCGAGATCGGGCTCGTCGACGGCGTCGAGGTGGTCCGCCGCTTCGAGCACGGCCTGCGGTTCGGCGCCGGCTTCGGGGCCTACCCGCGACCGTTCCCGTCGCGCGAGACGGGCGAGGACACCGGCATCCACCTGTTCTTCGACTACACGGCGAACGCGAAGCGAACGTTCGCCGCGACCATCGGCCTGCAGAAGACGTGGCACGAAGGGGCACCCGATCGCGACCTGTTGTTGCTGCGCGCCGACGGCGTCATCGCGGAGCGCGTGCGCTGGTTCGCGAGTGCGAAGGTCGACCTCTACACGGGCAGCGACACCGTGAAGAGCCGCGACGTCGATCTCACCGAACTGTTCGCGTCGTTGCGTTGGGACGGCAGCGATCTCGGGGCGGGCGTCTCGGTGTCGCGCTTCACGTGGCCGGAGCTGAAACGCGCCGAGTACCAGAGCCTGCCGGTCGAGCTGGTGCGCGACGGCCACGTCGACCGCCTGTCGCTCCAGGGCTGGTGGCGCACCAGCAAGCGGTTGCGCTTCGGGGCGCGTGCCGATCTGTGGCAGGACCAGGACGACGAGGGCACGTCGTTCGGCCTCGACGGCGACCTGGCCGAGGTGATCGGCGCCGGCAGCAACCTCGGTGTGTCGCTGTACGAAGCCGACGGCGGCTATTCGTCCGGCCCCGGTGCGCGCCTGTTGCTGCGCGGCCCGGTCGGCGGCGGCTACTGGCGCGTCGGTTATCGCTGGCATCGCTACGAACTCGGCGATCTCGTCACCGGTCCCGAGACGCTGACACGGCAGTCGGCGGAAGTCGGTCTGTCGCACCCGATCGGCGCCACCGGCGACCTCGACTTCGCCGTCGAACGATGGTTCGGTGATCGTGAGGACGCATGGGCCCTCGGTCTCTACCTGCAATGGCGGTTCTGATGCAGACCTCGCAGCAACCCGTGGTCTCCGTTCGCCGGGCGCGGAGCGGCGTTCGCTGGTTCGTCGTGTGTGTCGCGGCCTTCGTCGTCGCCGTCGCGTGCGCGACGTTCGTGCCGCAGCAGGGGTGGAACCCGGGCCACGGTCCGGTGGTCCCGCACGACTCGTTCCCGGCCGACTGTTCGCTCTGCCACGAGGGCAGCGATTGGCACACGATCAAGAAGACGTTCACGTACGACCATGCCGCGAAGACCGGTGTGCCGCTGGTGGGAGCGCACGCCGATGCCGGCTGCCTCCTGTGCCACAACGACCGCGGGCCGGTCGCGAACTTCGCTGCGCAGGGGTGTTCGGGCTGCCACGCCGATCCGCACCAGCAGCGCCTCGGCCGCAACTGCAAGGACTGCCACGACGAGCGCACGTGGCAGCCGCGCGAGGCGATCGCGATGCACGATCGCACGCGATTCCCGTTGGTCGGCGCGCACGCCGCGGCGGCGTGCTTCCGCTGCCATCCGGGTGCACAGGTCGGCAACTTCGCCGGCGCGAGTGCGAAGTGCGCGCACTGCCACCAGGCCGACTTCGCGCGAACGACGGATCCGAACCATGTGGTGCTGAACTTCGCCCAGGACTGCGAGAACTGCCATCTGCCGGTCGGTTGGGTGCCGTCGCGGTTCGACCACCCCGCGTCGTTCCCTCTGTCCTTCGGGCACGCAGGTCGCGCGTGCCGCGAGTGCCACACGACGCCGAACTCGTTCACCGGCCTGTCGACCGCCTGCAGCACGTGCCACTCGGACGACTTCGCGGCGACGTCGCAGCCTTCACACGCCGCGGCCGGCTTCTCGACGGACTGTGCGATGTGCCACGACACACGGACGTTCCGCACCGCGAACTGGCAGCACCCGGGCTCGTTCGCGCTCACGTTCGGTCACGCCGGCCGCTCGTGCAGCGAATGTCACCCGAACAACTCCTACTCGGGCACGTCGACGACGTGCAGCAGCTGCCACCTCGACAACTGGCAGGCGACGCAGAATCCGAACCACCAGACTGCAGGTTTCGGCACCGACTGCGCGCAGTGCCACAGCACCGCGAACTGGCACGGTGCCACCGGCCACCCGGCGTCGTTCCCGCTCACGAACGCGCATGCACGGGCGTGCACGTCGTGCCACACGACTCCAGGCGTCTACACCGGGCTCAGCACCGCGTGTGCCTCGTGCCACCTCGCCGACTACAACGGCGCGACCGATCCGCCGCACGTGTCGTTCCAGATGAGCCAGCAGTGCCAGAACTGCCACAACACGTCGACGTGGGGGGCGGGCAACTGGAACCACCACTTCCCGATCAACAGCGGGCGTCACTCGGGCTTCGCGTGCTTCGACTGCCACAACAACCCGGCGAACCGTCCGGCGTTCTCGTGCATCGACTGCCACGAGCACAACCAGCAGAACGCCGGTTCGCACCACAACGGCGTCTCCGGCTACCAGTGGACGACGGCCGCGTGCTACCAGTGCCATCCGACCGGTCACGAGTGACCGCTCACCGGTGATCGATCACCGCGCCTGACTCCGCCGCAGTTCGGCGAGCGGGTAGAAGGTGCCGCGCCAGGACACGCCGCCGCGCCACGTCGTGGTCAGGGTCGAGCGCAGCAGCGCGAGCGGGAGCACGAGGCGGCCGAGCGGCGACAGCAGAGCCGAAGCGACGGGCCAGCCGAGCCTCCGTGCGAGCACGATCGGAGCAACGGCCGTCGCGAGGAACGCGGCGGTCGCGGCGAGCCCCGGCGCTCCGGCCCACCAGGGCGCCGAGAGCGAAGCGAGCACGAGGGCGACGCCGCCGATGCCCAGCAGGAGTGCCGCGACCGTGCGGTAGCGGAGCACCGCGAACATGTTCTTCTCGACGTCGCGGAAGAGCCGGCCCGGCGTGCCGCCCCAGTCGACCGACAAATCGCGCGACGCGATCCAGAGGCGCGAACGGAACCCGGCGCGGAACAGCAGGCCGCCGAGCCACACGTCGTCGACGACCTCGAGCCGGAGACCTTCGTGGCGGCCGATCGCCCCGTACGCGTCGGCGCGCACGAGGTTGAACGCGCCGGTGCCGACGAACGCCCGCTGCGGCGTCGTGTTCACGCGGCGCAGGCGGTCGGCGACGACGGACTGGAACGCGAGCAGGCACCCCTTGCCGGGCAGCGACGACGGTTCGATCGTCGGCAGGAGCGCGACGTGGTGCGCGTTCGCGGCGTCCGCGGCGGCGACGGCGCGTGCGACCAGATCGGGCGCGAGTCGCGAGTCGCCGTCGACGAAGAGCAGCCACGGCGATGCCGCGTCGCGAGTGCCTTCGTGCAACGCGTGGCACTTGCCGAGCCATCCCGCGGGCAGCGATCGGATCTTGCGCACGTCGAGGCGCGGTTCGTCGGCCGCGAGCGCCGCGAGGACTTCGTCGGTTCCGTCCACGCTGCGGTCGTCGACGACGACGAGGCGGAGGTCGACGTCGCGCTGTTCGAGCAGTCGCTGCACCGAGGCGCGCACGTGGTCCCGGTCGTCGCGCACGGCCATCACCGCGGTGACCGTCGTCGGCTTCGAGTCGGCGCGGTGCGGCGGCAGCTCGCGCAGCGAACACACGCCGCGCAGCTCGACCGCGACCAGCGCGATCCAGAACGCCGCGAGCGCGAGCGCGAGCCAGGTCATCGCGGCAATCGTGCCGTGTCCGGATCGCTCGACCTAGAAGCTGCCGGCCGTGAGCTGGAGAGCGTTCGTCGCGGTGATCGACGCGATGATCCCGTTGGCGATCTCCCACGGGATCCACTGGTGGTAGAAGGTCACGCCGACGATCGGCGGCGAATCGGGCAGGAAGAACGACGTCTCCGCGGTGCCCGTCGTCGTGAGGGCGAGGGCGAGGATGTCGGGCGCGACGAACAGATCGCAGCCGGGCACGCCAATCGGGTAGACGAGGTCCATGCCGAGGCCGGGGTTCACTGCGTCGAGGCTCGTGACGGTGATGACCCAGCAGGTCGCTGGCAGGCCGGTGCCCGTTGCGCGGAACGTGCCGTTCGCCCACGCCGGCGACGTGACGGCGAGGGTGTTCGTGCCGCAGCCGTAGCCGAACACGCTCGAGGACGCGGGGCACGTCGTGCCGATGCGCGCGAGACTGGTCGTGGGAGTGCCGTCCGCGGCAGTGAAGCTGCCGCCGACGAACGCGGGACCGGCGGGAGGGAACGCGAGAGCGCGCACCGATTCCCAGTTTGCGCTCGAACCCGAGACACCTGTGCCGAGGGGTGTCCACGCGGTGCCGTTCCATCGCGCGATGTTGCTGGCGGCGACCCCGCCCAAGTTCGTGAACGTGCCGCCCGCGAGGAGGTCGCCGTCGGGCAGTACGCACAGCGCGCTGACCGTCGACGGACCGCTGCCCGCGCCGAGGGCGTGCCACGCCGAACCGTCGTGACGCGCGACGCTGTTCGCAGTCGTGCCGCCCAGCGCCGCGAACTTGCCACCAGCGAGGAGATCGCCGTTCGGCAGCCGCGCGAGTTCGAGGATCATGTCGCTCGTAAGCGTGGCAGCGAAGATCTGCGTCGCCGTGCCGTCCCATCGCAGGATGCCGTCGATGCCGTGGCCGCCGATCAACAGATCACCGGTCGCGGTCTCGGCGAGCGAGTACACGACGCCGACGGGGCTCGGGGCCGTGATCGGAATCGGGGACCACGAGGTGCCGTTCCACGTCGCCACCCGGTGCAGCGCGTATCCGAAGCCGCTGAAACCGCCGGCGGCGATCGTGCCGTCCGCTTTCTCGAACAGGCACATCGTCGCGCCGAGGAAGCCACCCGAAGGCGCCCACGGCGCGCCGAGGCTGGTCCACGACGTGCCGTTCCATCGGTCGATCGTCGTCAGCCACGTGAAACTCGTCTGGGTCCAGCTCTGCGCAACCACGAGGTCGCCGTTCTTCGTGACGCAGAGTGCCATCACGTCGTTGGGGACCCCGGTGCCCAGTGGGGTCCAGGTCGAGCCGTCCCATCGCGCGAGGTGATTGGCCGCGACCCCTTCGATCTGGGTGAAGGTTCCGCCGGCGACGACGTCGCCGTTCGGCATCACCGCGAGTGCGTGCACGATGCCGTTCGTGAGGGTCGAGCCGGGCAGCCATTGCGTTGTGCACTGCGCGATCGCGGGGGCCGCTGGAACGAACGAGAGGAACGCCGCCGCAACGAGACGCGAGTTCATGTGATCTCCGAGGTCCGACCCGACGAGTGCATTGCAGGCGAGGCAACCGGCCGTCGGGCAGCGGTGCGTTCGCGGCGGAGAAACGTGGTGGGAACTGCACCGCGTGCGGACGACCGCCGCAAGTCCCCCGTGACGGAAGCCGCGGCGACCGTCGGCTGCTGCTGTCGCCAGGTTCGTGTTGCGTCCTCCTGCCGCGCGCGGCGGTCGCGAACTTCGCGGCGATTCGTTGCGACTCGGCGGCACGCGAACGGGGACAGCACAGGGCCTTCCGCGGCGGCGCGCTGGCGGGATCGGTCGTCGGGCGCGAGGCGCTGCAGTCGGCGACGAATCGCGATTCGTGAGACCACGCGCGCTGGTGCGGGGGAGACCAGCGCCGCGCAGCATCGTGCTGCGCGGCGATCTTCTTCCCGACGAGGACATCGTGATGAGCACTCCCTGGTTCGTGACCGCGCTGCGCGCCGGTCGTTCCCTTCCCCTGGTCATCGCCTGCTGCTCGCCCGCCGCGCTGGCGCAGCGCTTCGACAACTGGGTCGCGGCCCCGAGCCTCACGGGCACGCCCGTGACGAACGTCGTGACCGATCCGTGGCGCGGCGCACCGACGATGATCGTCAGCTCGGCGGCGGGCACGGACACTCTGGGCTGGAACGGAAGCGCCTTCGTGTCCCTCGGCCTCACCAACAATCCCGCGGGCGGCGCCCTGGAAGCGCTGGCGCCCTACTCCGTCGGCCAGAACGTCGGGCTCGTGCATCTCGACGCGGCCGGTGTCACGTCCGTGTGGAAGGGCGGCCCGTCCTGGATCACCCTCGGCGTGCTGTCGCCCTCGCCGAGCGGACGCACCCTCGCCGCGGCGTGCAGCGTGCCGGGGCCCGGTGGCGAAGCGTTCTTGTTCGGCGGCTCGGGCGCGACGTTGCTCCAGGACCTGTGGTCGTTCGACGGCACGGTCTGGAGGAACCGCACGCCGGGCGGCGGGCTGCCGTCGGCGCGTGCGGGTGCCGTCCTGTCGCCGGATGGCGGCCACGGGCTCGTGCTCCACGGCGGCGCCAGCACCTCCGTCCTCGCCGACCTGTGGTGGTTCGATGGCCAGCGCTGGACCCGCGCCGGCAAGGGGCCGCAGCGCGCCTACCATGCGTCGGTGTTCGACGTCGCGCGGCAGCAGCTGCTGATCGCCGGCGGTGTCGATGGCTCGGCGACCTTCCCGAACGACACCTGGACACTGCCGTTGCCGTTCACTGCTCCCGTCGCGGGTTCCATCCTGCTCTCGAACTGGACGCAGGTGACGCCGTCCTTGCCGTTCGCAGGGTCGCCCGTGCTCGTGAGTGCGGCGCTCGACGCGGTGCGGAGCGAGATCGTGCTGGCGGACCGGGCCGGCACGGAAGTGGTGCACGACCTTGCCGCGAGCTACCAAGTGTACGCGATCAGTCCGAACACGAACTGCCGCACGCCCAACCTGCAGCTGCTGTTCCCGCCCGTGGAGCCCCGCGTGCCCGCGGCGGGAACACTCAACGTTCCGATCGGCGGCCTGACGGGCATGGCCGGAGTGCCGATGGCGCTCTGGGGCGAGTTCGTGGTCCCCGGCCCGTTCACACCCGGGATGCCGCTCGCCGGCTCGAGTTGCCTGGCCTTCCTGTCGTCGGCAGCGGCGCCTCTCCTGACCACGACCACCCTGGCCGGCGGCCAGTACTTCTTCAACGTGCCGATCCCGGCGAACCCGTCGATCGTCGGTTCCATCCTGGACCATCAGGCGTTCGGCGTGTTCGGCACCCAGATGGGTGCGAGCGAGGCCGCGCGCATGGTGATCGGTCGCTGAGGCGGACCGGCCAGGTCCCGGGCGGACATCGGTGAAACTTCCGCCCGGGTGTCCGGGGAGAAGGCGCTGCCCGGGTTCGGGCCCCTCTCCCTCCATGGCAAACTCGATGCGTTCCCTTCTGTGTGTCCTGGTCGCGGTCGCGGCGGTCCGCGGACAGTCCCTCCCCGCCGAAACGAAGCTGGCCGTCCGCATGGACCCCGACGCGGCCGGCACCTACCTGCGCAGCGAGGCGGCCTTCGTCGGCGACGACACCATGCGCGACATGGTGGTGACGGTCCTCACACCCGCCGGCGCGGTCGACGCCTGCTACATGCCGGGGCCGGCCGAGTGCACGATGATGTTCCGCGTCGCAACGGGCATCCTCGACGCCTGCGTCTTCCCCGGGGCGGGGCCCGAAGGACGCGACGCGATCCTCGTGCTCGGCCCGACCGGGCTGCACTGGTTCGAGTGCGCCGCCGACCACCAGAAGCCGCGCGAACGTTTCGACCTGTTCGACCCGAGCTGGGCCGGGTTCGCGCACCTGTGGGCGGGGTCGGACGGCGTCACGCCGTGGCTCTTCGCGGGCGGGCCGAGTGCAGGGGGCATCCGCCGCGCGGTGTGGACGGGCGCCTGGACCTTGGTCGGGACCGTGCCCGTGCCCGGGGATCCGACGACCGTGCTGACGATGGACTGGGGCGGCGGCCCCGAACACGAACTCGTCCTGCGGTACGGGTCCGAGGTCTTCGTGACGACGTGGGGCGGCACCGCGATCTGGTACTTCCAGTTCCCGGCCAGCCCAGCCGGTGAGGACCTGCTCGCGGTGGTGCCCGGCAACGGCGTCAGCAAGGACCTGCTCGTCGCGTTCGGGTGGTTCCCCGCGAGCCCGGAGTGGCCGGTCGCGAGCCATGTGCTCGTCGCGCAGTACGCCGGTTTCTCGCAGGTTGTCGACTTCGGCAACGTCACAGCGGCGTCGCTCGCGGGCGGCGACATGGACGGCGACGGGCGCAACGACGTGCTCGTCGGCGACGCGACGAATTCGATCGTGCACTTCGTGCGCAGCGGGCAGGCCGCGAACGGCGTCACCGAACTGGTCCGGGCCGGGCAGTGGGATCTCGTCAGCGGACCCGACCGACCGAATGGCGCGGTCGATGCCCTCTGCGCCGCGGACTTCGACGGCGACCAGGACTGCGACCTGATGGCGCTGCAGCAGCAGGAACGGTTGCACCACTTCCTCGCCGGAGATGTCGTGAACGTCCGGCCGACGTGGATGCAGCAGCACTCGTCTGCGCTGACCCCGAACACGCTGTCGTGGACCGTCGACGTCGGTCTGCCGATGGATGTCACGCAGGGGCCGTTGCCCGTCGAGCTCGAATTGCGCGTGTGGATGCAGCCGAGCGCTGCGGCCAATCTCGAACCGATGGCTCGCGCCGTGGTCCGGGTGCCGGTGCCACTCGGGGCGACGACGATGTCCGTGCCCGTGGAAGTGTCCGCCGCCGGTCTCGTTCCCGCGGGCTGGATTGCCTTCGTCTATGCCCGTGCCATCCGTCGGGGCGAGCTCGGCATGGAACCTCTGTCGTCGCTGGTCTCGTGCTACTCACAGGACGCTTCGTTCCTCGACCTGCGGGAGAGTCGGGCGTACGGCGATACGACCGGGGCCGAGATCGGCTTCAACGGCGGCGACGGTGACATCGTCGGCGGCGGCGTCACGCGCCGCCCGCCGACCGAGCCGCCCGACGTACCCCCCACACCGAAGCCGTGATCCCGAGCAGTACCGCGATGGCGACGAGCCAGTTCGTCGTGCGCGCAGGCGATGCGGTCGGGTCCGCGGCGGCGGCGACGAGAGGCAGGTCGCCCAGGCCGTGCAGGTGGAAGAGGAAGGACTCGAGCGAACGCTCCCCGTGGTCGCCGCCGAGCGTTGCGCGCGCGTCGCGCAGCGCCGCGGCGAGCGTGGCGCCGCTCGCGAGTCGTTCGTGGATCGCGGCGAGCAGCGCCTTCGTCGCTTCGTAGTCGACGTCGAACCACGGCGCGACGACCGCGCGCGCGCCGGCGAGCAGCGCGGAGCCGCCGAGCAGGTGGCGGCCGTCGTCGCCGCGGCGCAGGCGCCCGCGGCCGGCGCGGCACGCCGCGAACACGACGAACCGCGGCAGCGTCGTGTGTTCGAAATCGGCTGGCCATGCGATCCTGCCGTCGCCGAGCAGGATGCCCTGCGGATCGAGGCGCGTCTCGTCGCGGACACCGTGCGCGACGATCGCGAGCAGGTCGCCGGCTGCGTCGTCGCAGGCCGCGAGCGTCGCGTCCCGACCGGTGACGACACGGACTTCGCCGTTCGCCGCGGAGCGCCGCAGCCGCTCGGTGTCGGCAGCGGTCCACGGCAACGGCGTCACGGTGTCGGCGGTCGGCGCGAGCGGTGCCGCATCGGGGCAGGCGACCACGTCGACGGTGAGCCGCGGTGCGGGGCTGGCAGGGCGCGCGCTGCGCAGCCAGCAGCCGATCGCGAGCGACGGCAGGTAGCAGAGTTCGTGCGTGCTGCCGAGCAGCCGGCCGTCGTCGAGCGGCAGCAGCTCGAACGGAACGCCCGCGACGAGGTCCGCGCCGACCAGCGCGAGCGTCTGCCACTGCGCGATCCGCGCCCGCAGCGCTTCGGGCAGGAGCGAATCGCGGAGCGCCCGCGCCGCCGCGAGCAGTGCATCGTGCGGCGCACCCGCGTCGCGCACGGCCGCCACGGCCCGCAGCAGGTCCTTGCCGAGGCGCTCGATCTCGACGCTGCCAGCGTGGATCGGAAAGACGTCGACGGCGTCCGCCGCGATCGTGAGCACGAGACCGTGCTCCGGCCCCGCGACGAAGACCGCCACGCCGCCTCGGCCGCAGAGCGTCGCCTGCAGATCGCGGGTTGACGGGCGCGGTGCGCCAACGGTCCGCGCCATCGTTCCGTGGCCCTCGGTGTCGAGCCACTGCGCGAGCGCCGTCGAAGGGCCCCTCGTGCCGTCGACGACGAGTGACGCGCGCATCAGTTCGACGAGGGCGCGCTGGCGGTTCACGAGGAAGAGCGGGCCGAGCCCCGTGTGCCGCGGCGCCTCGTCGGCCCAGCGCGACTGCACCCTGCTCCACACGGCGCCGAGTTCGTCTGCGCGTCGCCGGACCTCCTCGGCCGACGCGCCGGTGTCCGTCACGAGGCGCAGACGCAGCGAAGGCAGTACGAGCCGCCGCTCGTCGACGTCGTCGGAGCGTGCGACGAGGGTTTCGGCGGCGTCGAGTTCGCGAGCGGCTTCGTCCGCGGCGCCGGTTCGCAACGCGTGCAGCACGAGGTGAAGCCGCGCGAGCATGCGTTCGTCCGCCGTCGCGTCGGGGAGGCTCGCCGCTTCTCGCAGCCATGCGATGGAACGGTCGATGCTCGCCGCGTCCGGCGGGGGACCCTGCAGCACCGTCATCGCCGCGCGTACGCGCAGTGCGACCAGTCGTTCGGGCGACACGGTGCCGCCGTGGCGGTCGACGAACGCATCGAGTGCCGCGATCGCAGCGGCGGGTTGTCCGGTCGCGTACGCGAGTCGCAGTTCGAGGAACGTCGCGCGCCACGCGTCGAGCGGGTCGCCGGTCGCGAGCGCGGCGCCGCGCGCCGCCTCGGCGTGCCGCCACGCGAGGTCGGGCGTGCCGCGCTCGAGTTGAAGCAGCCCGCGGCTCACTGCGATGGTGACGCGCACACGCGACGCCGCTGCGTCGTCCGGCGCTGCCGCTGCGATCGACCTCTCCGTCGCGTCGAGCCACGCCGCGGACTCGGACCAGCGCAGGGTCCGGCGAGCGACCTCGGCGGCCTCGAGCAGGAACTGTGTGCGCGCCGCGTCCTGCTCGCCGATGGCCGGCAGCACGACGTCGGTGACGAACGTGTGCGCCGCTTCGTGGTCGCCGCGCCCCTTCAGGATCGCGACCCGGTCGCGGTCGAACTGCCACAGACGCGCGCGGTCGAGTTTCGACAGGCGCGGCAGGAGGCGGTGTACTGCAGCGAGCAGCGGGCCCGCGCGTTCGGCGACCCGCGGATGCGCGAAGTCGGGATTCGTCGCGTAGTCCGCGACGAAGGTGGCGACCTTCGCCGCGACGTCGGCAGTCCAGTTCTCCGGCAGCGAATCGGACGACGCGTCCCACGCCAGCAGGCGGTCGCCGTGCGCGGCGAAGCGGTCGAAGTTGGGCGGCAGCGGCGGTTCCTGCGCCACAGCGGCGGCCGCGAGGACGAGCGTCAGCGCAGCGCTACGCGACGCAGCGAGCCGAGGTCCGGGATCTCGACGACGAGGGTCGCGGTGTGCGCGTGGTCGACCGCACGCTGCCAGGAAGCGGGTAGCACGATGGGACAAACGAACGACTCCGGTGCGCCGACGGATCGTCCGTCGATCTCGAGCGTCGCAACATACCGGGAGCCCGGGGGCAGCGGCACGCCAGGGTCGATCGACCACGGTGACACGGAGCGATCGATGCGCGGTGCCGCTTCGCCGCGAAGGCGCCCGTGATCGCGGCTGCCGTCGCGAGTGTTCCAGGCGAACCAGAGGACCGCGGCGACGAGCGCGGCTGCCGCGACCGACCACCGCGTCCACGGACGACGTTGCGGCTCCGGCGCCACGACGCGGCGCACGAACCGTGCGTCGTCGTCGGTCGCTTCGGCGCGGGCCTGCGACTCGATCGTGTCGATGTCGTCCCTGCCCGCGTCCATCGCCGCTCGAACCTCGAGCAGGTCGCGCAGCTCCTCGGCGAGGTCCGGGAACGGCGCGAGCACCCGACGTACGTCGGGATCGTCGGACGACGCGTCGCCGGCGAGCACGCGCTGCACCATTGCTTCGGCGCGCGAACGGTCGGGCGCGCTCATCGGTCCCGTGCCTCGGCAGCGCGGACCTTGTCGCGGAGCCTCTGCATGCCGCGGTAGTAGCGCGACTTCACCGTCGACAGCGGAACGCGGAGTCCGTCGGCGATCGCTTCGAACGGCTCCTCCGCGAAATGGCGGCGCTCGATGACGAGGCGGTCGTCCCGGTCGAGGCCTTCCAGGGCCCCGACGAGGCGTTCGCGGTCGATGCCGTCGCGGGCTGGTTCGTCCACCGGTTCGGCCTTGTGCTCCTGTTCGCGGCGCCGCGCGCGGCGCTCGATCGCGCGGTGCACTTCGATGATCCCGAAACCGTACGCCCATCGCAGCACCGGAACGCGCCCGTCGTAGTCGCACAGCTTGCCGAGAACGGCGAGCAGCGTGTTCTGCACGACGTCTTCGAGTTCGTGCGTGCGGAGGGGCAGGCCGAGTCTCGCGTTCTTCACGCGCAGCATCGCGGGCAACGGCGTCAGTGCCTCGGCCAGTTCCAGTCGTGAGATCCGTTCCGCGTCCACGCCTCGTAGTTCCACCCGTCGGTCGTCGGGAGTCGTCGTCGGCCCCCGGTCGAGCAGGCGCGGCGGCGAGGCGCCGCGATGCTGGGGCAGCAGCGAGTCCATAGTGGCGAGGTGGGGTGCCGTCACGGGCGAAGAGCGGATTGACGACCACACGTTCCCCGCAGCGAGGCCCGGAAGTCGCATCGAATTCCGCGCCGTACGCGTCCTCGTTCGCGTCGATTGCGGCGTTCGACCGATCAGGACGCTCCGGCCGTGAGCTGCAACGCGACGGTGGCCGTGACCGACACGAGGCCGGCGGGGCCGATCTCCCCGTGGTGGGGCACGTCGTGCCGGCGCCGAGCGGATGCCAGGCGCTGCCGTCCCATCGTGCATCACGTCCCGTGTGCCGGAGCGCCGTCTCGTGGCGGCGGGCCCACGCCGGAGGCACCGCGGAAAGCGTCTCACAACCGTACCCGCGGACCGGGTTCAGATGGCGTTCGCGGACACCCGAAAACCGTTCTGTTCGCCATCGTCCGCCCTCCCTCGTCCGCATACCCTCGTTCGCATGGAAACCCGCCCGTTCCACAAGATTCTCTGCGCCAACCGCGGAGAGATCGCGATCCGCGTGTTCCGTGCGTGCGCCGAACTCGGCATCCGGACCGTCGCCGTCTTCAGCGAAGAGGACGCGACGAACCAGCATCGCTACAAGGCGGACGAGAGCTACCTGATCGGCAAGGGCAAGGGCCCGGTCGCGGCGTACCTCGGCGGCGACGAGATCATCGCGATCGCGAAGAAGGCGAAGGTCGACGCGATCCACCCGGGCTACGGCTTCCTGTCCGAGAACCACGCATTCGCGGCGGCGGTGCGCGCCGCCGGCATCGCGTTCATCGGGCCGCGCGCGCAGGTGATCCAAGGGCTCGGCGACAAGGTCGAGGCCAGGAAGGCCGCCGAGGCGCTCGGGATCCCGTGCGTGCCCGGCATCGAACTGCCGACCGACGAAGCGCCGGCGTTCGCGGCGGCGGAGACGTTCTTCCGACAGCACGGCACCACGATCGTGAAGGCGGCGCACGGCGGCGGCGGCCGCGGCATGCGCGTCATCGAGGACCTGCGCGACATGGCTCCGCTGCTGCGCCAGGCGCGCAGCGAATCGATGGCGGCGTTCGGAAGCCCGGTCGTGTTCCTCGAGAAGTTCCTGCAGAGGGTGCGGCACATCGAAGTGCAGGTCCTCGGCGACCTCGCCGGCAACGTCGTGCACCTGCACGAACGCGACTGCTCGGTGCAGCGGCGCCACCAGAAGGTAGTCGAGATCGCGCCGGCGCCGAACCTCTCCGACAAGGTGCGGAAGGGGTTGTTCGAGGACTCGCTGCGGCTCGCGAAGAAGGGCGGGTACCACAACGCAGGCACGTTCGAATTCCTCGTCGACGGCGAGCAGCACTACTTCATCGAGGTGAACCCGCGGCTCCAGGTCGAACACACCGTGACGGAGCAGATCACCGGCATCGACCTCGTGCAGACGCAGATCCGCATCGAGCAGGGCTTCGATCTCGCGAGCCCGGAGATCGGCATCTTCTCGCAGTCGAGCGTGCAGCCGCGCGGCTTCGCGATCCAGTGCCGCATCACCACCGAGGATCCGCAGAACGACTTCCTGCCCGACACCGGCACCATCCTCGCGTACCGCGCGCCGGGCGGTTTCGGCCTGCGCCTCGACGGCGGCGACGGGCTCGCGGGCACCGTCGTGTCGGGCCACTACGACTCGCTGCTCGTGAAGAGCATCACGTACGGGCCGACGCTGGCCTCCGCGGCGCAGAAGGGGTTGCGGGCGCTGAAGGAGTTCCGCATCCGCGGCGTGAAGACGAACCTCGCGTTCCTCGCGAACGTGCTCAATCACTCCGCCTTCCTGCGCGGCGAGACGTGGACCCGCTTCCTCGACGACACGCCGGAGCTGTTCGAGATCAAGCTCGGCAAGGACCGCGCGACGAAGCTGCTCACGTACCTCGCCGAGATCGTCGTGAACGGCCACCCGACGATCCGCGCCGACCAGCGTCTGCGACCATCGACCCTGCTGGCGCCGCCCGTCCCCGCGGTGCCGCCCGGCGCGCCGCCCTTCGGGACCGCGCAGATGCTCGCCGAGGGCGGCCCTGCCAAGGTCGTGGAGTGGATCAAGAAGCAGAAGCGGCCGCTGCTGACCGACACCACGATGCGCGACGCGCACCAGTCGCTGCTCGCGACGCGCGTCCGCACGAAGGACATGCTGGCGATCGCGCACGCGACCGCCGTGCTCGGCCATCCGTTGTTCTCGCTCGAGACGTGGGGCGGTGCGACGTTCGACGTCGCGTACCGCTTCCTGAACGAGGACCCGTGGGATCGGCTGCAGCAGCTGAAGCGCGCGATCCCGAACGTGCTGCACCAGATGCTTCTGCGTGGCGCCAACGCGGTCGGCTACACGAGCTACCCGCAGAACGTCGTCGAAGGCTTCATCGACGAAGCGGCGCTCGCCGGCATCGACGTGTTCCGCGTGTTCGACAGCTTGAACGACCTCGACTCGATGGAGGTGTCGGTCCGGCGCGTGCTGAAGACCGGCAAGATCGCGGAGGTCGCGGTGTGCTACACGGGCGACGTCGACAACCCCGCGCGCACGAAGTACTCGCTCGACTACTACACGGACCTCGGCAGGCGCATCGAGGACATGGGTGCGCACATCCTGTGCGTGAAGGACATGGCGGGTCTCCTGCGACCGCAGGCGGCGCGCATGCTGATCACCCGCCTGCGCGAGACGACGGCACTGCCGATCCACCTGCACACGCACGACACGTCGGGCAACGGCATCGCGACGTACATCGAGGCGATCGACAGCGGCGTGCACATCGTCGACGTGGCCCTGGCACCGATGGCGGGACTCACGTCGCAGCCGAGCATGAACGCTCTCATCGCGGCGCTGCACGGGCGCTCCCGCGAGTCCGGCCTCACGAACCGCGCGATGCAGCCGCTCGCCGACTACTGGGAGGCAGTGCGCGAGTACTACGCGCCGTTCGAGTGCGGCCTGAAGAGCAGCACGAGCGAGGTCTACTACCACGAGATCCCGGGTGGCCAGTACAGCAACCTGCGTCCGCAGGCCGCGTCGCTCGGCCTCCTGCACCGCTGGGGCGACGTGAAGCACGCGTTCGCCGTCGTGAACCAGCTGTGCGGCGACATCCCCAAGGTCACGCCGTCGAGCAAGATGGTCGGCGACTTCGCGATGTTCCTCGTGCAGAACGACCTGCTCGTGATGCGCGGCGACCTCGCCGCGTCGACGAACGCGACGAAGCAGAAGCTGCTGGTCTCGGCCAAGGCGCTCGACTTCCCGCAGAGCGTCGTGCAGTACTTCCAGGGCTACCTCGGGCATCCGCCGGGCGGATTCCCGGAGGATCTGCGCGCGGCGGTGCTGAAGGGACTGCCGGTGCTGAAGGGTCGCCCGAGCGACGGCATGCCACCGTTCGACTTCGGCAAGGCGACGAAGCACGTCACCGACCGCACGGGCCAGAAGCCCGCGATGCGCGATGTCATCAGCTACGCGCTCTACCCGCGCGTGATGGACGAGTTCTTCGCGTTCCAGAACCGCTGCAGCGACGTGTCGATCCTGCCGACGCCGATCTACTTCTACGGCCTCGAGATGGGCCAGGAGGCCTGGATCGAGATCGAGCCGGGCAAGACGCTCGTCGTGTCGCTCGAGGCGAAGAGCGAGCCGGACGAAGAAGGGCACGTCACTGTGTACTTCAAGCTGAACGGCCAGAACCGCACGGTCGCGGTGCCCGACCGCTCACGCGTGAAGGAAGGCGAAGCGCGCCGTCGCGCCGATCCCGCGAACGCGGGCGACGTCGGTGCGCCGATGCCGGGCCGCGTGATCGTCGTGCACGTGCGGGAAGGACAGGCCGTCGCCGAGGGCGAGCCGCTGCTGACCCTCGAGGCGATGAAGATGGAGACGATCGTGCGCGCGCCGGTCGCCGGCACCGTTCGCGAGCTGTGCACGGACGTGAAGGCCGCGGTGAAGGCGCAGGACCTGCTCGTCGTTCTCGACACGAAGAAGTGACCCGGCCGCACGGGCGCAGCGACGCGCTGCGGCGGCAGCGAGGTCGCGCCTGGCAACCCCGCCCCCGGCGGCCGTACGGGGTTCACGCGGCCGGAGGCACCGTTCGGCCGGCCGCGTTCGCGCGGGGGTGCCAACGGGACGGCGGTCGCAACCGGAGGAGGCCCGCGAACGACGACGCGTAGGCGTGCAGAAGGAACATCGCCAGCGCCACGAGCACGCCGGTGAAGACGCGGCCGCCCGCGGTCGGATCGAGCACGGCGTGGTAGAGCACGACGTGCGCCAGTACCGGCGCCAGCAGCACGAGGGCGAGCGGCACCATCATGCCGGTCACCAGCAGCAGGCCTGCAGCGGACTCGACTGCACCGCGCAGCGGGTGCATGAAGCCCGTTGCCGTGAGTGCGTGCTGGAACGCCGCGGCGCGTTCGGGCATCGACGGCGGCGGCGGGAACAGCGGGGTCCCGAAGGACCACAGCAGCGTGTTGAGGCCGAAGAGCAGGAACACCGCGCCCAGGAGGAGCCGGCACAGGACGACCGTGGATCGCATGATTCGTGGAGAGGAGGGTTCAGAAGGGTTCTCGACCGAGCATCGTGAGGCTGCTGCTCCATCCGTCTTCGATGACCCGGCACATGGATTCGTCCGGCAGCCCGGTGTGGACGACGACAACTCGCGTGCCACTTCGCCGTGGTGTGAGTTCGACCCGGACTTCGGTCGGCGGGGCGCCGATCTCGGGGTTCGCATCCAGCCGGTAGGCGAGCAACCGGGGCGGCTCGACGATCAGGAACTCCCCCGAGCCGCGCATCGCCCACGCGCCGGGCTTGCTCATCGACGACGTGAAGCGCGTGCCCGTTGCGGGCCGCCAGTTGTCGAACGCCAGCACGATGTCGGGGGCGCACTTCATCCAGCGGACGACGGCCGCCGCGTCGGTCCAGGCTCGCCACACTGCTTCGATCGGCGCCGCGAGATCGCGTGTGATCGTGACGGCAAGGGGCGCGGTCATGGGGCGCGTCGCGACTCGGTGTTCGCGAGGTAGTTGCTCAATTCGTCCAGGCGGCCCTCCCAGAAGGAACGCACCTGCTCCACCCATTGCTCCGCCTTGGTCAGCGGCGCCGGGTCGATGCGGCAGGTGTGCACACGACCCTCCACTGCCCGCACGAGCAGTCCCGCGCGCTCGAGCACCTTCACGTGCTTCGTCACCGCGGCCTTGGTCATGGCGAACGGATCGCCGAGGGTCCCGATCGACGCTTGCCCCTTCGCGAGCCTCGTCAGCATCGCGCGGCGAGTGGGATCCGCGAGAGCACGGAACACCCGGTCCAGCGAGTCCGAACGGTTTACCATGCGGTAAACAATAACCCCGTGGATCCCGAAGGCAAGGGCTCGGCCGGCGAGGGGCGAGGCAGGCGACGTGCCCGGTCGGGCCCGCGTGTTCGACTCGTGC
>JAEUHQ010000191.1 GCA_016794565.1 Planctomycetota bacterium | reverse complement strand
CGGCAGACCTTGGTGGAGCGAAAGCGCGGATGGTCGCGCCGGAGACGCTCCGGAGGCGGTCGTCGCGGACCAGCCCGGTGATGGCTCCTGTCGCAGGCGCGAGCGTGTTCGCGTCCTCTCGCTCGGACGGTCGGTCGACGTCGATGGGCGCCAAGACGGATTCGTGCGGCGCCGGCCCGTCGCCGGGGACGGCGCTCGCCGCGGGAGGGGAAGCAGGCGGTGTCTCGCGAAGCCCGCCGAGCCGCCACCACGCGGCGACGATCGATGCGAGCAGCAGCAACCAGGGGACGGCCTTCATCCTTGCTCTGTGCGACGGCGGCGGAGGATACCCGCGAACGTGCTCAGCTGATCGCGAGCATGCGTTCGAGAGGCACCAGCGCGCGCTTCCGCAGATCCTCCGGCATCTCGATGCGAGGCTTCAGGTCGCGCAGAGCGAGGTAGATCTTCTCGAGCGTGTTCTTCTTCATGTGCGGGCAGGCGTTGCAGCCCTGGCACGCCGCGGTGCGGTCCTCGTAGGGCACGGGGATCAGCTCCTTGTCGGGCGCGGCCCGGTGCATCGTGTGCAGGATCCCGGTCTCGGTGCCGACGATGTACTTCCGGCCGCTGTCCTTCTGCACGAACTCGAGCAGCTTGCTCGTCGAACCGACGAAGTCCGCGAGCAGCAGCACGTGGTCCTCGCACTCGGGATGCGCGATGAACTTCGCGTCGGGGTGCTTCGCCTTCAGCGCCGCGATCTTCTGCGAGCTGAACGTCTCGTGCACCATGCAGGCGCCGGGCCACAGGTCCATCGTGCGGCCCGTCTTCTTCATCAGGAACGCGCCGAGGTTCTTGTCCGGGCCGAACAGGATCGGGCGGTCCGCGGGCACCGAGCGGATCACCTTCTCGGCGTTGCTCGACGTGCAGATGATGTCGCTCTCGGCCTTCGTCGCCGCCGAGCAGTTGATGTACATCACGACGTAGTGCTGCGGATGGCGCGCCTTCCACGCGCGCAGCTGGTCCGCGGGGCACTGCTCGGCGAGCGAGCAGCCGGCCTCGAGGTCCGGGATCACGACGATCTTCTGCGGGTTCACGATCTTGGCCGTCTCGGCCATGAAGTGCACGCCGCAGAAGAGGATGACCTCGGCGTCCTTCGCGTCGCGCGCGCGTTTCGCCAGCTCGAGCGAGTCGCCGAGGTGGTCGGCGACGTCCTGGATGTCGGGGTCCTGGTAGTAGTGCGCCAGGATCAGCGCCTTCCGTTCCTTGCGCAGCCGGTCGATCTCGGCGAAGAGATCGAGCGATGGGTCGACGGTGGGCGCGGTGACGGGCGGCATCCGCGGATCATCGACCGTCCGTTCGCGCACGCAAGGGGCGCGTTCACGGCGCGGGCCGGTCGTTCCTCGGCGGCGGCGGCGCCGCGGTCG
Source organism: Planctomycetota bacterium (assembly GCA_016794565.1). Lineage (GTDB taxonomy): Bacteria > Planctomycetota > UBA1135 > UBA1135 > UBA2386 > JAEUHQ01. The sequence goes on along the minus strand of JAEUHQ010000191.1, from coordinate 9,432 downwards.
CGGGTTCCCACGCGCGGCCCGTGATGAGGCGCGCACCGCGGGAGAACGCGAAGTACTGCCAGGCCCAGCCCATCATCACGCTGAGCCGGTTGCGGAAGCCGATCAAGTACGCGATGTGCACGATCCACCAGACCCACCACGCGAAGAAGCCGGTGAACCGCCAGCGCCCGATCTGGCCGACGGCCTTCGCACGACCGATCGTCGCGAGCGAGCCCTTGTCGCGGTAGCGGAACGGCTGGGTCGCGCGGCCGGTGACGGCGAGCCACACGTTCCGCGCCGCTGCGCGGCCGCTCTGGATCGCCGCCGGCGCCACGCCGGGCACCTGCCCGCCGTCCTGCTCGAAGTGCATCAGGTCGCCTGCGACGAACACGTTCGGATGTCCGGGCACCGAGAGGTCGGGGCTCACGAGCACGCGGCCGGCGCGGTCGAGCGGTACGCCGAGTGCCTTCGCGAGCGGCGACGCGGCGACGCCCGCGGCCCAGAGCACGGTTCGCGCGTCGATGTGTTCGTCGCCGAGCCACACGCCGCTCGCGTCGATCTTCGTCACGCGCGAGCTCGTGCGCACTTCGACGCCGAGCGCTTCGAGCTGGCGCTTCGCGGCAGCGGACAGCTGCGGCGCGTACGGCGGCAGCACGCGGTCGAGTCCTTCGACGAGCACGACGCGCAGTCGGCGCGGGTCGAACGTGCGGAAGTCCTTCGCGACGGTGAGGCGGCCGATCTCGGACAGCGCACCGGCGAGTTCGACGCCGGTCGGCCCGCCGCCGACCACGACGAACGTCAGTGTCGCCGCGCGCTGCGTCGCGTCGGACTGGCGCTCCGCCGCTTCGAACGCCGACAGCACGCGGCGGCGCACTTCGAGCGCGTCCTCGATGGTCTTCAACCCCGGGGCCCATGCTTCCCACGCGTCGTTGCCGAAGTAGCTGTGTGTCGCGCCGGTCGCGAGGACGAGGTGGTCGAACGTGAGCTCGCCGTCGGCGAGCCGCACGGTCCGGGTGGCGAGATCGATCTGCGACACACGCGCGAGCAGCGTGCGTGCGTTCGCCTGCGAACGCAGCACCGAGCGGATCGGGTAGGCGATGTCGCCGGGGTTCAGCGCGGCGGTCGCGACCTGGTACAGCAGCGGCTGGAACAGGTGGTGGTTGCGGCGATCGACGATCGTGACGCGGACGGGGGCGCGGCGGAGAGCGCGCGCCGCGGCGAGGCCGGCGAAGCCGCCGCCGACGATCACGACGTGCGGCGCGGGCCGCGAGGAGGCGGGTGGTGTCAACGCGGCGGATGGTAGGACGCGGAGTTCGCGACGTCACGGGCGCGATCGCGCGCACCGGTCCGCCGTGCCGAGAGCGTCGCGAGGAATCGTGCGCCCGGTTGCTACCATCCCGGCCCGTGTCTCGCGCCGTGAAGCTGTCCGTGCTCGTCCTGCTCGTCGCCACGATCGCCGGCGCGTGCGGCCTGTGGTTCCTCTGCGACGACGCGTACATCACGTTCCGCTACGTGTCGAACGCGCGGGACGGCCACGGGCTCGTATGGAATCCGCCGCCGTTCCTGCCGGTCGAGGGCTACACGGGCTTCTCCTGGGCGATCCTGCTGTGGGCGGTGTGGAGCTGGTTCGGCATCGAACCGCCCGACTCCGCGAACGTGATGTCGATCGCGTTCGGCGTCTGCCAGTTCGCGGTGATCGTGTTCGCCGCGTTCCGCCTGCGCGGCCGCGACGGCGAACGTCTGCCCGACTCCGTCGCGCTGGCGGCGGTCGCCTGCATCGTCGCGCAGCGCACGTTCCTGCAGTGGATGACGAGCGGACTCGAGACCGCGTTGTTCAACTTCGCGTTCGTGTCGTGGGCGCCGCTCGGCTTCCGCGTGCGCGAGTCGCGCGGGACGAAGTGGCTCGCGCTCTGGTCCGCCGCCGCGGCGACGGCAGCGCTGACGCGGCCCGACGGACTCCTGCTCGTCGCGGCGACGGTGGGCGGCGCGCTGGTCGCTTCGGGCCGCCCGAACTGGCGCTCGATCGCAGCAGGCCTCGCGCCGCTCGTCACGGTTGCGGCGCACGTCGCGTGGCGGCGCTCGTTCTACGGCGAGTGGCTGCCCAACACCTACTACGCGAAGATCGTCGCGCCCTGGCCGGAGGCGGGCATCCCGTACTTCGAGTGCTTCCTCTTCGAGCACGGGCTGTGGCTGTGGTTCCCGGTCGCGGCCGTGTGGGCCGTCGCGTGGTCGTGGCGGCATCGGTCCGGGATCGTGCGCGAGCTGTGGGCGCGAGCACCGGCGCTGGTCGTGCTGGGCGTGATCTCGTTCCACACCGGCTACTACATCCTGAAGGTCGGCGGTGACCACTTCGAGTACCGCGTGCTGAGCCAGCTCGTGCCGCTCGCGTGGCTGTCGTTCGCGGTGATGTGCGCGCAGCTGCTGCGTCGCGTCGGCGCGGTGCTGGCCGCACTCGGGACCATGCTCGTGTTCTCGTCGCTCGGGTGGATCCACCTCGCCGCGAGCGGCGACATGACGATGAACGGCATCAACCCGATCGCCGACAAGCTGCCGGCGGTGTTGCGGCCGCTGTGGCGATGGCACGACGCGCAGCAGATGCTGCTGCACATCCACTTCGTGTGCCTGCGCTGCAACCAGCACCGGATCGCGCGCGACGTCTTCGTCGGGCGCTACCCGCCGCGCGGCAAGTTCGCGCCCGAGGGCTACGACGACGTGCCGGTGCTGATCGAAGGAGTCGTCGGTGTGGCCGGGTGGGTGATGCGCGACGTCGCGATCATCGACAACCTCGGGCTCAACGACTGGGTCGTCGCGCGCACGCGCGGACTCGACTGGCACACGGCGCCCGAGTACGCGTCGGTGTTCGCGAGCGTGCGCGGCTCGGACCTCGACCACGACGGCACGCTGACGCGAGAAGAAGTGCGCGGCTGGGTCGGAGCGCTCTTCGGCGGCAAGCTGAAGCCGGCGGAGTTCGACCCGTTCCTCGACATGGTGTTCCTGCTGTTCGCGCACGAGCGGCCCGACGCGCTGAACAGGGCGGAGACCGACGCGTTCGTGCAGGGGCTCTTCTCGCGCGGTGCGATGGCGCACGAACGCATCCCGCCGCCTGGCTACACGGAGGCGTTCGAGCCGAACGTCGCGCCGAGCCCCACTGCGGTCGTCGTGACCCCGCGCGCCGTGCCGCTGAAGCCGCGCATTCCGGCGATCGAAGCCGAGTGGCGCGCGAAGCGGGATCGCGGGGAGCTCAAGGTGCGATGACCGCGATGCCGGGCGGCCGTCGCGCGCGGCTCGTGCGCCTCTGTCTCGTACTGGCGCTGCTCGCCGCGACGATCGCGGGCGCGGTCGCGATGTCGTTCCAGTGCGACGACGCGTACATCACGTTCCGCTACGTTTCGAACGCGATGGACGGGCACGGGCTCGTGTGGAATCCACCGCCGTTCCTGCCGGTCGAGGGTTACACGGGCTTCCTGTGGGCAATGCTGCTGTGGGGCGTGTGGGCGGTGTTCGGCGTCGAGCCCCCGGACGCGGCGAACGTGCTGTCGATCGGGTTCGGCATCCTGCAGTTCGTGGTCGTCGCGATCGCGGCGTTTCGTCTGCGCGGCCGCGACGGGGCGCGTGTGTCGGATGCCGTCGCGCTCACCGTGATCGCGTGCGTCGTCGGGCAGCGCACGTTCCTCCAGTGGATGACGAGCGGGCTCGAGACCGCGCTGTTCAACCTGGCGCTGCTCGCGTGGGTGCTGCTCGCGATGCGGCCCCCGGAGCGACGCGACACGCGCTGGCTGCTGTCGTGGTCGGCGGTCGCGGCGGTCGCGGCGCTGACGCGACCCGACGGCCTGCTCTTCGTCGCAGCGACCGCGGTGGCGGGGCCGCTCGCGTACGGCGTCCGTCCGCGCGGCTGGCGTGGTCCGACGATCGGGCTCTCGCCGCTGCTCGCCGTCGCTGCGCACGTGACCTGGCGGCGCTGGTACTACGGCGAGTGGCTGCCGAACACGTACCACGCGAAGGTCGTCGCGCCGTGGCCCGAGGCGGGGATCGGCTACTTCAAGTGCTTCCTGTTCGAACACGGCGCCTGGCTCTGGTTCCCGGTCGCGGCGCTGTGGGCCGTGCAGTTCGTCTGGGTCCATCGCCGGGGTCTCGTCGGCGCGCTGTGGGCGCGAGTGCCCGGGCTGTGTGCACTCGCCGCGCTGACGCTGCACGTCTGCTACTACGTGTTCCGCGTCGGCGGAGACCACTTCGAATACCGCGTGCTGAGCCACCTGGTGCCGCTGCTCTGGCTCGGCCTCGGCGCCATGTTCGCCCGACTCGCGCGGAGACCGTGGGCCGTGCTCGCGATGCTCGTCCTGTCGTTCGGCGCGTCGACCCTGGGCTGGGTGCACTTCGTGGCGAGCCGGGACATGAAGGTCGAACTCATCAGCCCGTTGGCCGACAAGGTGCCAGCCGTCCTGCGCCCGCTGTTCCGCTGGCACGACATGCACCAGGCGCTGCTGCACATGCACTTCGTCTGCATGCGCGTCCAGCAGCACCGTCTCACGATCGACGGGCTGATCGCGAGGTATCCACCCCGCGGTCGCTTCGCGACGGGGGACGACATCCCGGTGCGCATCGAGGAGTCCGTCGGTCTCGCGGGCTGGGTGCTGCGCGATTGTGCCGTCATCGACTCGTACGGGCTCAACGACTGGGTCGTCGCGCGCACGCCGGCGATCGACTGGTCGACGGAACCGACCGCCGTGCACTTCGGCAAGGTGATGCACGGATCCGACGTGAACGGCGACGGCTGGTGGGATCGCGACGAGATGCGTCGCTACTTCCTGGCGTTCTTCCCGCAGCATCTCGATCCGTCGACCGCGGACCCGCTGGTCGACCTCGCGTTCGCCCTTTTCGCGGGGCATCGGGCCAATGCCCTGACCCGGAGCGAGACCGACGATCTGCTCGCGCACCTCTTCTCGCACGGCCTGATGGCGCACGAGCGCCTCCCGCCGAAGGGCTACGTCGAGGCCTTCGAGCCGAACGTCGCGGTCTCCGCGCAGGGCGTCACCATCACGCCGCGCGCCGTTCCGCTGCGCCCGCGGATCCAGGCCATCGAAGCGGAGTGGCGCGAGCGGATCCGGACTGGACGGTTCGAACGAGCGCGCTGACGCGGCCCGCAGCGGACGTTCAGGCCTTCGCCTTCTTCGCGCCGCGGCGGGCGCCGCGCTTCTTCACCGGTCCCTTCGCGGCGCGCGCCGTGAGCAACTCGACGGCGCGCGCGAGCGTCAGTTCGTCGGCGTTCTCGTCCTTCGTCAGCGACGCGTTCGTCGTGCCGTCCGTGACGTAGGGGCCGTAGCGACCGTCGAGCAGCTTGATCGGTGTCTTGGTCTCCGGGTGTTCGCCGAGTTCACGGCGCGCCTTCTGCGGCGCGCGCGGACCACGACCGCGACCACCGGACTTCGGCTGCGCGAAGAGTGCGAGCGCCTGCTCCATGGTCACGGTCAGCGGCGTCGTGCCGGCGGGGATGCTGCGCGTCTCCTTGCCCCACTTGAGGTAGGGCCCGAAGCGGCCGTTCGCGGCGAGGATCGGTTCTTCCGTCTCGCTGTCCTTCGGCTTGCCGGTGCCGACCGTGCGCGGCAACGCGAGCGTCGCGAGCGCTTCGTCGAGCGTGACCGTCTCCGGCGTCATGCCGGCGAGCAGCGACGCCATCTTCGGCTTCTCGGCCTTCTTGCCCTTCTTCGCTTCCGGCATGTCGCCGAGCTGGAAGTAGGGACCGAAGCGACCGACCTTCACGTAGACGGGCAGGCCGCTCGCGGGATCGTTGCCGAGGACCTTCGGGCCGTCGCCGCCCTTCTTCAGCAGCTCGATCGCCTTGCCGAGCGTCATCTCGTCCGGCGCCATCTCGTCCGGCACGCTGGTGCGCTTGTCGCCGCACGAGAGGAACGGGCCGTAACGGCCGACACGCACTTCGACGAGCTCGCCGTCCTCGTTGGTGCCGAGCGGGATCGAGCAGATCTTGCGCGGGTCGATGTGCTCTTCGACGGAGGCGACCTTGTCGCGCAGGCCGGGCTGCGCGGTGTCGCGCTTGCCGCCGAAGAAGAACTGTTCGAGATAGTCGAGCCGCTTTGCGCGCCCGTTGCTGATCTCGTCGAGGTCGTCCTCCATCTTCGCGGTGAACTGGTAGTCGACGAGCCAGCCGAGATAGCTCGCGAGCAGGTCGACGACCGCGAACGCGGTGAACGTCGGGATCAGCGCGGTGCCCTTCTTGAACACGTACTCGCGCCGCACGATCGTCTCGATGATCGCCGCGTAGGTGCTCGGGCGGCCGATGCCGCGCGATTCGAGCTCCTTGATGAGCCCCGCTTCCGTGATGCGCGGCGGCGGCTGCGTGGTGTGGCCTGCGGGCTTCAGTTCGTTCGCCGTCGCGTGCTGGCCCTGCTTCAGGTCCGGCAGCACGCGCTCCGTTTCGGCGAGTTCGTTCTCCGCGTCCTCGAGGTCCTCGACGTACGCGAGCCGGTAGCCGGCGAACTCGATCGTCTTGCCGGTCGCGGTGAACTTCGCGTCGCCGCGGCCCTTCGTCGCCATGCCGAGCGTCATCGTCGTGCGCTGGCCCTTGGCGTCCTTCATCTGGCTCGCCACGGTGCGGCGCCAGACCAGTTCGTAGACGCGGCGTTCGTCCTCGCCGACGTCGCCGGGCAGCGCGTTCGGATGCACGAAGTCGTTGCCGGCGGGGCGGATCGCCTCGTGCGCCTCCTGCGCGTTCTTGACCTTGGTCTGGTACTGGCGCGGCGCGTCCGGCAGGTATTGCGGGCCGAACTCGCGTGCGATCAGCGAACGCGCGGCGGCGATCGCCTGCGTGCTGAGCGTCGTCGAGTCCGTGCGCATGTAGGTGATGAAACCGTTCTCGTAGAGGCGCTGTGCGGCGCGCATCGTGCGTTGCGCGGCGAAGCGCAGCTTGCGCGCGGCTTCCTGCTGCAGCGTGGACGTCGTGAACGGCGGGTACGGCCGCTCGGTGTACGGCTTCTGCTCGACGTCGAGGACCTTCGCGCGCTGCGCCGCGAGCTCGGTCGCGAGCGCGACGGCGTCCGCTTCCTTCAGCACGACGAGGCTCTTGCCCTCGTTCTTCGCCTTGCCGGTGTCGGCATCGAAATCCTTGCCCGTCGCGACGCGCTTGTCGGCGAGCGCCACGAGGTTGGCGACGAACGGCGTCTTGTCGCCTTCGCTGCCCGCGAACGTCGCCTCGAGGCTCCAGTAGTCGGCGGGCACGAACCGCATGCGTTCGCGCTCGCGCTCGACGATCAAGCGGACGGCGACGCTCTGCACGCGGCCGGCGGAGAGGCGCGGGCGCACCTTCTTCCACAGGAGCGGGGAAACGGTGTACCCGTAGAGCCGGTCGACGATGCGCCGCGTCTCCTGGGCCTCGACGAGGTCCATGTCGATCTGCCGCGGGTGCTCGAGCGCTTCGAGGATCGCGGGCTTCGTGATCTCGTGGAACACGAGGCGCTTGATCTCGCACTTCGGCTGCAGTTCCTGGACGAGGTGCCAGCTGATCGACTCCCCTTCGCGGTCTTCGTCTGTCGCGAGGTAGAGGATCGGGGCGTCCTTCACCATCCCCTTCAGCTTCTTCAGGTGGTCGCGCTTGTCGGCGGGCACGACGTAGAGCGTCTTGAACTCGTTGTCGACGTCGATGCCGAGCTTGGCCCACTTCTCCTTCTTCAGGTCGGCGGGCACCTCGCTGGCGTCGCTCGGCAGGTCGCGGACGTGGCCGATGCTCGCCTCGATGCGGTAGTCCGAGCCGAGGAACTTGCCGATCGTCCGCGCCTTCGCGGGCGATTCGACGATGACGAGCGGCGTGCCGCGCTGCTTCTCTTTGGCCATGCGGGGGGTGTGGGGGGCTCTTCCTAGGGGTGTCAGGAACGAGCTGTCAAGCATCTCGGACCGCCGAAGCTCCCGTCTGAAGGAAAGTTCGGCGCCGCGACGGCACACGAAACCCCGCCGTGTCGAGGATTTCGGCAGTGTTCTGCCACCGTTCGGGGTTTGCGCACCACTCTTGCGTGTGGGCCACGAACCGACCCTTCTGGAGCGCGTGCGCGGGGCGCTGCGCGCGGAGCACTACAGCCCGAGGACCGAAGAAGCGTATGTCGGCTGGATCGTGCGTTTCGTGCACTTCGCGGGGCTGCGCCACCCGAAGGACCTCGGCGCGCACGAGGTCGAGGGCTTCCTGACCCACCTCGCCGTCGAGGGTCGGGTGGCCGCCGCCACGCAGAACCAAGCCCTCGCCGCGCTGCTGTTCTTGTACGGCAAGGTGCTCGCGGTGAAGTTGCCGTGGCTCCAGGACCTCGTCCGTGCGCCGCAGCGGCCGCGGCTGCCCGTGGTCCTGTCGAAGACCGAGGTGGCGGCCGTGCTCGCGGAGCTGCGGGGTGCCCCGCGCCTGATCGCCGGGCTGCTCTACGGATCCGGCTTGCGCCTGCTCGAGTGCCTTCACTTGCGCGTGAAGGACGTCGACTTCGACCGGCACGCGATCACCGTTCGCTCCGGCAAGGGGGATCGCGATCGCCAGACCCTGCTGCCCGCGCCGCTGCGCACCGCGCTGTTGCGGCAGAGGGACGAGGTCGACCGCCAGCACCGCCGCGACGTGCTGCGCGGCGCCGGCTGGGTCGAGATGCCGCACGCCCTGGCCGACAAACTGCCGAACGCTGGTCGCCAATGGGCATGGCAGTGGTTCTTCCCGGCTACGCGGACCTACCTGCACGACACGACGGGTCAGCGCCGCCGGCACCACTTCCACGAGACCTCCGTGCAGAAAGCCGTTCACCATGCGGTGTTGCGCGCCCGCGTTGCGAAGCGCGCGTCGTGCCACACGTTCCGCCACTCGTTTGCCACGCACCTGCTCCAGGACGGCACCGACTTGCGCACCATCCAGAAGTTGCTCGGCCACGCGGATGTCCGCACCACGATGATCTACACCCACGTGCTGGATCGCGGACCGTACGGCTTGCGCAGCCCGTTGGAGTCGATCGATCTGGGTATGTCTCCCGAGGGTGCGGGAGGCGTTGGGGTGCCGACGGGCGCCGATGCCGCGGTGCGGGGCGAGGAGTTAGACAGGGCTGCCGAAGAGGGGGAGGGCGGCAGTGACTGGTGATGGGCGAGCCAGTTGTGGGCGCTGCGTCGCGCAGTAGGCTGTCCGGCGATCCGGAAGAGCCGCCATCGGTTCTTCTGCCGAAGACTAGTTGGACGAAACCGCTCCGCGGTAGCTGCTCCTGGCCCGTCTTGCCGGTTGAGCCCTCGACGTTCTCGTCGTCGCCGCTGATTCGTCTCGCGCGCACGGTGTTCCTCGGCTGACGCTCCTCGTCGGCGGCGCGGGAGGCGACTCCTACGACGAGGACGACGATGACGCTGCTGCGCGAGCGGATGGCAGAGGACCTGCGCATTCGCAATTACTCCCCGCGGACGATCGAGAGCTACGTGTCGATGGTGGCGCGCTTCGCG
>JAEUHQ010000163.1 GCA_016794565.1 Planctomycetota bacterium | reverse complement strand
CAGGACATCGCGCCGAACGTCTTCCTCGTCGAAGACGACCAGGACTGCATCGTGCGCCCCGACGCCGCGCAGTTCTTCACCGGCAAGCGCGAGGACATCGAGCAGGCGATGCGCGACTGTCCGGTCGAGGTCATCAAGATCGAGCACGCGGGCTGAACCCGCGGCGATCAGCGCGGACCGCGCGGTACGGGCTCGGGCGGTTGCTGCCCGAGCACGAAGCCGGCGGAGACGAGCAGCCTTTGATCGCGATAAGCGAAGACCGCGTCGGCGAACTGCCCGCTGTCGCCGGGTCCCGGGGCAGGCCGGCCCGTCGCGACCGCGACGCGCTGCGGCGGCCCGAGGCGCGTGAGCAGTTCGGCCACGGGCTGGCCCGGGTAGGCGCCGGTCGTCGGCACGGGCCGCCGCTCGACGGCGCCGCGGCTCATGGTCTCGTCGACGTGAACCACGATTCCCGCGTGCATCGCGAGGGTGATGCGGCCGCCCGCGGAGTCGTCCCAGATCCAGCGCACGAGCTCCGCCGTACCGACCCCGCGCCGCGGCGGCCCCAGGAACTCGATCGCGGCAGCGAAGGGGCGGCCCGGCAGGTCGGCCGCACGCACTGGCTTGTCGTGGGGATCCTGTAACGCCGCGAGGCCGGCCAGTCCGGCGAGCGCGAGGAGCGCAGGGAGCGCGGGGACACGATGCATGGCCCCGCAGAGCACATCGCATGCCGCGCCCCGCGCGGCGCGCGTCACATGCGCTGCGACGCGGCGAGGTCGAAGCGGTCGAGGTTCATGACCTTCGTCCACGCAGCGACGAAGTCCGTGACGAACTTCTCCTTCGCGTCGTCGCTCGCGTAGACCTCGGCGATCGCCCGCAGCTGCGAGTTCGAGCCGAAGATCAGGTCGACCGCGGTCGCGGTCCACCGGGTCTTGCCGCTCTTGCGATCGGCGCCCTCGTAGCCGTCACCGGCCTTCTTCCACGCCGTGCCGTTGTCGAGCAGGTTGACGAAGAAGTCGTTGGTCAGCGTCTCGGGCTTCGCGGTGAACACGCCGTGCTTGCCGCCTCCGGAGTTGGCGCCGAGCACACGGAGTCCGCCGACCAGCACCGTCATCTCCGGCGCACTCAGCGTGAGCTGCTGTGCACGGTCGACGAGCAGCTCGGGCGACGGCGCCGTCGCGCCGACGCCGACCCAGTTGCGGAAGCCGTCCGCCTTCGGTTCGAGCACCGCGAACGACTCGACGTCGGTCGACTCCTGCGTCGCGTCGGTGCGGCCCGGCGCGAACGGCACCTTCACCGAGTGGCCGGCGCGCTTCGCCGCCTCTTCGACGCCGGCATTGCCGGCGAGCACGATCAGGTCGGCGAGCGAGATCTTCTTGCCGCCCTTCTGCGCGTCGTTGAACTCCTTGCGCAGACGCTCGAGCGTCGCGAGGACCTTGCCGAGTTCCGCGGGCTGGTTCACCGCCCAGTCCTTCTGCGGCGCGAGGCGGATGCGCGCGCCGTTGGCGCCGCCGCGCAGGTCGGAGCCGCGGAACGACGCGGCCGACGCCCACGCGGTCGTCACGAGCTGCGACACCGACAGGCCCGACGCGAGCACCTTGCCCTTCAGATCGGCGACGTCCTTGTCGTCGACCAGCGCGTGATCGACGGCCGGCACCGCGTCCTGCCACGCCTGCGTCGCAGGCACCATCGGGCCGAGCAGGCGCGCGCGCGGCCCCATGTCGCGGTGCGTCAGCTTGAACCAGGCGCGCGCGAACGCGGCCTCGAACTCCTTCGGGTTCGCGTGGAAGCGCTCCGAGATCTTGCGGTACGCGGGGTCCGTGATGAGCGCGAGGTCCGTCGTCAGCATCATCGGCTGGTGCTTCTTCGCCGGGTCGTGTGCATCCGGCACGTTGCGACCGTCGTCGCCCTTCGGCTTCCACTGCTGCGCGCCGGCCGGGCTCTTCGTCAGTTCCCACTCGTAGCGGAACAGGTTGTTGAAGTAGCCCTGCGACCACTTGACCGGTGTCGAGGTCCACGCGCCTTCGAGGCCGCTCGTGATCGTGTCGCCGCCCTTGCCGCTGCCGAACGCGTTCTTCCAGCCGAGCCCCTGATCTTCGAGGCTCGCGCCCTCGGGTTCGGGGCCGACGTACTTGGTCGGATCCGCGGCGCCGTGCACCTTGCCGAGCGTGTGACCACCGGCGATCAGTGCCACGGTCTCCTCGTCGTTCATCGCCATGCGACCGAACGTGATGCGGATGTCGTGCGCGGCGGCCATCGGGTCCGGCTTGCGGTTCGGCCCCTCCGGGTTGACGTAGATCAGGCCCATCTGCGACGCGGCGAGCGGGTTGGCGAGTTCGCGGTCCTTGTTGAAGCGCTGGTCCGCGAGCCACTTGCCCTCCGGTCCCCAGAACACGTCTTCCTGCGGTTCCCAGACGTCTTCGCGGCCGCCGGCGAAACCGAGCGTCTCGAAGCCCATCGTTTCGAGCGCGACGTTGCCGGTGAGGATCATCAGGTCGGCCCACGAGATCTTCTGCCCGTACTTCTGCTTGATCGGCCACAGGAGGCGCCGCGCCTTGTCGAGGTTCGCGTTGTCGGGCCAGCTGTTGAGCGGTGCGAAGCGGATCGTGCCGTCGGCCGAACCGCCGCGCCCGTCGGAGATGCGGTAGGTGCCGGCGCTGTGCCATGCGAGGCGGATGAACAGCGGCCCGTAGTTGCCGTAGTCGGCGGGCCACCAGTCCTGCGACGTGGTCAGCATCGCGGCGATGTCCTTCTTCAACGCCGCGAGATCGAGCTTCGCGAACTCGGCCGCGTAATCGAACCCCTGGCCCAGCGGATTGCCCGCCGGCGAGTTCTGGTGCAGCACCCGCAGATCGAGCTGATTCGGCCACCATTCCTTGTTCTTCATCACTCCCTCCACCGTGTCCTGGGCCATCGCCTTTCCACTCGCCGACGCATCGTGCATCACCGGGCACTTGGCCGCCGGATCGGCGGACGTCCCGCTCGCCGTCTCGGAGGAGCCCGGTGCAGCGCAGGCAGCGGCGAAGGCGAGCAACCACGTGGAGTGGACTGGCGCGGGTCGACGGGGTCGGAACGCGGCGCGTTCGCGGGCAGGTCCGCTCGCGGCGCGCGTCGGATCGGTGGCAACGAAGGACACGGAATACCTCCTGGTCATGGTCATGGTTCGTCGGCTCGAAGGACCCGAAGGCGGGTCGATCGGGAGCCGATGCTAGCCCCACTTTAGACATCGTCAAGCTTTGGATGCCTTCGATCTTTGGCCACGGTCCCTTCGACGTAGACGAACCTCGCCACCGCGTTCCTGAGCTGGCAGGATCAGGCGATGGAGTTCCTCTGGTTCGCGTTGATCGGAGTGTGCGCAGGCTGGCTCGCCGGCCAGCTCACCAAGGGCACGAGTTTCGGGCTCGTCGGCAACCTGGTCGTCGGCGTGATCGGGGCGCTGCTCGGCGGCTTCGTGTTCCAGCTCGTCGGACTCGCGGCCACCGGACTGCTCGGCCAGCTCATCGTCGCGACCGTCGGTGCGATCCTGCTGCTGGTCCTGCTGCACCGCCTGCCGCGCCGAGCGAACTGAGCGAGCAGTCGCCGCCGCTCCCCCGCGACCTCTTCAGCGGAAGTGCGCGTTCGTGCGCAGCGCCCGGCGGCCAGGAGGTACGACCAGCGGTACCGCGACGAGCCGCCCGCGGTGGTCGCGCAGCCGGAGCTCGTAGGTCCCGGCGACCAGCCGGCGCTGCCACGACATCGGTTCCGCGCCGGGCGTGAGGGGCGAGCGATCGATGCACGCGCCGCTGCCGTCGATCAGTTCCGTCTCGAGCCGATCCGCCATCGATTCGCCGTGCTCGTCGCGAACGTCCACCTGCACTTCGGTGCCCGCGGTCAACGGCAACGCGACGTTCGCCTCGACATCGGAGGACACGCGCACCGCCACGGGCCGCTGCGCGACGCCGCGTGCGTACGCGACGAGTTCGTAGTCGCCGGGACCGACGTCCGGGAATCGCACGACGCCGTTCGCAGGCTCGCGCGTCGCGAACACACTGTTCGCGTCACCGAGCGAGATCACGAGGCCGGTCAGATCGACGCCGGCCTCGGGCTGCATCACGACGACGAGATCGTGGCCGTGCACGAGACGGAGGTCGCCGAAGTCCTCCGTGGCACCGGCCGCGACCGGGCGACGCGGCGCGCCGAGGCGCGACCACCCGTCCGCCTGCACGAACAGGAACCACTCGCCCGGTGGAACGCGAGGAGTGAGGAACCGGCCGTCGACCCCGGTTCGCACGAGGTGGCCGCCGGTGACGTCGGGCGATGCCGACAGGACGGTCACCTCCGCGCCGACCACCGCTTCGCCGTTCGGACCCACGACGCGCCCTGTCACGAAGGCCGACGGCTCGCGCGCCGCTTCGACCTCGAGCACCAGCTCGCCCCCGTGGGGATCGACGTCGTCGCGCGCGGCGACGACGAAGGACCCGCTGGTCGGCGAGAACGCCTCGACGTGCAACGACGCGGCAGGACAGTTGGTGAGCTCGAACGCTCCGTTCCCATCGCTCGTTGCATCGGCGAACCACTGCTGCATCGCCGACGGCATGCACCGGGCACTCACCCGCGCGCCGGCCACCGCCCTGCCGTTCGAGGTCACTCGACCGCGCAGCGTGGTCGCGCGCCGCAGCGTCGCATCCCAGCGCAGCTCTGCACCGGCGACACCGGTGAGTTCCGCCTGCGCCTCGCCGGCGCCTTCCGCCTTCGCGCGGACTGCGAACGTACCGAGCGGCACGCCGTCGAGCAGGAACGCGCCGTCGCCGTTGGTCGCGGTGAACGCCGACTTCAGTCCGAACGAGCCGACCCGCACTTCCGCGCGCGGGATCGGCGTGCCGTGTTCGTCGTGCACGGTGCCCACGAGCCGCGCCCCCTTCGCCATCACCACATCGCAGCGCACGAGCCCGTTCTCGACGACGAACACACGCCCTTCCCACGTCGCCATGCCGGGAGCGAGGACGAGGACCGGCGTTTCCCCCGCTGCGACGCCCTCGACGAGCCACGCACCGTGCGGGTCGCTGCTGGTCCGGCGGCTCTCCAGCGGCGGAGCGTCGTTCCCGCGCGACCGCATCAGCTCGAACGCCAGCTCGCGCGCACCCACGACCACCGTCGCCGTGATCGGTGCGCCGGTCTCGTCGACGACGCTGCCCGCGACCGCGCCGCCGCGCGCCGCGAACCGCAGCTCCACCTCGACGGTCTTGCCCGCGGCGGGGTTCCCGATCCACTGCGGCGTCGGCGCACGCTGCGGCAGGAAGGCCGACAAGGAGAACGTGCGATCGGCCGGCGCGTCGTCGATGTCGAAGGTACCGTCGACGGCGGTCGTCGCGACGACGTGGCCCGCGTGCGCCAAGGGGCGGTACAGCAGATACACGTCCGCGCCCGCCGCGGGGCTCCCGTCGATGTCGAGCACACGCCCTCGAACGTGCGCGCCGGCGGCGATCTCGATCACCGCTTCGGTGCACTCGCCCGCGCGGATCGTGCACCGCCGATTCGCCCCGCGGTCGCACTCGGCGAACACGTCGCCGACAGCGAGGCGTTCGAAGCGGACCCGGCCGTCACGATCCGTTCGCGCATCGACCACGCTGGCTTCGACGTTGCACGCAACCAGCGAGCCGACGCGCACCGCGACGCCTGCCGCCGCGCGCCGATCCGACCAGACCACCTGCACGGCGAGCGCACCCGTCGGCGATGCAGGCACTTCGGCGGTGCGCGCGGTTTCCACCAGCGGATCCACCGGGACCGGCGCCGCAACCGCGGGAACGGCGGCCGCCGCGAACGCGACGGGCCCGGGCACAGCCGCCGTCGTCACCGCCTGCGGCGACGCGCCGAGGAACGACCACCACACGGACGCAGCGAGCACGAGCACGCCCGCGGCGACGACGACGTTCTTCGCTTGCATGAGGAGCACTCCTCGCCAGAGGTGCACGAACATCGCACCGGCACCGGGTTCACCGAGACGCAGTCCCTGCGCGAACACGAACGCCGACGCACCGTCGTGCACCAGCCGCTCGCGCAGGCGCTGCAGGCCGCGCTTGACGCGCGTCCGCACCGTCTCCACCGGTACGCCGTCGCGCACCGCGATCTCCGCCGGCTCGAACCCGTCGAAGAATCGCGCGATCAGCGTCGCCCGCAGCGGTTCGTCGAGTTCGAGCAGCGCGGCGACGACACGTTGGCGTTCGTGTTCGTGCGCGATCACGTCGTCGGGCGACGACGCGGGCAGCGGCGGTTCCTGCTGCAGTTCGCGACGCCGTCGCCGCATCGACCCGAGCAGGAGCTTGCCGGCGAGGTTCCTCACGATGCGCGCGAGCCACGCGCGCGGCGCCGACGCGTCGCGGGCCGGGCGCTGCAGCGCCGCGAGCCACGCCGCCTGCGCGAGGTCGTCCGCCGCATGCGCGTCGTACACGAGCCGCCGCGCGAGGGCCCGCACGTAGCCGGCATGCGCCATGTAGAAGTCGGGATCGCGGGGATCGGTCACGCAGACGACAGGATCCCCGCGGACGGGCGTTCCGGTTCAGGAAAACCCCTGCGGGGCGCCGTCAGTCGTTCGCCAGGATCCGCAGGTACGAGCGATAGCGGGCCGCGGACAACGCGCCCGAGGCGGCCGCCGTCCGCACGGCGCATTCGTTCTCGTCGCGATGCGAGCAGTCGCGGAACCGGCACGAGCTCGCGAACGCGACCACGTCGGGGAAGCCAGTGCGCAGCACCTCGGGATCGACGTTGCCGAGGCCGAACGCACGCACTCCCGGCGTGTCGATCACGCGCGTGCCGTCGCCGAGCAACCACATGCGCGACGAAGTCGTCGTGTGCCGGCCCCGGCCGTGATGCTCGTTGACGGCGCCGGTGCGGCGATGGCCGCCGGGATCGAGCGCGTTCAGCAACGCGGACTTGCCCACCCCGGAGTGGCCGACGAACACGCAGGTCTTTCCCGCGATGGCGCCACGGAGCGTGTCGATGCCTTCGTTCGCGACCGCCGAGCACCGCAGCACGTTCACACCGAGCTCTGCGTACGGTGCGAGCGTCCGGTCCAGAGCATGCGCGGCGGCGAGACTCACGAGGTCGATCTTGTTGACGACCACGAGCGGCACGACGCCACCGCTGCCGAGCGCCACGAGGAAGCGATCGACGAGGCCCGGCCGCAACGGCGGATCGGCGGCCGCCACGACGACGACCGCGACGTCGACGTTCGCCGCCAGCACGAGGCGGCGGTGTGCGTTGCCGGGATCGGGGCGCACGAGCCACGTGCGCCGCGGCGACACCGCGGCGATGCGGACCACGTCGTCGCTCGCGACGATGCCCACGTCGTCCCCGACCGCCAGGGCGAAGTCGGGATCGGTCAGCAACGCCGGCGCGATGCGCGCGGCTCGCCCGTCGTCGAGTTCGACGTGGCCTCGATGCACACCGACGACGACCGCGTGCGACAGTTTCGCGCCGGCTGCTGCCGCCGGGTTGCCGGGATCGGGAACGCGCGGCCGCATCTTCTCGAAGCCCGCGTCGTCCTCGTCCCAGTCACGGCGCCGCCGCGCGGCCTTGTCGCGCAGAGCCCCGCGCTTCGCCTTCGCTTTCTGCTTGCGCCGCTGCACCTCGTCGCGAGGGACGAGGTGCCGGATCTGGTCGCCGAATCTCTCTCGCTGCCGCCGCTTCTCTTCTTCGCTGGCCATGGAAGTGCCTTCTGTCGTGAACCGGAACTCGCGAACGCACCGCGCGCGGCACCGCCCTTCGGCGGCGCACTGCACGGGTGCACGGGTGTCTGCCGCTCGCGATTCGCGAGCGACTCGGTTCAGACGGAGGCGGCGGAGCGCATCAGGCGGGGAGAGTAGCGATGGCCCCGTGCCGCTGCCAGGACACCTCGCCCAGGCGGCCCAAGAAGATCAGCTGCCCGGGTCCGTCACCGTGACGTTGAAGTACTTCGCGGCCGGATGGTGGACGACGATCGCCGACGTGCTCTGTTCGGGAACGAGCTGGAACTCTTCGCTGAGCGACACGCCAATGCGCGACGCCTCGAGCAGCTGCACGAGCTTCTGCTGGTCCTCGAGGTTCGGACACGCGGGGTAGCCGAACGAGTAGCGGCTGCCTTGGTACTTCTGCTTGAAGAGGTTCTCGATCTCGGGCGCGTCGTTGTGCGCGATCCCGAGCTGCTGGCGCATGCGTTTGTGCCAGTACTCCGCCAGCGCCTCGGCACCCTCGACGGACAGGCCGTGGAAGTGCAGGTACTCGTCGTAGCGGTTCTCGCGGAAGAGGCGCTCGCTCTCGAGGGTCGCGACGGCACCCATGGTCACGAGCGAGAAGCCGACCACGTCGGTCCGCCCGCTGTCGCGGCGCGCGACGAAGTCCGCGAGGCAGAGCCGGCGACCGCCGGGCTGGCGCGGGAAGTCGAAGCGGCACAGTTCGCGCGCCCGGTCGTTCGGATCGAGCACGATCAGCGTGTTGCGTTCGCTGACGGCCGGCCACCAGCCGTAGACGATGCGCGGCTCCAGCGTCTTCTTCTCTCGCGCGAGACGAACCTGTTCCTTGAAGCGCGGCTCGACGAACTCCGCGACGAAGCGCGAGTACTCCTCTTCGGTCCGCTTGCCCTGGCGGTACTGCCACTGGAGCCGGTAGAGCGCCTTCTTGTTGACGTACTGCAGCACCGTGCCGAGATCGAGTTCGGCCGGTCCCACCGCGGCGGCGCCCAGGAACGGCGGCTTCGGGATGTCGGCAACGGGCTCGACGCCGCTGTCCGCGTACTCGGCGAATGCGTGCCGCAGCAGCTGCTCCTTGTCTGCCCGCGTCATCCGGCGGTGGCTCGTGATGCGCTTCTGCGGTTCGGCGGTCTGCGTCACGGTCTTCGCCTTCGCGCGACCGGTGAGCTCGTCCATGATGTGCAGCCCGGAGAACGCGTCCGCGCCGTAGTAGACGGGACCGGTCGTGTACGCGGCGCGCAGGTCGTCCTCGACGTAGTGGCGATTGAGCGCGGCGCCGCCGCAGATGACCGGCGTCTTGATGCCGCGCTGGCTCATCAGCTCGAGGTTCTCCTTCATCACGACGGTCGACTTGACGAGCAGGCCGCTCATGCCGATCGCGTCCGCCTTCTTCTCGCGCGCGGCCTCGAGGATCTGCTCGACGGGAACCTTGATGCCGAGGTTGACGACGCTGTAGCCGTTGTTGCTGACGACGATGTCGACGAGGTTCTTGCCGATGTCGTGCACGTCACCACGCACGGTCGCGATGACCATGGTGCCCTTCGTCTCACCCGCCACCTTCTCCATGAAGGGCTGCAGGTACGCGACCGCCGATTTCATCGCCTCGGCGCTCTGCAGCACGAACGGAAGCTGCATCTCGCCGCTGCCGAAGAGTTCGCCGACGACCTTCATGCCGTCGAGCAGGATCTCGTTCACGATCTCCAGCGGCTTGTACTTCAGCATCGCCTCGTCGAGGTGCTTGCCGATGCCGATCTTGTTGCCGTCGACGATGCGCTTCTTCAGCCTTTCCTCGACCGGCATCGCCATCTCGTCGCCGGCGGACGCCGAGTCGACGCGTTTCTTGCCCGCGAAGCGCGACAGGAACGCGAACAACGGGTCGTAGCCGTCTCGGCGGCGGTCGTGGATCAGGTCCAACGTGACCTGCTTGTCCTCTTCGTCGAGCTTGTGCAGAGGAATGATCTTGCTCGCGTGCACGATCGCGGCGCTCAGCCCGTGTTTCCGTGCCTCGGCGAGATAGACGGAGTTGAGGATCTGCCGCGGATACGGGTCGAGGCCGAAGCTAATGTTCGAGAGGCCGAGGATCGTGCGCACACCCGGCAGGTGCTTCGTGATCAGTTCGATGCCGCGCAGGGTCTGCACACCGGCGTCGCGCGACGCCTCGTCACCCGAGCCGATCGTGAACGTCAGCGGATCGAAGATCAGGTCGCCCGGGTTCATCCCGTGCCGGTTCACGACGATGTCGAAGATGCGCCTCGCGACCGCGAGCTTGCGATCGGCGGTCTTCGCCATGCCTTCTTCGTCGATCGTCAGCGCGACGAACATCGCGCCGTAGCGTTTCGCGATGCGGCACAGCTTGTCGGCCTTCTCTTCGCCGTCCTCGAGGTTGATCGAGTTCACGATCGCCCGGCCCGGCACGACCTGCAGCGCCTTCTCGACGACGTCGATCTGCGTGCTGTCGATCATCACGGGCGCCGTGACCTGCTGCACCATCGGGTGCAGCAGCTTCAGCATGTCGGAGGCCTCGTCGCGGCCGACGTACGCCGTGCACACGTCGAGCACGTGCGAGCCTTCGTGCACCTGCTCCTTGCCCATCTGGAGCATTCCCTCGACGTCGCCGGCGAGCATCAGCTCCTTGAACTTCTTGCTGCCGTTCGCATTCGTCCGCTCGCCGACGATCAACGGACCGGAGTCCTGGTCGAGCGGCACGGAGTGGAACAACGACGCGAGCTGCGGCTGGTAGTCCTTCGGCCGATCCGCGGGCCGCAGCTTGGCGACCGCCGCCGCCATCGCGGCGACGTGCTCCGGCGTCGTGCCGCAACAGCCGCCGACGACGCCGATCCCGAACTCTTCGATGAAGCGGGTCTGGAAGCGCGCGAGCTCCGCGGGCGTCAGGTCGTACACGGCCTTGCCGCCGACGTTGCGCGGCAGCCCGGCATTCGGCATCACCATCACCTGGCGCGTCGTCGTGCGGCCGAGGTGGCGGACCGATTCCTGCATGAGATCCGGGCCGGTCGCGCAGTTGAGCCCGATCACGTCGACGGGCAGCGCTTCGAGCGTCGTCACCGCAGCGGCGATGTCGCTGCCGACGAGCATCGTGCCCGTCGTCTCGATCGTGACCGTGCAGAAGATCGGCACCTCGCGGCCGAGCTCCGCCATCGCGTCGCGCGAGGCGAGGATCGCGAGCTTGACCTGCAGCAGGTCCTGGCACGTCTCGATGTTGAGGCAGTCGACGCCACCGGCGACGAGGCCCATCGCGTACACCTTGTACGCGTCGAAGAGTTCGTGCGGCGGGATGTGGCCGAGCGTGACGAGCTTCGTGCCCGGCCCCATCGAGCCCGACACGAAGCGCGGATGCTGCTTCGTCGAGAAACGATCGGCCACCTTCTTGGCGACCTGCGCGGCCATCTGGTTCAGCTCGAACGCGCGATGGCCGAGGTCGAACTCGGCGAGCACGTACGGCTGGCCGCCGAACGAGTCGGTCTCGACCACGTCGGCCCCCGCCGCGAAGTACTTCTCGTGGATCGAGGCGATCACGTCGGGCCGCGTCTCGACCAGGAGCTCGTTGCAACCCTCCTTGCCACGGAAATCGTCGAGCGTGAGATTCGCCGACTGGATCTGCGTGCCCATCGCGCCGTCGAACACGAGCACGCGATCGCGCAGCACGCGGAGGATCGGGAACTGATCGAGGCGCGCGCGCGGGTCGAAACGAGGGCTCATCGGCGGGATTCGGGGCGCAGAGCATAGCTGCCGCCGCGCAGAGGCCCGACATGCTTTCCCCGGCCGATCAGCGGGGCGGGAGTTCGACGCGGACCGTCGTCCGCCCCTCTCCCACGACCACGTCGACGATCGCCGAGCGCCGGCCCTTCGCCCCGACGAACAACCGCGCCCGCCCCGGCGGCAGCCCACGCAGCGTCACTTCACCGCGACCGGCCTCCGAGTGATCACCGACCGTCACGGCGCCATCGACGGCCGCGCCCGAAGCGTCGACGAGGCGGACCACGAGTTCGCCGCGCGCCGGCGCGATGGTCCAGGGGCCGTTCCCGGCGAGCACCATCCGGGTCGGCACGTCGGCGTCGGCGAGTGTCACTTCGACCGCGTCGCCCGCGTGCAGGTCGGGCCCCAGCCAGGCCCCCGCTGCGTCGAGTTCGCCTTCCGTGCGCGAACCGACCTCGTGCCAGCCGGGTCGTCGGAACCCGACCTTCGCGTTCGCCAACGGCCGCCCCTCGGCGTCGACGACGCGCAGCTGCGGCGCCCCCCCCAGCACGATGTCGCCGAGCATCGCGGTCGGCTGCGGCGACGCAGGCCGCGGCACGTGCACCCACAGCACCCGCGGAGGGACGTCACCCGCGTCCGCTGCGATCTCGAGCAGGGACCAGCCCTCGCGACGCTGCAGCGCGATGTTGCCGTCCGCGAACACGGCGAAGTGGTCGGGACCGTCGTCCTTCGCACCCGACCTGCGGAACCCGATCTGCGCGGACGCGAGCCAACGGGTGTGGACGGAGATCGGACGGCCCGCCGCGTCCTTGGCGCGCGCCACGACGCGCGCATCCGGGGCCCACGTGACATCGATCGTCTCGCCGACCGCACGCGCGTCGTCGAACGGGAACTCGCGCGGGTTCCAGATCGGCGTCGAATCGTCGTGCACGGTGAGAACGAAGGGTCCCGCTTGCGGGATCTCGACGTGCCCCGCCGCGAGTCGCTCGTCGTCGCGGCCGGCACCCGGGTACGCGACCTCGAACGCCAGTTCGGTCGACGGAGCGTTCGCGACGCGCACCGCGACGACCTTCGTGGGCACTGCCGTTTCTTCTGCTTCGCGCCGCGTCGGCACGTCGATCGCCGCTTCGTGCGCTTCGGGATCCGACGGGTCGGGGATCGTGATCGTCACGGGGTAACGGCTCGCCGAGTCCACCGAGAACTTGTGACCGCCCGGCAGCACGACGGTGTGCGGGCACTCGCCCTGTTCGGCGCCGACGACCGCGAACGAGCCGTCGGCGGCCGTGCGGGCCCAGGGCCCGCGATGCCTGCTGCCGCCGCCGACGAAAGCGCCACCGATCGGCTTGCCGAGGTGATCGACGACCTTGCCCGTCTGCACGACCGACTGCGCGCAGCGCACGTCCATCGGCGGGTCACCGGGCCTCCAGCGAACGGAGTCGTAGAAGAAGTGCAGCCCGGGCTTCTGCACATAGAGGTCGCAGATGTCCTGGCGCGGATCGATGCCGATCATCAGCGCGACGCCTTCGTTGTCCGCGGTCGCGGTCACGATGTCCGGAGTGTGACCGCAGCCGCCGCACAACCCCACGACGGCGCCCGGCGCCGGCTTGCCGAGCCAGTCGAGCACGCGGACCGGCACCGCGAACGTGCGCCCGATGCGCCACACGGGTCCGGCGTACGTGGTCGCGACCGTGCCGCGCACGGGATGCCGCATCACGACGAGGTCCCAGCCGCGCGGCCGTGCCGGGCGCGCGATGCGAACGAAACCGTCCGCATCGCTGGTCGCGCTCGCGTCGAACCAGAACTCGCCGCCGATCGGCGTCTCGCTCTCCGTGACGAGGAAGACCTCCGCACCGGCGATCGGCTCCCCGGTGAGGTCGTCGACGAGCCGCGACACGAGGCCGTCGTCCTTGCCGTCGAACGAGCCCGGGAACACGGCGTCGACGATCTGCACACGCTCCTGCGCGAGGAGCCCGGACGCGAGTCCGACGGCGGTGAACAGGACGATGTAGCGCGGGCGAGTCAGTTCCATGAGTGGGCGCGCCGCTTCGCAAGACGCGTTCCGGCCGCGCTCACGGCACGTCGCCGGGCAGCGCGCGCGAGTCGGGCTCGACGTCGAGCGGCGGCGGCACGAGCACGCCGGCCATCAGCATCCCCGCGACGATGGCCCCGCCGACGACCACCATCTGCACGAGCCACTGCAGGCTCGCAGGCACGTCGCCGCCGACCGCCGTGGCGAGGCCGCGGAACCCGAGGCTGCCGGGAACGAGCAGCAGGAGCCCCGGTGTACGCACCACCGCCGACGGTTGACGCCGCCACCGCGCGAACAGGTGCGCACCGACCGTGACCAGCAGTGCGCCGAGGAACGCGCCCAGTTCGCGCCCGAGCAGGCCGCTGCCGAGCCGCGCGCCGAGATAGCCGAGGAGCACGGCACAGGCGACCCACACGACCTGCCGCCGCGACGCCCGCAGGATCACGACGAACGCGCACCACGTCGCGGCGAGACCGAACG
The DNA here is from genome assembly GCA_016794565.1 of Planctomycetota bacterium. Lineage (GTDB taxonomy): Bacteria > Planctomycetota > UBA1135 > UBA1135 > UBA2386 > JAEUHQ01. Next base: position 805 of record JAEUHQ010000163.1, on the reverse strand, counting down.
CATGCCACGGCCACGACAGCCGCTCGGCCGCAACGGACGCGAGCGTTCCGGTGATCAGCTCTCCGCAGCGGTCGCCGATCCCGACGCCGACGCCCATCGTCAGCAGCACCGCGAGCGTGCCGAGGAGCCGCGCGCTGCCGGACGCGAGGTGCCGCATCGAGAGTTCGGCGAGCGCCGTCGTAAAGGACAGTCCCGGCAGCAACACCACGATCGCCGCGACGGTCGCGATCGTACGATCGATCGGCCACTGCGCGGCGAACAGGCGCACGAGGAACGCGACGACGGCGCACGACAAGGCGGTCTGCACGTCGCCGAAGCCGATGCGCACCCGCGCGAGCAGCCCCATCAGACCGACGACCAGCCCGGCGCCGGCGGCGACGATCGCCTCGTCCTGCCCGCCGCCGAGCAGCACCGCGGCACCGGCGCCGGCGAGAGCGTGCGCGAACGGGTCCGCGCGGCGGCGCTGGCGGCGCGGTCGATGCAGCACTTCGTGCACGTCGCGGAGGCCGTCCTCCGGCCTCGCGTGCCCCCGCACGACGGAGTCGCGGATCGAGTAGAGGTCGGCCAGACGGCCAAGGTCGTGTTCCCCTGGAGCGACGCGGAGCAACGACGTCTTCGGCTCGGCCCCCTTCTCGCCGAGCGCCGCGAAGATCGCGGTCGGCGTGCAGAAGAAGGCGCCCTCGAGGCCGAGCGCCCGGCTGCACGCGTCCATGGTGTCCTCCACGCGGTAGGACGGGCTGCCGAGCGCATGCATCGCGCGGCCGAGCTCGAGCACGAACTGTCTGGCGGTCACTCGCGCATCTTG
>JAEUHQ010000130.1 GCA_016794565.1 Planctomycetota bacterium | reverse complement strand
TACATGCGCGGCCTCTACCAGTACCCGCACGCTGCGTATCCGTACGACCAGCTCGTCCGCGCCAACCGCGAACGCGGTCTGCACGAGCGCGAGTTCGAGCTGGAGGACACGGGCGTGCTCGACGGCGATCGCTTCTGCGACGTCGAGGTCGAGTACGCGAAGGCTTCGCCCGACGACGTGCTGGTCCGCGTCACGGTGCACAACCGCGGGCCGGAGGCCACCGACCTGCACGTGCTGCCGCAGTTGTGGTTCCGCAACACGTGGTCGTGGGGTCGCACCGGCGAGGGTTACTGGCGGAAGCCGTCCCTCGCGGCGCAACCGGACGGCACCGTCGCGGCGGAGCACGAAACGCTCGGTCGCATGCGCTGGTACGCAGCGCCCGTGGACGGGCAGGCGCCGGAACTCCTGTTCACCGAGAACGAGACGAACGTGCAGCGCCTGTTCGCCGCCGCGAACCCGCAGCCGTACGTGAAGGACGCGTTCCACCGCCGCGTCGTCGATGGCGATCCCGCCGCCGTGAACCCTGCGCGAACGGGGACGAAGTGCGCCGCGTGGTACCGCGTCCGCATCGAGGCGCAGGGCAGCGTCACCCTCGAGCTGCGCCTTCGGCCGGCCGAGGCCGCGGGAGCGCCGTTCGGTCCGGAGTTCACGCGCACGTTCGCACAGCGGCGCGCGGAGGCCGACGCGTTCCACCGCGCGATCACGCCGGCCGAACTCACGGAGCAGGAACGCACCGTGCATCGCCAGGCGTGCGCCGGCCTGCTCTGGAGCAAGCAGTTCTATCACCTCGACGTGGCCGCCTGGCTCGAGGGCGATCCGGCGCAGCCGCCGCCGCCCGAGGGGCGCCGAGCCGGCCGCAACGCGGACTGGAAGCACCTCTACAACCGCGACGTCGTGTCGATGCCCGACAAGTGGGAGTACCCGTGGTACGCGGCGTGGGACCTCGCCTTCCACATGGTCCCGCTGGCGAAACTCGACCCGCACTTCGCCAAGGAGCAGCTGCTGCTCCTGCTGCGTGAGTGGTACATGCTGCCGAACGGCCAGCTGCCCGCGTACGAGTTCGCGTTCGGCGACGTCAACCCGCCGGTCCACGCATGGGCCTGCTGGCGCGTCTACAAGATGACCGGCCAACGCGGCGAACGCGATCGCACGTTCCTCGGCAAGGCCTTCCACAAGCTGCTGCTCAACTTCACCTGGTGGGTGAACAGGAAGGACGAGAACGGCAAGCACGTGTTCGGCGGCGGCTTCCTCGGGCTCGACAACATCGGGGTCTTCGACCGCAGCAAGCCGCTGCCGACCGGCGGTCACCTCGAACAGGCGGACGGCACCGCGTGGATGGCGTTCTACTGCGCGACGATGCTCGCGATGGCGCTCGAGCTCGCGCAGGACGACCCGGCGTACGAGGACGTGGCGTCCAAGTTCTTCGAACACTTCGTCGCGATCACGGCGGCGATGAACACCGTCGGCGGCACGGGTCTGTGGGACGAGCAGGACGGCTTCTACCACGATCAGATCCGCGTCGGTCAGGAGACGCGGCGGCTTCGGGTGCGTTCGATGGTCGGTCTCATCCCGCTGTTCGCGTGCGAAGTGCTCGAGAGTGCGCGCATCGCGAAGCTGCCGGGGTTCCAGAAGCGCCTGCGCTGGTTCCTCGACAACCGCCCCGAACTCGCGCGCCACGTGACGGTGGGCGGAGAGAACGGCGGCGCGCACGACGACGCCCACGGGCACCTGCTCCTCGCGATCCCGTCACGCGACCAGCTCGTGCGCGTGATGCAGCGCGTGCTCGACGAAACCGGGTTCCTGAGCCCGTACGGGGTGCGGTCGCTCTCGGCCGAACACCGCGAGCACCCGTTCGTGCTCGACGTCGACGGCCAGCAGCATCGCGTCGACTACGTGCCCGGCGAAGGCAACACGCGGTTGTTCGGCGGCAACAGCAATTGGCGCGGGCCCATCTGGTTCCCGGTCAACTTCCTGCTGATCGAGGCGATCGAGCGCTACTACCACTTCTACGGCGACGACGTCCGCGTCGAATGCCCGACCGGATCCGGCCGCTGGCTCGATCTCGGTCAGGTCGCCGACGAGCTGAACCATCGCCTCGCGAAGCTCTTCTTGCCCGACGACGGGGGCGTGCGGCCTTGCCGCGGCGACACGATCTGCCCCGTCTCGCATCCGCATCGCGAGCACGTGCTGTTCCACGAGTACTTCGACGGCGACACGGGACGCGGCTGCGGCGCGAGTCACCAGACGGGCTGGACCGCGCTCGTCGCGCGCTGCATCGAGAAGCGCGCGAATCGCCGCGCCGAGGCTCCGGAACCGGCCGCCAGCGGCGCGGGGACGTGAGGCCGCGATGACCAGGCACGAATTCGTCGCCGCCGTGTTCGACGGCGTCCTGCTCGGGGCGTTCATGCTCGCGGCCGGACTCTTCGGAGCGTTGCTCGAAGGGGCGGGCGCACCGGGTCCCGCGTGGATCGGCGACCCGTTCTGGCGGCGCGCGGCGATGGGCGCGGCGATGGGAGCCACCGCCGTGCTGCTGATCCGCTCGCCGATCGGCCAGCGCAGCGGCGCCCACATGAATCCGGCGACGACGTTCCTGTTCTGGCGTCTCGGCCGCGTGCCGAGCCGGCTCGCCGCGCTCTACACCGCGGCGCAATTCACCGCCGGCGCGCTCGGCATCCTGCTCGCCGCGGCCATCGTGCCCGCGGTCGGCTCGCCCGAAGTCGGCTTCGTCGCGACGCGGCCCGGTCCGTGGGGTCTCGCACCGGCGTTCGCTGCGGAGGTGGCGATGACGTTCGTGCTCGCGAGCGTCGTGCTGCGCGCGAGCCAGAGCAGGCGCTGGAATCGCCACACGGCCCTGTTCGCCGGAGCGCTCGTCTGCCTCTACATCACGTTCGAGGCGCCGATCTCCGGCATGAGCATGAACCCGGCGCGCACGTTCGCGAGCGCGTTCGCGGCGGGGGACTTCACCGCGTTCTGGCTGTACGCGACCGCGCCGCTGCTCGGCATGCTGCTCGCCGCCGAGTGGTTCGTTCGCGGTTCGGGGCGCACCGTGCACTGCGCCAAGCTGCATCACGACAACCACCACCGCTGCCCGTTCCGCTGTCGCTGGGACGCGGCGTGAAACGCGCGGGCGCCGACCGCATCGAAACGGCATGGACCACTACGACGTCGTGATCGTCGGCACGGGCGCTGGCGGCGGAACGCTGCTCCACGAACTCGCGCCCACCGGGCTGCGCATCCTCGTCCTCGAACGCGGCGGCCATCTGCCGCGGGAGAAGGAGAACTGGGATCCGAAGGCCGTGTTCGTCGACGGCCGCTACAAGACGCACGAAGAGTGGCTCGACAAGTCGGGCCGCTCCTTCCATCCGAGCACGCACTACTGCGTCGGCGGGAACACGAAGGTCTACGGCGCCGCGCTGTTCCGTTTCCGCGAGCGGGACTTCGAGCGCGTCGAGCACTTCGGCGGCGTGTCGCCGGAGTGGCCGCTGCGCTACGCCGACTTCGAGCCGTGGTACACCGCGGCCGAGCGCCTCTACGAGGTGCGCGGCGAACGCGGCGTGGACCCGACCGAACCGTGGTCCAGCGCGCCGTATCCGTTTCCTCGTGTCGAACACGAGCCGCGCATCCGCCAGCTGCACGACGATCTCGAGGGCGTCGGGCTCCGTCCCTTCCACGTTCCGCTCGGCGTCCGCCTCGACGAACGCCGTCGCTCGCAGAGTCCGTGCATCCGCTGCAGCACGTGCGACGGCTTCCCCTGCCTCGTGCACGCGAAGTGCGACGCCGAGACCACGTGCGTTCTGCCTGCGCTCGCGCATCCGAACGTGACCCTGCTCACCGGCGCCAAGGTCGAGCGCCTGCTCACGAACGCGAGCGGCACCGCGGTGACGTCGGTCGTCGTGACCCGCGAGGGCCGCGAAGAGCACTACTCGGGCGGCGTGGTCGTCGTCGCGTGCGGCGCCGTGAACTCCGCGGCACTGCTGCTGCGCTCGGCCAACGAACGGCACCGCCAGGGCCTCGCGAACCGCTCGGGCGTCGTCGGCCGCAACTACATGTGTCACGTGAACTCCGTCGTGCTGGCGATCTCGCGCCACCCGAATCCGACGGTGTTCCAGAAGACGATCGCCGTGAACGACTGGTACTTCGGCGGCACGGCGGCGAACCGGCCGCTCGGCCACGTGTCGATGGTCGGCAAGTCGGACCGCGTCGTGCTGAAGGCGGGCGCGCCGCCGTTCGCGCCGGGGTTCGTGCTCGAGAAGATGGCAGCGCACTCGCTCGACTTCTGGCTCACGACGGAGGACCTGCCGCTCGCGCAGAACCGCGTGCGCCTCGCCGACGACGGCCGCATCGTCCTCGACTACACGCCGAACAACCTCGAGGCCCACGCGCGTCTGCGTCGCGTGCTGCAGGCCACGTTGCAGCGCATGGCTCGGCAGAGCGGGCGCTGGCTCGAACGCAGCATCCTGCTCGGCAAGCGGATCCCGCTGGACGGCGTCGCGCACCAGTGCGGCACCGTGCGGTTCGGCGACGATCCGACGACGTCCGCACTCGACCTCGACTGCAAGGCGCACGACCTCGACAACCTCTACGTCGTCGACGGCTCGTTCTTCGTGTCGAGCAGCGCGGTGAATCCGGCGCTCACGATCGCAGCGAACGCGATGCGCGTCGGTGCGCATCTGCGCGAACGGCTCGGCGTCGGCGCGAGAGCGATGGCGGGAGCCACGTCGTGAGCCGGGCTTCGACGCGGCTCTTCGTCGCTTTCGTTCTCGCCGCGGCACTGCCCGCCCAGCAGCGCGCCGTCGTGACGACGGTCGGCATCACCGTGCGCGACCTCGACCGGTCGATCCGCTTCTACACCGACGTGCTGCGGTTCGCGGTCGTCGAACGGCGCGACGCGCACGGCGCCGCGGAGGAACGGCTGCGCGGTGTCTTCGGCACGCACACCGAGACCGCGGTCCTGCAGCTCGGCGAGGAACGCGTCGAGCTCGTCGAGTTCCTCGCGCCGCGCGGTCGCTCCGTGCCCGAGGACTCGCGCAGCAACGATCTCTGGTTCCAGCACATCGCGATCGTCGTGCGCGACATGGACGTCGCCTACGAGCGACTGCGCGAGCACCGTGTGCAGTACGCGTCGCCGGTGCCGCAGACGCTGCCCGCATCCAACCCCGACGCCGGCGGCATCCGCGCCTTCTACTTCCAGGACCCCGACGGCCACCCGCTCGAGGTTTTGCAGTTCCCGCCGGGCAAGGGCGACCCGAGGTGGCACATGCCGACGGAAGAGCTCTTCCTCGGGATCGACCACACCGCGATCGTCGTCGCGGACACCGCCGCCAGCCTCGCGTTCTGGCGCGACCGGGTCGGGCTCACCGTCGCCGGCCACGCCGACAACCAAGGCGAAGAACAGGAACGGCTCAACAACGTGCGCGGTGCGCACCTGCGCATCACGACGCTTCGCGGGGCCGAGGGCCCCGGCGTCGAGCTGCTCGAGTACCTGACGCCGCGCACCGGGCGCGCGATGCCCGCGGACACCGCGGCGAACGATCTGTGGCACTGGTTCGTGACCGTCGTCCCAGCGACCGTCGCAGCGCGCGGTCTCGCCGTCGATCCGGACGGCCACCGCGTCCTCTTCGCGTCGTCGACGGTTCGGTAACCACCGGCCTTCGCCGGGCATCGAACCGGCATGAACGCGAACAACGCTCCTTGGGTCATCGTGCTCGCCGCCGGCTCGGGCACGCGTCTTTCGAGTCTCACGGTCGGCACCGACGGCGTGGTGGTGCCAAAGCAGTTCTGCTCCCTGCGCGGTGGCCGCAGCCTGCTGCTCGACACGATCGACCGCGCGCTGCACCTGACCTCGCGCGAACGAATCGTCGTCGTCGTCGCCGCGGACCACGAACGGTGGTGGCAACCGCAGCTCGCGTGCCTGCCGTCCGAGAACGTGATCGTGCAGCCCCGCAACCGCGGCACCACCGCGGGCCTGCTGCTGCCGCTCTCCCACGTGCTGGCCCGCGACCCCGCGGCGCACGTCGCGGTGCTGCCGAGCGACCACCACGTCGCCGAGCCGACGGTGCTGAACGGCGCGATGCACACGGCTCTGCGCCAGGTCGCGGCCGAACCGGACAAGGTCGTGCTGCTCGGCATCTCGCCGGACTCGCCCGACACGGAGTACGGCTGGATCCTGCCGCTGTCGACCGAGCGCTCGCTGCAGCCCGTCGCCGCGTTCGTGGAGAAGCCGCCGCTCGTGCGCGCGACCGTGCTCATGGACGCCGGCGCGGTGTGGAACTCATTCCTGTTCGCGGCCTCGGCGCGCACGCTGTGGCAGATGTGCGCGCGGCACGCACCCGAGGTCGCCGCGGCGCTCACGAACGTGCGCCGCCACGACGAACGCTCGCTCGACGCGGTCTACTCCGTGCTCCCGGCGATCGACGTGTCGGCCACGGTCTTCGGCGGGTCGGCGTCGGACCTCCTGCTGCTGCGCGTCCCGTCGTGCGGCTGGACCGATCTCGGCACACCGTCGCGCGTGGTCGAGTGCGTTCGCCGTCTCGAGCGCCGCCGCCCGCCGCAGAGGGCGCAGTGGTTCGCGACGGTCGACCTCGCGCGCGCCGCGCTCCATCCCGCCTCGTCCCGCCTCGTCGCCGTCGGCGCCTGACGAAACCCGAGCCCGCGCCAACGCATCGGAACACCCATGAACGCCACCACGATGAAGATGTCGAGCAGTGCGATCCGCGACCTCAAACCGAGCGAGCTGCCGCAGATCGTCATGCCGCGGTGTGAAGCACGACCGGTGCTGCGCGGCCAGACCGCGATCGTCACCGGCGCGTCGTCCGGCATCGGCCGCGCGATCGCGATCGCGATGGGAGCCGCCGGCGCGAACGTCGTCGTCAACCACGTCGGCAGCGACGAGCCGGCACTCGCGGCGGTCGACGAAGTGACGAACTGCGGCTGCCCGAGCCGAGGTCAGGCGATCGCGGTGCGCGCCGACGTGTCCGACGAGAGCCAGGTGCAGGCGATGTTCGCGACGGCGCGCGAACGCTTCGGCGCCGTGGACATCGTCGTCAACAACGCCGGTCTCCAGCAGGACGCGGCGATCGAGGACATGACCCTCGCGCAGTGGCGCAAGGTGCTCGACGTCAACTTGACCGGGCAGTTCTTGTGCGCGCGCGAGGCGATCCGCGAATGGAAGCGTCGCGGGCCGCGCCCCGAAGTGTCGTGCGCCGCGGGCAAGCTGCTCTGCATCTCGAGCGTGCACGAAGTGATCCCGTGGGCCGGCCACGTGAACTACGCGGCGAGCAAGGGCGGCGTGATGCTGATGATGAAGAGCATCGCGCAGGAAGTGGCCCCGTGGCGCATCCGCGTCAACAGCATCTGCCCCGGCGCGATCCGCACACCGATCAACCGCGACGCGTGGGCGACCGACGAGGCGTACGCCGACCTGATGCGCCTGATCCCGTACAAGCGCATCGGCGAACCCGACGACGTCGCACGCCTCGCCGTCTGGCTCGCGTCCGACGAAGCCGACTACGTGACGGGCGCCAGCCTGTTCGTCGACGGCGGCATGACGCTGTATCCCGGCTTCGAAGCGGGCGGCTGATCGACGCTCAGAACGCGCCAGCCGTCAGCTGCAGCGCGTTCGTCGCGGTGACCTGGTCCGCCGGTCCGAGATCGAGCACCAGCCACTGGTGATGAAACGCAACACCGACCAGCGGTGGTGTGTTCGGTAGGAAGAGGTCGGAGGAGGCGTTGCCCGTGGTGGTGAACAGCAGCCCAGTGATGTCCGGTGCGACGAGCAAGTCGCAACCCGGACCCGTGTTCGCGAATGCGATCGACAGCGGCACGACACCCTGCGGGAACGACGTCAGGCTCGTCATGGTCAGTGCAACGGCTGTGGCCGGCAGCCCCGTGCCCGTTACACGCAACGTGGACTCGACCCACGGCAGAGTCGCCGCAACGATGGTGTTCGCGCCGCCTGAACTCGGGCAACCGAGGCCCCAGGTCGATGCAGTCGCTGGGCAACTCGTGGTCAGGCGAACCAAGCCCGAAGAGAACACGCCACTCGTGTAAAACGCGCCCCCGCCCACCATGACGTCCCCGTTCGGAAGAACATCCAGGTCTTCGACCGCACCACTGCCTTGGATGCCCACCATCGGCAACCAGTCGTTGTGGTGCCAACGAATCGCGTTGGCGGAAGGGGTCGACAATCCTGTCGCATAGGAGTACCCGCCGGTGAAGAAACCGGCGACCAGCAGGTCGCCATTCGGCAGCACGAGGAGGTCGGAGACGACCCCGTCGACACTGCCCGGCCACGACCATGCACTGCCGTTCCAGATTCCCAGGTCAGATTCGCCGAAGGTGGCGGCGAGGTCACCGTTTGGCAGCACAGCCAACGCGCCTGCATAGCCGGAGTACCACCAGCCACCCAGCAACGACCAAGAGGAGCCGTCCCAGCGCCACGCGCCCTCGAACCCACTCACACTAAAGACGCCGACAACGAGGTCGCCATTGGGCAACGTCACCATGCACACTGGGGTCCCGGGCACGCCGGACCCCACAGGCGACCACCCGACGCCGTTCCACCGCGCGACGTTCGCTCCCGGCGTGTGGAACCCCCCAGCGGCGACGATGTCTCCGTTGGGGAGTGCCGCGAGAGCGGATACGGGACCGTTCAGTGCAACGCCGTTGAGCACGGCCCAATTGGCACCATCCCACCGCGCGACGTAGCTGGCGCCTACCGTCCCCGCGACGGTGAAGGATCCGCCTGCCACGATCTCGCCGTTGGCGCGGAACGCCAACGCGTTCACCGTTCCATTCATGCCGTCGCCAAGCGGCGACCATGCAACACCATCCCATCGCGCGATCCGATTCGCGGCGACCCCTGGTGCAGTGAGGAAGGAGCCGCCAACGATCAGGTCCCCGTTGGGAGCGACGGCGATTGCTGACACCGAGCCGTCGAAGCCGGTGCCGAGCGTCGACCACGCCGTGCCATCCCACCGCCGAACCCCAGGAGTGCCTAGGAGCCCGATCATCAGGCTGCCGTTCGGCAGCTCCACGGCCGCTCCCGTTGGGACAGACCCGATGCCCGAACCGAGTGCAGACCATCCGGCCCCGTTCCACCGCGCCACTCTCTGGACACTCGTGCCACCGGCCGACGTGAACGCGCCGATGGCGAGCACGTCGCCGCCCGTCAGTGCCAACACTCCAGTGACGAGCCCGCTCGTGCCGCTGCCCATGGGGGACCACGAGCTGCCGTTCCAGCGCCCGATCCTGTTCATGCCAGCCGTCGTGAAGAGGCCTCCGGCCACCACATCCCCGTTCCCGAGCACGGTGATCGAGTAGACCGGCCCGGTCAACGACGTGCCGCTGATCACCGTCCACGACGTGCCGTTCCAGCGCGCGATGTAGCTCGCGCCGACGAAACCGGCGACGGTGAAGTCCCCGCCTGCGACCAGTTCGCCATTGGGGCGCACACCGAGCGACCGGACCGTGCCGTTGACGCCTGGTCCCACGACGTGCCAGGTCGTGCCATCCCATCGCGCGATCCGGTCGGCACCGACGGTCCCCGCGACGAGGAAGTTGCCTCCCGCGAACAGGTCGCCGTTCGGCATGACGGCGAGCGCCAGCACTGGCCCGTTCATGCCCGCACCGAGCGGCGACCACGACGTTCCGTCATAGCGGGCAATGCAGGCCGCGCTGACACCCGCCACGTGGGTGAAGTTGCCCGCAACGATCAAGTCCCCATTGGGCATGACCGCCATGGCGAACACCGTGCCGAGGACGTCGCCAAGAGGCGACCATGTACCGGTGGTTGGATCCCACATCGCCAGGCCCGTGGCAGCGGTCGCTCCTGCTGCGTTGAAGCTCCCGCCAACTACAAGCCGGGGCTGCAGCGGCCCAGCCCCGTCGGGGTCCCACATCTTCATCGCCTGCACGGCTCCGTTCACACCGGGGAAGGGATCACCCGGCACCCAGGTGTTGTTGCACTGCGCGGGCAGTCGCAGTGCGATCCATGCGAACAGGACGACGACGATCCATCGCGGAACGAGAGTGGGCATGTGTCAACGTGGCCTCCAAGCATGTGCTTTTCCCGGTGCCTGCGCATGGTATCGGCTCTTTGGGAGCGGACAACGCACGCCGCTGGCTGCCTCCGTCTCGGCACTTGCGGACCACCGCGAGGACTGCGCCTACTTCAGCTCTTTCACTTCCTTGACGATCCCTTCGAGCGCTTCCTTGGCGTCGAGGAACACCATCAGGCAGTTGTCCATCTCGAACAGCGGGTTCTTGATGCCGGCGTAGCCGGGCGCGAGCGAACGCTTGATGACGATCACCGTGCGCGCCTGGTCGACGTCGAGGATCGGCATGCCGGCGATCGGCCCGGACGCTTCGCGCGCCGCGGGATTCACGACGTCGTTCGCGCCGACGATGATGACGACGTCGGTGTTCTTGAAGTCGCCGTTGATCCTGTCCATCTCCCAGAGCTGGTCGTACGGCACGTCCGACTCGGCGAGCAGCACGTTCATGTGGCCCGGCATGCGACCGGCGACCGGGTGGATCGCGTAGCGGACGACGGCGCCCTTCTTCTGGAGCAGGTCGGCGAGCTCGCGCACGACGTGCTGGGCCTGCGCGACGGCGAGGCCATAGCCCGGTACGAAGATCACGGACTGCGCGCCATCGAGCAGCATGGCGACCTCTTCGGGTCCGGCCGACTTGATCGACTTGTAGTCCTTCGCGTCCTTCGCGACCGTCTCCTCGCCCATGCCGCCGAGCAGCACGTTGCCCAGCGAACGGTTCATCGCCTTGCACATGATCTGGGTGAGGATCAGGCCAGACGTTCCGACCAGCGCGCCGACGACGACCAGCAGCTCGTTGCCGATGACGAAGCCAGCGAAGGCCCCGGCGACGCCCGAGTAGCTGTTGAGCAGCGACACGACGACGGGCATGTCGGCGCCGCCGATCGGCATCACGAGGAACACGCCGAGCGCACCGGACAGCAGCGCCAGCAGCACGACCGCGATGGTCATCTGCGCATGGCTGCCGGTCATCACGAGCCAGGTAGCGAGGCCGATGATCGCCAGACCCACGCCCGCATGCAGCAGGTGGCGCTTCGAACCGGCGAACGGGTGCGTCAGCTTCTTCCCCGACAGCTTGCCGTAGGCGACGAAACTGCCCGTCAGCGTGACCATGCCGACGAGGATCGTCGCCGGGTTGGCGACCGCGGGTACGACGCCGAGGTCCTTGAGGCCGACGCCGTCGACCTCGAGCGCGCGGTTGAGCAGCAGGTCTGCCATCGCGACGAGCGCGGAAGCGACACCGCCGAAGCCGTTCAACGCCGCGACCATCTCGGGCATCTGCGTGGTCGGCGTGCGCTTCGCGATCACGAGGCCGATGCCGCCGCCGACGAGGATGCCGGCGACGATGACGCCCCAGTTGATGACGCCGCTGCGTGCCATGACCAGGACGATCGTCAGGATCGCGAGACCCATGCCGAACTCGGACATGCGATTGCCCGACTGACAGGTCTTGACGCTGGTGAGACGCTTGATGCCGAAGACGAACAGCAGCGTCGCGAGCAGGTAGAGGTAGTCCATGTCTACTTGCTCTTCTTCTTGAACGAAGCCAGCATGCGGTCGGTGACCATGTAGCCGCCGACAACGTTGATCATCGCGAACACGATCGCGAGGAACGCGAGCACCTGCGAGAACCAGCCGTGGCCGAGCCGCGCCGACGCGATGGCGCCGACGATCGTGATGCCCGAGATCGCGTTCGATCCGGACATCAGCGGCGTGTGCAGCGTCGGCGGGACCTTGGTGATCAGCTCGAAGCCGAGCAGCGAAGCGATCACGAACACGAAGATGATCGGGAAGTACTGGTCCATCACTGACCTCCGGCCGCGGCGAGAGCCTGCGCGGTGGGTTCGTGGCGCACGACACCGTCGTGGACGATGCTGACCGCGCCGAGGATCTCGTTCTCCATGCTCACGTTCGCCTTGCCGTCCTTCACGAACTCGCCGAGAAAGGCGAGCACGTTGCGCGCGAACATCCGCGACGCGTCGGCCGCGCACTGACCGGGCAGGTTCGTGTCGCCGAGGATCGTCACGCCGTCGACGACGACGCGTTCGCCGGCCTTGCTGCCCTCGACGTTGCCGCCTTGTCCGGCCGCCATGTCGACGATGACCGAGCCCGGCTTCATGCCCTTGCGCATGTCGGCGGTGACGAGAACGGGCGCGCGCTTGCCCGGCACCAATGCGGTCGTGATCAACACGTCGGCCTGCGCGATGTGCGCGGCCAGCGTCTCGCGCTGCTTCTTCAGGAACTCGGCGGTCGTCTCCTTCGCGTAGCCGCCTTTCGTCTCGGCGTCGGGCGGCGTGCCGGTGTCGACGAACTTCGCGCCGAGCGACTCGACCTGCTCCTTCACCGCGGGGCGGATGTCGTTCGCTTCGACGATCGCGCCGAGCTTGCGGGCCGTCGAGATCGCCTGCAGACCCGCGACGCCGGCGCCGAGCACGAGCACGCGCGCCGGCGTCAGCGTTCCCGCGGCGGTCATCATCAGCGGGAACATCTTGGGCAGGTGCACTGCCGCGAGCAGCACCGCCTGGTAGCCGCCGCACGTCGCCTGCGAACTCAGGATGTCCATCTTCTGCGCGCGCGTGATGCGCGGCATGAACTCGAGGCCCATCGCCGTCACCTTGCCGTCGCGCAGGACCCGGATTGTCGGCAAGGAGTTGCCCGGCACGAGCGTGCACACGAGCAGTGCGCCGTCCTTCAGCGACCGCGCGCGTTCGGTCGCCGGCGGATTGATGCCGACGACCAGATCGGCCGCACCGAGAGCGGCGCCGTCGACGAGCGAAGCGCCTGCGGCCTCGTAGTCCGCATCGGAGAAGCCGGCCGCAGCGCCGGCGCCGCGTTCGACCTGCACCGAGAGGCCGAGCTTCGAGAGGCCTTTCACGGTCTCGGGCACCGTGGCGACGCGCGTCTCCGGCGCCGTTTCCTTCTGCACGAACATCACAACCATGGGGTCTGCCTCGACAGGGGAGGCGAAAGAGAATCAGACCGCCATGGCGCGCGCCACCGGGAAAGGCACCGCCCGCGCAATCGACCGGATGCGCACTCTGCACTGCGGCGCGGCGGAACTTCCGGCGCGCCACCGCACGGCAGCGCGCCGGTGCCGGATCACAGCATGCCGCCGGTCAACTGCAGCGCGTTCGTCGCGACGACCGAGGTCCACGCACCGCCGGCGCCGACTTCGATGGGCACCATCTGCTGGTAGAAGGTCACGCCGACGAGCGGCGGCACGTTCGGCAGGAAGAGATCCGACTGCGCGGTACCGGTGAAGGTCACGAGCACGCCGAGAATGTCCGGCGCGACGAGCAGGTCGCAGCCGGCACCAGCCTGCGGGAAGGCCACCGTGAGCGGTACGGCGCTCTGCGCGACCGGCGTCACGCTGGTCACGACGAGCACGATCGACGCCGCAGGGAGGCCGGTGCCCGTAGTTCGCAACGTCGCGTCGACCCACGGGAGCGTCGTCGCAGTCAGAGTCGCGCCCGCGCAGCCGAGCCCGCTGGAAACCGCCGAGGCCGGGCAGTTCGTCGTGATCCTCGCGAAGTACGCCGAAACCGCGCCGCCGGCGATCGTGAACTCGCCGCCGACCGCCAGGCTGCCGCTCGGGGCCAGCGACATCGCGGCGACGTCCCCGTTCACACCCGTACCGACGGCGCTCCAGCCGAATCCGTTCCAGCGGGCGATCCGCGACGCCACGACGCCGCCCGCGATCGCGAACGTGCCGCCCGCGACGACGTCGCCGTCGGGCAATGCGACGACGCTGCGCGCGAAGCTGTCGAGCCCGGTGCCGAGCGGGTGCCACGCGGCGCCGTCCCAGCGCGCGATGTTGTCCGCCGCGACACCGCCCGCGGACGAGAACGAGCCGGCGACGACGAGATCGCCGTTCGGCCGCACCGCGAGGGCATGCGCGACGCCGAGGCTGCCGAACCACGAGAGGCCGCCGATCGCGTGCCATGCGGCGCCGTCCCAGCGCGCGATGGAGTCGACGGCGACACCGTCGGCCGACGCGAAGCTGCCGCCGACGATCAGGTCGCCGTTCGGCATCGCGACGAGAGCGCGCACCTCGTCGCTCGTGCCCACGCCGATTGCGGACCAGCCCGATCCGTTCCAGCGGGCGATGTTCTGGGCCGGCACGCCGCCGGCGAACGTGAATCGTCCGGCGACGACGAGATCGCCGTTCGGCATCGTAACGGCCGCGTTCACGGCCGGCGCGAACGGTCCCGTGACGCCGCCGCCGATCGGCGACCATGCGACGCCGTTCCAGCGCGCGAGGCGATTCGCAGGAACGCCGCCGGCCAGCGTGAAGGCGCCGCCCGCGACGACGTCGCCGCCGGGCAGGGTCGTGAGGGCGTAGACGCCGCCGTTGCCGGCGAGGTCGAGCGAGGGACCGGGCGAGCCGAGCTGGGTCCACCCCGACGCCGTACGGCGCGCGATCGGACCGGCACCGCCCGCGACGACGTCGCCGTTCGGCAGCGTCGCGAGCGCGCGGATGTTCGCACCGAGGCCGTCTTCGAGCGGTTCCCACACGCTGCCGCTCCAGCGGGCGACGTGCAGCGCGCCGCGGCCGCCTGCCGACGAGAAGGAGCCCCCGGCGACCAGCGATCCTCCGGTGAGCACCGCGAGCGACAGCACCGTGTTGTCCGCGCCGGTGCCGAGTGCAACCCACGACGAACCGTTCCACCGCGCAATGGAGTTCGCGGTGACGCTGCCGGCGGTCTGGAAGCGGCCGGCGGCGACGAGATCGCCGTTCGACGTCGTCGCGATGTCGAACACCGCGGGCGTGCCGAAGAAGATCGAGCCGGTGACGCCGGCGCCGAGCGCGGACCAGCTCGCGCCCGTCCATCGTGCGATGCCGTTCGCAGGGTTGCCGCCCGCCGCGGTGAACGGACCGCCCGCGACGAGGTCGCCGTTCGCGAGGCCCTTCAACGCGTAGACCGTGTCGTTCGTGCCGCCACCGAAGGCGGACCACGTCGAGCCGTTCCAACGCGCGACGTTCTGCACCGCGACCGCGCCGGCGGCCGCGAACCGACCGCCCACCGCGACGTCGCCGTTCGCCATCGTCGTCAGCGCGAACACACTGTGCGGCGGCTGGAAGAGCCCGGGCGGCGGGCCGCCGAGGCCGGAACCGAGCGGCGACCACGTCGAACCGTTCCATCGCGCGACGAGGCTCGCCGGCACGCCGCCGGCGGTCTGGAACGAGCCGCCCGCGACGACGTCGCCGTTCGGCAGCACGGTGAGCGCGTCCACCGCGGAGTCGACTCCCGAGCCGAGAGCCGACCACGACGTGCCGTTCCATCGCGCGATGTTGTTCGCGAGCGCACCACCGGCGATCGAGAACGACCCGCCGACGATCAGGTGACCGTTCTGCAGCGCGACGATCGACGAGACGGTGCCGGCGATTCCGCTTCCGAGCGTGGACCACGCGCCGGTCGACGGATCCCACACCGCGATGCCGCTCACCAGCGCGTCGCCCGCGATCGAGAACGATCCGCCCAGCACGACCCGTTCGCCGAGCGGGCCCGCGCCGTCGGGGTCCCATGCCACGGTCGCGCTGACGCCGTCGGCGAGAGTCCCCGGCACGCCGCCGTCCGACGACCAGGCCGTCGTGCACTGTGCCGACAGGGCGCCGGCGCCGGAGAGAACGAGGGCTGCGGCCGTGACGAGACAGGCCGCTGGACGTGGCATGGAAGCGAACATCCGCGCTTCGCTACCACGATTCTGCGCAGGCGTCAGGCGGGGTCGGGGTGCCCGCACCCGCTGCGATCGCGGCGAACGGGCCGCGTCCGTTCGATGGCACCGCGGACTCGCGCGCGCGAACGCGGGTCAGAACGTGCCCGCAGAAAGTTGCAGCGCGTTCGTCGCGACGACCGAGGTCCACGCGCCGCCGGCGCCGATCTCGATCGGCACCATCTGCTGGTAGAAGGTCACGCCGACGAGCGGCGGCACGTTGGGCAAGAAGAGGTCGGACACCGCCGTTCCCGTCGTCGTCACGAGCGCACCGAGAATGTCTGGCGCCACGAGCACGTCGCAACCGACGCCCGCCTGCGGGAACGCGAGCAGCAGCGGCGCCGCTCCTTGCGGGACCGACGTCAGGCTCGTCAGCGTGAGCACGATCGATGTCGTCGGCAGTCCCGTGCCTTCGGCGCGGAACATCGCGTCGACCCACGGCAGCGTGAGAGCGGACAGCGTGGCGCCGGCGCAACCGACTCCGTTCGGCGCCGCGGTCGCGGGGCACGTCGTGGACAGCCCCGCGAGGCGTACGGACATCGCGCCACCAGCCTGGAAGAAATCGCCGCCGACCACGACGTCGCCGTTGGCCGAGCGCGCGAGAGCACGACCCGTTCCGTCGAGGCCGGTGCCGAAAGTCGACCACGTGACACCGTTCCATCTCGCGATGCGCGACGCGGCCTGCCCGCCTGCCGCCGTGAACGAGCCGGTCGCGATCAGGTCGCCGTTCGGCAACGGGAGCAACGCGAGCGCCTGATTCTCGAGACCCGCGCCGAGCGCCGACCAGGATGCGCCGTCCCAGCGCGCGATGGAGCTCGCGGGCGCACCACCGGCGCTGCTGAAGATCCCGCTCGCGACGAGGTCCCCGTTCGCCAGCACCGCGATGGAAGTGACTTCGCCGCCAGTGCCGCTGCCGAGCGGCGACCAGTTCACGCCGTTCCACTTCGCGACGTTGTTCGCTGGGACTCCGTTTGCGAAGAGGAAGCGGCCGGCAGCCACGAGATCGCCATTCGGCAGGAACGCGAACGAAGACACCGAACCCGCGACGGGAAATGGGAGGTTCAGCAGCATGCCGCTTCCGAAGGTCGTCCACGCGACTCCGTTCCAACGTGCGATCGCGAACGCGAGCACTCCGCCGGCGCTCGAGAAATCGCCGCCGATCACGATGTCGCCGTTCGGCATCTCGATCACCGCCTTCACTCGGTTGTTCAGGGACACGCCGGTGCCGAAACCCGACCAGGTCGTCCCGTTCCACCGCGCGATGCCGTTCACCGGCGTGCCGTTGGCGAACATGAAGTCGCCGCCCGCCACGATGTCGCCGTTCGCGAGCACTTGCAGCGCGAGCGCCGGGAACGGGAACGTGTTCGGCGTGAGGCCGCCCGCGAGCGCGTGCCATGCGGTGCCGTCGAAGCGCGCGATGCGATTCGCAGCGATGCCGCCGATCGTCGTGAACTGGCCCGCCGCGACGAGGTCACCGTTGGGCATCGTCGCGACGGCGTGGATCTCGCGATCGGCGCCGTGACCGACACCGGCCCACGCGCTGCCGCTCCACACGGCGACGTTCGCGGTCGGCACGCCGCCCGCGACCGCGAACGAGCCGCCGGCCACGACGTCGCCGCTCGGCAAACGGGTGAGCGCGAGCACTTCCGCCGAGGCCAGGTTGCCGGCGAGGCCCGTGCCGAGAGCCGACCACGTCGCGCCGTTCCACCGCGCGATGCAAGGTGCCGCGACTCCGCCGGCGATCCCGAACCCGCCGCCGACGAACAGGTCGCCGTTCGGCAACTCGACGAGCGACTCGACGAGATTGTTGGCGCCGGAGCCGAGCGCCGACCACGCCGAGCCGTTCCAGCGGGCGATGCGCACCATCGGCGCACCGATCGAGTCGGTCAGGAAGTCACCGCCCGCGACGAGGTCGCCGTTGCCGGCGACGAGCAGCGTGCGCACGGTGTTCGGGAAGCCGCCGCCGACCGAGGCCCATGTCGCGCCGTTCCAGCGCGCGACGCTCGTCTGCGCACCCGCGCCGCCGCCGGCCACGAGATCGCCGTTCGGCATCACCGCGAGCGCCGACACACCACCGTCGAAGCCGCTGCCGATCGGAGCCCAGCTCGTGCCGTTCCATCGTGCGATGAACACCGCAGCGTTGCCGCCGGCGCTCGAGAAACCGCCCCCGGCGATCAGGTCTCCGTTCGGCATCACTGCCAGCGCCTTGACCACGCCGTTCACGCCGGAGCCGAGCGACGACCAGGTCGAACCGTTCCAACGGGCGATCCGGGAAGCAGCGCCACCACCCGCGTTCGTGAACGAACCCGCCGCCACCAGCTCCCCTGTGGGCAGCACGGCGAGAGCGCTCACCGGCCCATCCGTTCCTGCACCGAGGCTCGTCCAGACGCCGGCCACGGGCTCCCACAGCACGATGTTGTTCGCGAGCGCCCCGCCGGCGACCGAGAACGATCCGGCGAGCACGACGTGGAGCGGACTCGGGCCGGCACCGTCGGGATCCCACGTCGTGGTCGCGCGCACAAGCCCGTTCACACCGGGGTGGTTCTCGCCTGGCAACCACGGGTTGGCGCACTGGGCGGTCACGACGCCACTGGCCGCCACGATCACGGGGAGGAACACGGCAACGGAACGCAGCGACGAGACGAGGGTGGGCATGGATGGCACCGTACGCGTTTCCTTCCCCCTCTCACCGACCGCGAGCAACGACAGTGCCGTGGGTTTACCCGCCCGCGTCGCAGGAGGCGAGTCCCGCGCACCGACGGAGGATCGTCGATGGCGGCGGCGCTTCGTCGGAACTGCTCGCACCGCCCTGCCGCGCAGCTAGTCTTCCCCGCTCGATGCGGAGCTTCGTCGCTGAGATCGCGGAACGTGTGCTCGGTGGGCAGGCCCCGATCGTGATCGGACTCGATCCACGCCTCGATGCACTGCCGCAGCGCGTCGTCCCGAACGGCCCGCCCGCCGCGCGCATCGTCGAGTTCTATCGCGAAGCGCTTCCGGCGATCGCGCGCCACGCTCCGTGCGTGAAGCCGAACATCGCGTTCTTCGAGCAGTTCGGTGCCGACGGCTACCGCGCCTACGAGGAGACCTGTGCTCTCGCCCGGAAGAACGGGCTGCTCGTCATCGGCGACATCAAGCGCGGCGACATCGGCAGCACGGCCGAGGCCTACGCAGACGGGCACTTCGGCCTGGCCGACGCGCTGACGCTGCATCCGTACCTCGGCGGCGACTCGATCGCGCCGTTCCTGAAGGCGTGTGATCCGGCTCGCGGCGGTCGCGCGGTGTTCGTGCTCGTGCGCACCAGCAACCCCGGCGCCCGCGACTTCCAGGACCTGCTCGTCGGTGCCGAGGCCCTGTGCGACGTCGTCGCTCGCGCGGTGACGCGATGGGGCAGCGACATGCCGAAGAGCGAGGGCTACTCCGCGGTCGGCGCGGTGGTCGGCGCGACGTGGCCGCAGGAACTCGCGCGGCTGCGGGCGCTGCTGCCGCACAGCTGGCTCCTGCTGCCCGGCGTCGGTGCCCAAGGCGGTGCGGTGAAGGACCTCGCGGCCGCGTTCGACCGGCGCGGCCTCGGCGCCCTCGTCAACCAGAGCCGCGGCGTGATGCAGTGTTTCCAGCCTTCGTCCGGCGACTGGCTCGACGCGATCGAGCGGGCGGCGAAGGCGTTCGCAGACGAATGCCGTGCGGTGATCGGCGGCCGTTCGTCGTAGCAGCAGCCTTCGTGAGTTCGCCCATCGTGACTTCCACCCTTCGCCACATCTCGTTCCGCCGCGTCGGCACCTCCGAAGTGCACCAGCGCTTCCTCGAGGACGACCGCGATCTCGGCGCGTTCCTCGGCATGCGCGCCCGATCGGTGCAGGAGCTCATGCGCCGCGCGCCGACGGGTGCTGGCCGAGTGCTGCCGCGCGAAGCGCTGGTGAAGGCCCTGCGCACCTACGCGCAGAAGCACGGCGCACCGCCCGAGGTGCTCGCCAACGCCGAGGCGCTGCTCGACCCGAACGTGCACGTCGTCGTCACCGGCCAGCAGCCGGGTCTGATGGGTGGGCCGCTGTTCACGCTGCACAAGGTCGCGACGGCGATCCGCCTCTGCCGCGAGATCAACAAGGAAGGCGGCCCGCGCGTCGTGCCGCTCTACTGGAACCACAGCGACGACCACGACCTCGACGAAGCGAACCGCCTGTTCCTCGTGAACCAGGCCCAGGAAGTGCAGCGCTTCCGCCTCGACATCGACCGCTCGAACGAGCCGCTGCGCAACATCGGCGTCGGTCGGGAGATCGACCGCGTGCTCGCGGAGGTCGACGGGCTGTTGCCGCAGAGCGAGTTCCGCGACTGGGCCATCGCGATGTGCAAGCCGCGCCATCCGGACGAGACGCTCGGCGATCAGGAGGCGCGCATCCTGTTCGAGACGTTCGGCAAGCACGGACTGCTCGTGATCGAGCCGCGCGACCTGCCGACGGAGGCGTTCGACACGTTGCTGCGGTGGTGGGGCCGGTCGAACGAGGTCCGCGAGAAGGTGAAGCAGACGTGCGACGACCTCGCCGACCTCGGCATCGACGTCACGCTCGATCCGGCAGCGACGATGATGTTCGACCTCGCGGGCGGCCGGCGTGAACCGATCGCCGACGGCGAGATCGCCGGCCGTGCGCAGGACCTGAGTCCGGGCGTGCTGCTGCGGCCGCTGTGGCAGGACGCGTGCATCCCGACCGTCGCGTTCGTCGTCGGCCCCGGCGAACTCTCGTACCTCTGCGCAGTCGCGCCGCTGTATCGCCTGCTCGGCGTCCCGCAGCCGGTCTTCGTGCCGCGCGCCTCGCTGACACTCGTCGAGCCGACGATGCAGCGTCTGCTGACGCGCTTCTCGCTCGACCTGCCCGATCTCGACCAGCCGCCGGAGAAGCTCGCCGAGAAGTACCTGAAGAGCGACGATGGCAGCGACCTCGAGGACGCGCTCGACACGCTGCAGAGCCGCCTCAAGGGCGACCTCGACACGATCGGCCAGCGCCTCGGCAAGCTCGACTCGTCGATGCTGAGCGCACTCGATCGTGCGCGCACGAAGTGTGTCGAAGAGATCGAACGGCTGCAGCAGAAGATCCGCAACGCGCGACAGAACCGCGAGGGCACGGGCATCAAGCAACTGCGGCGCCTGTGCAGCACGCTGCGTCCGCGAACGCGTTTCCAGGAACGCGTGCTCGGGCCGCTGTCGTACCTCGCGGCATACGGGCCGTCGCTCGCCGATGTCCTCGTCGACGCCGCGGATCCGTTCCGCATCGAACACGGAGTGCTCGAGCTGTGACGTCTACGCCGCGGCTCGATCCGTGCGATGCGCTCGCGTTCGGCCCGCACCCAGACGACGTGGAGATCGGCGTCGGTGGCACGCTGCTGCGGCTGATCGCCGCCGGTCGCAGCGCGTCGATCGTCGACCTGACGCACGGTGAGATGGGCTCTCGCGGCACCGCCGACGAACGGCGCGCCGAAGCCGCCGCCGCTGCGAAGGCGCTCGGCCTGCGCCAGCGCACGAACCTCGGCATCGCGGACACGAAGGTCGCGGTCGACGACACGCAGACGGACCTGGTCGTCGCCGCGATCCGCCAGGCTCGCCCGACGATCCTGTTCGCACCCCACGAACGCGACCTGCATCCCGACCACACCGCGGCGGCGCTTCTCGTTTCCCGCGCGTACTTCCTCGCCGGCCTCGCCAAACACGCGCCCCACCTCGGCGCACCGCATCGGCCGCGCCTCGTGCTGCGGTTCCCCGGCAATCTCCCGGTCGAACCGAGCCTCGTCGTCGACATCAGCGCCGTCGCGAAGGCTAAGGACGACGTCGTGCGCTGCTACCGGTCCCAACTCGCCCCGCCGGATCGGGGCCACTTGCTGCAGGGAATCGACGTGCTCGAGCGGGCGCAGGTCCGCGACCGCTTCTTCGGGGCGCGCATCGGGGTCTTCGCGGGCGAACCGCTCTGGCACGACGGCCCGCTGCCCGTGCGCGACGCCGCCTTGCTGATGGTGTGAGAAAACCCTCGCGCGGGGCCATGTGCGGCAGCACCATCCGCGGGGAGGTTCTGCACCCATGAAGCGCATCGCGGTCATCAATCAGAAAGGCGGCGTCGGCAAGACCACGACCACCGTCAACCTCGGCGCCGCGCTCGCGCACAAGGGCAATCGCGTCTTGCTGCTCGACATGGACCCGCAGGCGAACCTCACGGTGCACGTCGACAAGCGTCCGGATCTCGAGAGCAACACGCTCACGAGCCTGCTCGTCGAGGACACGCCGTTGAAGGACCTCGTGCAGGCGACCGGACAGCCGAACCTCTTCGTCGTGCCGAGCGACACGTCGCTCGCCGGTGTCGAGCAGGTGCTCGCGAACAGGATCGGCCGCGAGACGATCCTGCGCGAGGCGCTCGAGGCGTTCCCCGACGCGCCGGACTTCGACTACGTGCTGTTCGACTGCCCTCCGTCGCTCGGCGTGCTGAGTGCGAACGCGCTCGTCGCCGCCGACTTCGTCGTGATCCCGATGCAGGCCGAGTACTTGTCCCTGCAGGGCATGGCGAAGCTGCTCGAAGTGATCCAGCTCGTCCAGAAGCGCCTCAACCCGGCGGTGAAGATCGCCTGCGTCCTGCCTTGCATGGTCGACGCGCGCACCAATCTGAGCACCGAGGTCCTGCGCGAGATCGACGCGCACTTCGGTTCGATCCTCACGAAGACCCGCATCCGCAACAACGTGAAGCTCGCCGAGGCGCCGAGCTTCGGTCGCACGATCTTCGAGCACGCACCCGACAGCAACGGCGCGCGCGACTACGAGGCGTTCTGCAACGAGTTCCTCGTGATGATCGGCGCGACCACGCCGGCGCCCGCCGCCGCGATCGAAGCTCCGGCGCCGGCCGAGCCGTCCGCGCCGCCGCCCGGTTCGGCGACCGGTTCGGCGACGGAAGCCCCACGCGAAGGGGAACTCGAAGCCGGCGCCTGAAGCGCGTCGCGTCCCCGGTCTCGGACCGCGACATCGGCTCAGGGGCAACCCTCATGTCACGCCGCATGTCGGTCGATAGCCGTCGCGATGCACGGCAGCGAGCGGAACCTGGATCGGATCACGACGCTGCTCGGCCAATGCCTCGGTCGCATCGAGGCACATGCCGCCGACGTCCAGCACATGGACGAGGGCGCCACGACCTTCCTCACCGCCGAGGAGATCGACAACGAGACCGCGGAGCTGCAGCAGCTCGTCGGATCGCTCCTCGACAACGTCGTGCAGGCCGACGACGCGGATCTGAACCACATCGTCGACCAGGCAGTGCGTTCGTGCATCGCGGCGGTCGACATGCCTCTCGTCGTGCGGCAGCGGCTCGCGCCCGGGCTGCCGCGGGTCGCGTGCAATCCGGGCCAGCTGACGTTCGCGGTGCAGCGGGCGCTCGGCGTCGGCATCGGCCACCTCGAACCTGGCGGTGAACTGGCGGTGGTGACCCGGCGCGAAGGCGACACCATCGTGTTCGAGATGGAGAGCCACGGCGAAGAGTCGGACTCGGATCTCGACGCCCGCACGGCGACGCTGCTCGAGTTCGTGGCGGACATGAAGGGCACGTGCCGGACCGACGCAGACGAGCGTGGCACGTTGCTGCTCGCCATCGAGCTGCCCGTGGCCCTCGCGGCCGACGATCGCTGACGCACGGGCTGCGCCGTTAGGATGTCGCGATGCGCATCGGCATCGTTTGCTACCCGACCGTCGGCGGCAGTGGAGTGATCGCGACCGAGATGGCGCACGCGCTGGCGAAGCGAGGCCATCAGGTCCACCTCATCAGCTACGACCGGCCGAGCCGACTGCGCCGCGGTACGCCGGGACTGCAGTTCCACCAGGTCGCGGTGTCGGCATACCCGCTGTTCCGCTACCCGCCGTACGATCTCGCGCTCGCGACGCGCATGCTCGAGGTCCGCGAAGAGGCGAGGGTCGACCTCTTCCACGTGCACTACGCGATCCCGCACGCGGTGAGTGCCTTCCTCGCGCGCAGCATGTGCGGCGGCTGCCTGAAGTTCGTGACGACACTGCACGGCACCGACATCACGGTCGTCGGTGCCGACCGGGCCTACCTGCGGCCGACCCGCTTCGCGCTCGAGCAGTCCGACGCGATCACGGCAGTGAGTCGCTACCTTGCCGACGAGACGCATCTCGTCTTCGGCGTGCGCAAGGACGTCGAGGTCATCGCCAACTTCGTCGACACCGAGCGCTTCAAGCCGGACGGATCTCCGCGCTGGCACCAGCGCGCCGACGGCGAGCGCATTCTCGTGCACTCGTCGAACTTCCGCCCCGTGAAGCGGATCGCCGATGTCGTGCGGGCCTTCGCGCTCGTCGCACAGGAGATCCCGGCGCGGCTCCTGCTCGTCGGCGACGGACCGGATCGTGAACACGCACTCGCGGTTGCTGCGGACCTGGGTTGCAGCGGCCGCGTCGAGCACCTCGGCGTCAGCGATCACATCGAGGACGTTCTGCCCAAGGCGGATCTCTTCCTGTCCGCGTCGGAGACGGAGAGCTTCGGCCTCTCGATGCTCGAGGCGATGAGCTGCGGCGTCCCTTGCGTCAGCACCGCGGTCGGGGGCGTCGGGGAGGTGCTCGGCGACACAGGGCTGCTCGCTCCGTTCGGTGACCCGCACGCACTCGCCCGCGCTGCTCTGCAGATTCTCACCGACAGTGGCAAGCACACCTCGCTCGCGGCAGCAGCGAGGCGACGGGCCGTGGAGCAGTTCGCGACCGACGCGATCGTTGCACGATACGTCGATCTCTACGAGCGTGTGCTGAAGTGAGCGCAATCGGAAGCTCGTGGCAGCCGACGTGGTTCTGCGACTTCAACGCCGGGAGCCGTGTGAACGAGGAGGTGCTCGAACTGTTCGTCGCCACGGAGAGCGAGCACCCGGCGAATCCGGCGAGCGTGCACGCACCCGGTCGGCGAGCGCGAGCGGTGCTGGAGCAGGCGCGCGAGCGGATCGCCGCGGCGCTCGGACTGGTGGCCGCGGACGTGCTGTTCACCAGCGGTGGCACGGAAGCTGCCAACCTCGCGATCACTGGACTCGGCGATCGCTCCCTGCCCGTCCTGCTCTCACCCGCCGAACACCCGGCGGTGTACGAGCCGGCGCTCGAACGCGGCACCGCGCTCATGGCCGTCGACCGCTCGGGCATCACCGCAGTCGCGACGCCCGGCACCCGGGTCGGACTCGTGGCCCTGGTCCACGCCCAGAGCGAACTGGGCACCGTCCAGCCCGTGGCCGATGCGGCCAGTCTCGCCCGCGAGCTCGGCGTTCCGCTCTTCGTCGACGCCGCCCAGAGCCTCGGTCGGCTCGACCTCGGCCCTGTCGTGGCATCGGGAGCGATCGTCGCCCTGTCGCCGCACAAGGCCTTCGGCATCCGCGGACACGGAGTGCTCGCGGGTCGTGGGTTGCAGCACGGTCTTCGACCGATGCTGCGCGGCGGAGCGCAGGAGCACGGACTGCGACCGGGCACCCAGAGCCCGGCGCTCGCTCTCGCCAACGCACTCGCGATCGAGCGCGCGGTCGCGCATCGCGACGACCGCGTCGGCACCATGCGCGCCGTGCGATCCGAGTTCCTGACGGGACTGCGCACCCTGGTGGTCGACCACGAAGTCTTGACACCAGAAGCGAACAGCGTGCCGAACACCGTGATGATCGCGTTCCGCGGCGTCGATGGTCGCAACCTCCTGCCGGCTCTCGATCTCGCCGGTGTTCACGCGTCGCACGGCAGCGCGTGCTCGTCCGGCGCACCGACTCCGCCTCGCATCCTGCGCGCGATCGGACTCGACGATGCTCTCGCCCGAGCGTGCGTGCGGTTCAGCTTCAGCGGCGACGAGGCTCGCGGCTCGATGCACGATGCAGGTGCGCGCGCGGCGCAGGTCGTGCAGCGTCTGCAAAAAAAAATGTGAGCGCGTCACGCGCGGCGACGACGACGACTCGACGATTCCAAGTCGTTGTCGCATCGTGCGCGTGCGAGCGACGTCGCGAGGGACATCTTCGTCGCCGATTTTTTTCGCGAGCAAAGTTGTGCGTGTGCTCTTCACAAGCGTCGCCGCGATCGCTAAGGAAAACTCGCGTCAGAGAGGAGCGCACCCCGGCCGCCTAACCGTGGTTCTCTCCAGAGCCTGCCTTCCGAGTCCGAGTCAGCACTCGGTCTCAGCCACTCAGAGTCCGTCGAGCCAGTCACTCGTCCCGGGTGTTCCCCGACCGATCGCGGTCGCGTCGCACCTTCGCTCTCGGAGCCACCCTCCGAGGTGTTGCCACCAACTTCGTGAACCGTTCGGTGAACAGCCGAGCTGTTCCTCGCCACCCGTCCGTACTCGCCTCTGGCGCCCTCGCCAGCGGTGTCGTCTCGTAGTCCCTCGTCCCACCCGTTTCCGGCAACCCTGTCCTTGCACCCTAGACCCATGGTGGATGCCCACACGCCAGAGTCGCAACCGCTCGATGAGAAGGAAGTGCTGCGGGTCGTCCTGCAGTATCTCGGCCCGCGTGTGCGGCCGGAGCAGTTGGAGACCTGGTTCCGCACGATGAACGTGCGCCGCATCGACGACCGGGAGATCGATCTCTCGGTCACGAGCCAGTTCGTGCGCGACTGGCTCCAGCGCAACTACCTGTCGCTCCTCCAGGAGGCCGTCGGCGCGCTCGGCGAGCCGCGTCGCCGACTCGTCCTGTCGAACCGCGAAGAAGACGGGTTCGATGGATTCCGCGCCACCGGCCTCGGGGCGGCCCTCGGCCGCGGCGAGCCTGTGCGCCTCGGTGCCGCCGAGGAGATCGAACGAGTGATCCGCCTCAACGACGTCGCCGCGCCGGTCCCCGTGACCGCGGCTGCAGCAGGAGCGAGCGTTGCACCGGGCGCCCTGCGTCGCGCAACCAACCCGCTCAACCCGAACTACACGTTCGACAAGTTCGTCGTCGGTTCGTGCAACCGGCTCGCGCACGCTTCGGCGCTCGCGATCGGTGAGAACCCGGGCTGCGCCTACAACCCGCTCTTCGTGCACGGCAACGTCGGCCTCGGCAAGTCGCACCTGCTGCAGGCGATCTGCCACACGATCCTGCGACGCGATCCGAGCGCGCGGGTCGTCTATCTCAGCTGCGAGGACTTCACGAACGCGTTCATCCACGCGATCCAGAACCAGAAGCTCGACGTCTTCCGCGACTTCTACCGTTCGGCCGACGTGCTGGTGATCGACGACGTGCAGTTCCTCGCGAATCGCGAGAAGACGCAGGACGAGTTCTTCCACACGTTCAACACGCTCTACGACGCCCAGAAGCAGATCGTGCTGTCGTCCGATCGCACGCCGATCGAGATCCCGACGATCCAGGAACGGTTGGTCTCGCGCTTCAAGTGGGGCCTGGTCGCCGAAGTCGAAGCGCCTTGCTTCGAGACGCGCAAGGCCATCGTGCGACGGAAGGCCGAGGGCCGCGGCGCCGACCTCCCGGAGGACGTGGTGTCGTTCCTCGCCGAACGCGTGACCGCGAACATCCGCGAACTCGAAGGCGCGGTGATCAAGGTCGTCGGCATCGCCGCGATCACGGAACAACCGATCACGCTCGCCCTAGCCGAAACGAGCATGCGCGGCATGCCGGTGTTGCACCAACAGGTGTCCGTCGACGACGTGATGGCGCTCGTGACCGGCGAATTCGCGATCACTGCCCGCGAACTCACCGGCAAGGGCCGCACACAGACCGTCAGCTTGCCCCGTCAGATCGCGATGTTCCTGATCCGTGAGCACACCGAGAACTCGCTCGAGGACGTCGGCCGCATCTTCGGCAACCGCGACCACACGACGGTTCTCTACGCGGTCACGAAGATCCAGGATCGCTCCAAGACGGATCGGCTGTTCAAGGAACTGCTCGACGGTCTCAGCAACCGTCTGCTGACGCGCTCGTTCCGGACCTGATCGCGGCCCCGCGGTTTCGGAAGGGCGACGACCGGCATCGTGTTCGTCCGCGCATTCTTTTGACGACTGGGTCCGCGAACCGCGCTGGCGTGGCACCGGCGGGAGACAGGGCCGTCACGAAACCTGTGCACAGCCGGGGAGTGATGTCTGGAGCTTCTGCGGAGCCTTGTCGGGATGTCTCCCGACGATCTTCGAGCCGTCCTCCTCGCCGTCGCCGGACGTCGAAGATGTGGATCCATGCACTGCTTCTTCCGACCGTTTCTCCCGGCCCGTGAACCGCCCTGGAGCCGGCTTTCTTGCTTCGATGGCGCCGATCCATCGCTAACCTATGCACACTCGCGACGGAACGGATGACGGTGACGAGAGAGTACTTCTCTCTCACTGAAGATCTCCCGTCTCGCGCGCTCGAGCCAACACACCCGGCACCCGCACCTTCGAAGCCCGCAAGCACCGTACGATGAAGATCCTCTGCGACCGCAACGCGCTGCAAGAAGCCGTCACCGTCGTTTCGTCCGTCGTTCCGGTGAAGACCACGAAGCCCATCCTGCAGAACCTCCTGCTCCGGGCCGACAGCGAAGGCATCACGTTGTTCGCCACGGACCTCGAGATGGCGGCACGGGTGCAGCTCGACTCGGTGAAGGTGTCGAAGAAGGGGACGGCGCTGCTGCCCGCCCGTGAGACCGCAGCGCTCCTTCGTGAGCTCAGCGAGCCGACCGTGACGCTCGACAGCAGCGAACAACGCTGCCGCATCGAGAGCGGCGGCGGCTCGTTCGTGCTCCTCGGCGAGGATCCTGAGCAGTACCCCGAGGAAGCGCAGAGCAAGGCGGGCAGGAAGGTCGAGATCGCGGCGGGTGCGATGCTGCGGATGATCCAGGAAACGGTGTTCGCGGCGGCGCGGGAGGAGACCCGCTATGCGATCAACGGTGTGCTCCTCGACTGCGCAGCGGGCTGCCTGCGCCTCGTGGCGACCGACGGCCGGCGCCTTGCGATCAGCTACGAGAACCTCGACACGAAGGTCGAGTTCAAGACGGTCGTTCCGCTTCGGGCTCTGCACACCCTGAGCCGCGCTCTGGCCGAAGGCAGCAAGGAAATGCTGCGCATCGAAGTCGGCGACAAGCAGATCACGTTCGCCGTCGGTTCGACCCAGCTGGTGAGCCAGCTCCTCGAGACGCGCTTCCCAGACTACGAAGGTGTGCTGCCGAAGTCGGCCGACACGACGGTCGAAGTCGCCAAGTCGCTGCTCGAAGGCGCTCTGCGCCGCGCCGCGATCCTCTCCTCGAACGACATGCGCATGGTGCGCTTCGAGGTCGCCGACGACCAGCTGCGGATGACGGCCGAGAGTTCTGCCCGCGGCCGCGCCGACGTCGCCATCCAGGCGGTGGTGAAAGGCGCCGGCGGTTCGATCAACTTCAACCCCGACTACATTCTCGAAGCGTTGCGAGTCTGCAAGCTCGACCAGATCCGCCTCGACATGTCGGACGACTCGATGCCGGCGAAGTTCACGCTCGGCGAGTCGTTCACCTACGTCGTCATGCCCATCAGCGGGTCCTGACGCGTGGCTCCCGACGCGGTGCTTCCCGGGTTGCCGATCGTGAGCCGACGTTCTTCGCCGATTGCCGCCTGACTTCCGTGGCCGACCCACAACCAGCGCGCGATCTGCTCCGCGGCATCCTGCAGAACGTGGGACGCAGCAAGAACCGGAGCGCTTACAACGACGCGCTCGACACCGTACTCGGCCCGACGCTTCGCCCGCACTGCCAGATCGTCGGCACACGGAACGGGCGTCTCGTGGTCGAGGTCGACTCGGCGCCGCTCTACGCCGAACTCTCAGGCTTCCGCCGCGAGGAGATCCGCATCGCCATCAACCGACTCGTGCCAAACCAACCCATCGCGCAGTTGACGTTCCGACAGGGAGGAACGGGACATGTCTGAAGTGAATTCGACCCAGGCCGGCTACGACGCGAGTTCCATCAAGGTGCTCGAAGGTCTCGAGGCCGTTCGCCAGCGCCCGGCGATGTACATCGGCGACACCGGCCTGCGCGGCCTGCACCACCTCGTGTGGGAGGTCGTCGACAACTCGGTCGACGAAGCGCGCGCGGGTCACGCCAACCGCGTCGACGTGCGCGTCCACAAGGACGGCAGCATTTCGATCAAGGACAACGGTCGCGGCATCCCTGTCGACATGCACGAGAGCGGGAAGCCGGCCCTCGAGGTCATCCTGACCAAGCTCCACTCGGGCGGCAAGTTCGACAAGAACAGCTACAAGGTCTCGGGCGGGCTGCACGGCGTCGGCATCAGCTGCGTGTGTGCGCTCGCCGAAGTGCTCGATGTCGAGGTCTACCGCGACGGCAAGGTCTACCGCCAGACGTACGTGCGCGGCGAGAAGGCCAGTGACCTGAAGGTGATCGGCAAGGCCGAGAGCACCGGCACGATGCTCCGCTTCAAGGCGGACCCGACCGTCCTGCAGGCGACGGAGTTCCAGTACGACATCCTGCGCAAGCGCCTGCGGGAACTCGCCTACCTGATGGGTTCGGCGAAGCTGCACATCACGCTCTTCGACGAGCGCATCGACAAGGGCGAGGAGTTCCTCTTCCCGGAGGGTCTCGTCGAGTTCGTGCACGACCTCAACCGCGCCAAGAACGCGCTGCACAAGGACGTCGTCTACTTCCGCCGCGAGATCCCCTCGGAGCAGAGCCCCGAGAAGGTCTACACCGTCGAGATCGCGCTCCAGTACAGCGACTCCTACAACGAGAACGTGCACTCGTTCGTGAACAACATCAACACGATCGAGGGCGGCACCCACCTCGTCGGCTTCCGCACCGCGCTCACGCGCGCCCTCAACAACTGGGCACGCACCGAGAAGGTGATGAAGGACAAGGATCCGACGCCGACGGGCGAGGACTTCAAGGAAGGGCTCGCGGCGGTCGTCTACGTCAAGGTCCCGGATCCGCAGTTCGAGAGCCAGACCAAGATCAAGCTCGGCAACCGCGAAGTGCAGTCGCTGGTCGAGACCGTCGTCGGCGACGGATTGCGCACCTACTTCGAAGAGACGCCTGGCACGGCCCGAGCGATCTTCGGCAAGGCGATGGACGCGCTGCGTGCGCGCGAAGCTGCGCGCAAGGCCCGCGATCTCGTGCGTCGCAAGTCGGCGCTCGAGGGCGGCGGGCTGCCCGCGAAGCTCGCCGACTGCCAGAAGGGGACGGCGCGCGAGGACGCCGAGCTGTTCCTGGTGGAGGGTGACTCCGCAGGCGGCACGGCGAAACAAGGGCGCATGAGTCACCAGGCGATCCTGCCGCTGCGCGGCAAGATCCTGAACGTCGAGAAGGCGTCGGCCGACAGCATCCTCGACCACGAGGAGATCCAGACGATCGTGAGTGCGATCGGGACCGGCTTCGTCGGCGAGGAGTTCGAACCGGATCGACTTCGCTACGGCAAGATCATCGTGATGACGGACGCCGACGTCGACGGCTCGCACATCCGCACGCTGCTGCTGACGTTGTTCTACCGGAAGATGCCCGAGCTGGTCGCGCGCGGTCACGTCTACGTCGCGCAGCCGCCGCTCTACGGCCTGAAGAAGGGCAAGACGGAGAAGTTCGCGGTCACGGAGGAGGACAAGCTGAACCTCCTGGCCGAGATGGGTCTCGGCACGACGACGCTCGCGCACTCGGGCGGCAAGAAGTGGCACGGCCGCGACCTGCGCCGGCTCATGGACACGGTGGTGAAGCTGCGCGATCTCGAGAAACGCATGCCGGCCGACGGCGCCGTGCCGTTCGCCGACTACGTCGCGGCGGCCACGGTGCCCGAGCGCACACTGCCGACGAACTACATGGTGCTCGCCGGCAAGGGCCGCTTCTTCGACACGGAGGCGCAGCTCGCCGCGGAGATCGAGAAGCTGACGAAGGCGAAGGGTCGCCCGCTCGTCGTCTACGAGGGTCCCGACTCGCCGTGCCGCCGCGAACAGGCCGACGTCGAGGTCTACGTGCTGCACCTCGGCCACGAAGTGCAGACGCTGATGCGCCAGATCGACGCGCTCGGTGTCCCCGTCGACTGGCCAGCTCCGACGAGCGGCTCGGGCTTCTCGTCGTCCGCCGGCGAGGAGACGCGTGCCAGCGCCGGTGAGAGCCTCTTCGCGACGATCGAAGCGATCGAGAAGACACTCCAGAAGGAAGTCGTCGTGCAGCGCTACAAAGGCCTCGGCGAGATGCAGGCTTCGCAGCTGTTCGAGTCGACGATGGACCCCGAGCGCCGCACGCTGCGTCGTGTGACCGTCAACGACCTGGTCGAGGCCGACCGGATCTTCACGGTCCTGATGGGGCCCGAAGTCGAGCCGCGCCGCGAGTTCATCGAGAAGCACGCACTCGAAGCGACGAGCATCGACGTGTAGCGGGCTCCTCGCGGCCACGATCCGCCCACCGCGAGGACCACGATGCACCGACTTCGTTATTCCATCGGCGTGCTGACGCTGCTCGCTGCGGCTCTCTGCGCGCTGTGGTTCGTCAGGATCCTGAAGAACCAGGACGAACGGCCCGGCCTGTCGGTGCGAGTCGAGTTCCGCGACGCTCGCGGGCTGCGCTCCGGTGCCGACGTCCGCTACCGCGGCGTCTCGGTCGGCACCGTTCGCTCGGTCTCGATCGCTGGCGACGGCCGCAAGGCGACGGTCGGCATGCTGCTCGATCCGATCGGCGCGGCGCAGGCGTGCGTGAACAGCGTTTTCTGGATCGTCACGCCGAGATTCGCCGGGATCACCACGGGTGCGTCTGGCCTCGACACGCTCGTCCGCGATTCCTACGTGACCTTCCAGACGCCGGGCGAGCGCGGTTCGCCGCTCGCGGACGGCAGTCTGCTCGCCGGTCGCGAGAAGCCGCCGCCTGCGTCCGATCCCGAAGTGCTCGACGAGATCGAACACGGCGACCTGCTGATGAGCGTGCTGGTGCCCGAGAACCACGGGCTGCGCCCCGGTTCGGCGGTGATCTACCGCGGCCAGCAGACCGGCGACGTGCGCAGCGTCGAGCTGGCGCCGGATGGTTCGCATGTCGAAGTGAAGCTGCGCATCGCGCGCAAGCACCGGCAGACCGTGACCGACAAGTCGTTCTTCTGGGTCGCGCGCCCAGCGGTGACGGGTGCCTTGCTGTCGGGGTTCACGCTGAACGACGTGAGCGCGTTGCTCACTCCGTACGTCAGCTACTACTCCGAACCGGGCAAAGGCGTGCCCGTGGAGGACGGCCACCGCGTCGCTGCGCAGCCGATGCGGCCTTCGTTCGAAGTCGCGGCCGTCCCGAAAGAGGCGCTGCAGCCGCGCCCGCGCCCGGATCCGGCGCCCGGAGCGAACGGAATCGTCGTGGTCCGGATCGTGTACGACGCGATCGAACGGGACACGTGGAGTGCAGACGATCCGGTGCGCGGCGAAGGCAGCGGTCTCCTGCTGCTCGCGCACGACGGCCGCGCTCTGGTGGTGACGGCGCGCTCGGTGGTCGACGGATCGGTGACGACGCGCGACGCGTTCGGGCGCGACCCGCAGATCGACGACGAGCGCACGAAGGTGATGCTGCCAGACGGCTCGGTGCTGCGCGCCGTGCGGATCTGGGTCCATCCGGATGGCTCGGACTTCGCGGTGCTCCTGCTCGAGGACGTGCCTCCCGATCTTTGTGCGAGCGCGGGCGAGCGCCTCACGTTCGAAGGGAACGAGTCGATCGTCGCCGGCAACGTGCTCCGTGCCAGTGCGGACGGTTCCACCCTGGCCGGTGCCGCGCTCGACACGCTGTCCGAGGTCGCCGCGCTCGGCGGCGCCGTGCTCGTGAACGAACGGGCGGTCGGCATCGTCGGCGCGGGCCGGAAGATCGTGCCGCTGACTTCGCTTCCCGCTGACCTGCGGCCACGGTGACGCGCGCCGTGGCGCCCGCGCTCGAGTTCCGCGGCTTCGGCCTGGCGCACCGCCGACCAGGCGTCGAGGACGTGCTGCTGGCCGACGTCGATCTCACGCTCGCAGAAGGCCGCTTCTACCTCTTCGTTGGCGCGAGTGGCGGCGGCAAGTCGTCGGTGCTGCGCGTGCTCGCGGGACTCGTCGAAACGCGCGAACCGGCGCCGCGCATCTCCGGCGAACTGCTCGCGTGGGGAAGGTCGATCGTCGGCGACGACCTCTCCGCGCTGCAGGGCAGTGTCGCGGCGATCCTGCAGGACGAAGGCCTGCTCGACGAGTTGAGCCCGCGCGAGAACGTCGAACTCGCGCTGCGCGCCGCGGAACGTTCGCGTCTTCTCGCGCCGGGTTTGCTCGCCCAGGCTGGTCTCGTCGACCCGCCGGCGCGCACCGCGCAGTTGTCGGGCGGCATGCGGAAGCGTCTCGCCGTCGCCCGCGCGCTGGCATCGAGTCCGCGCCTGCTCCTCTGCGACGAACCGACGGCCGGCCTCGACGAAGACGCCGCGCGGCGCATCGCCCGCCTGCTCCGCGACGCACACGAGCAGGATCCAGGGCGCACGACGATCGTCATCACGCACGACCTCGACGCCTTCGAGGGGCTGACGGACGGCGTGCTCGTGCTCGATCGCGCCGCGCGCTCGTTGCGACTCGAAGCGCCGGACCACCGACCCGATTCGAAGACAGCCGCGGCGCCGGCGCCGGATCCCGTCGCCGGAGAGCCTGCGCCCGTGCACGGATTGCGCCGCGTCCTGCTGCAAACGGCGGCCGTGTTCGAGACCTTGGTCGAGTCGTTGCGTCGGCTGCCACCGGTGGAGTTCGGGCAGGTCGCACGCACCGTCGCGCGATTCTCGACCGAGCCGGCTCCGTTCGTCGCGCTCGCCGGCGCCGTCATCGGCGGCCTCGCGACGTTCTTCGCACTGAACAACAATCCGGTGGAGGGCGGCTTCGAGTCCGCGCTCCTCACCGGCACCGGCAAGGTCGCGACCGCGGTGCTCGTTCCGCTGCTCAGCGGCTTCTTCTTCACGGCGCGCATCGTCGCCGGTGCCGCGGCCAGACTCGGCACGATGAAGCGCACCAACCAGGTCGCCGCGCTGCAGATGATGGGCGTGCGCCCCGCGGACTGGCTGCTGACGCCGCTCGTGTGGGGGATGGTGATCGGGATGCCGCTGGTGACGTTCGCCGGGGTGGTCGCCGCCGCCGTGGCGGGGGCGTTCGCCGCCGCGACGGTGTCGGGATTCTCGACGGTCGGCTGGGCGCACGCATGGTTCGCGACGGTGGACACCCGCGACGTGCTGGTCGTGCTCGTGAAGTCCGCGTTGTCCGGGTACCTCGTCGCGATCGCCTGTTACCACCTCGGCACCGGACCCAAGCGGTCGAGCGCGGACGTCGGCGAGGCCGTCAATCGCGCGATCGTCGTCGGCACCGGGCTCGTCCTGACCGTCCATGCGGTCGGCACCTTCGTGGTGTACGCCTGAGACCGCCGTGACATCGCTCGTTGCGCGGGCTCAAGGGGACCCCGGCCGAGGGCCGATGACCTGCCGGTGAAGGGCATCGAGAAGATCACTTCGGTCCGGCTCGCCGAGATCCTGACGGAGCGCGCCGCGGTCTCCTCCGAAGTCATCACGGACGCCCTGTACGCGCAGGACAAACACGGCGAGCCCTTCGTCCAGATCCTGGTCAGCGGCGGCCACATCACCGAGTGGGACCTCGCGAAGCTCGTCACCGAGCACTTCAGCCTGCCCTTCCTGATGGCCGGCAACTACCAGATCAGCGACGCCGCGAAAGCGCGGCTGCCGAAGGAAGTGCTGTTCAAGCACATGATCGTTCCGCTCGACGTCTTCGACGACATCGTGTGCGTCGCGATGCCCGTGATGCTCGCCTACGACGACATCGCGAAGATCCAGAAGGATCATCAGTGCGACCTCTACCCGTACGTCGGGTTGATCACCGAGAACAAGAAGGTGCTCACCGACATGCACAAGGACTACCCGCAGTGGGTCGAGGCCGAGCAGAAGCGGCGTGAGGAAGAGGCGAAGAAGCGCGCCGCGTCGGGTGCGAAGGGCGGCGGCGACTGGATGAGCATCTTCGACGCCGGCGACCAGGCGATTCAGAGCAACAAGAAGAAGCCGTCCGGGCCTGCCGCCGCGGCGCAGCCGTCGCCCGCCTCGGGACAGAAGCAGCAGCCGAAGAAGTGATCGCCGACCGCCGCGCCGCGATCAGCGCGGATCGATCACGAAGAGCTCGCCGTTCCGCCGCGTGAGTCGCTGCACGACGTTCTTCTGAGCGTCCTGCACCACGCCCGACTCGAACCTGCCGTCGCCGTCCGCGTCGGTCCACGTCTCCACGGAACCATCGGCGGCGTAGACCTCGCACTTCTCGGCGAAGCCGTTCTCGTCCTCGTCGAACGACGTCGAGACGCGCACACCCTTCCTGTTGAAGAAGTCGACTCGCTCGAAGACGCGGTCGAAGTCCGCGTCGTGCGAGAACGAGACCGTCTTGCCGTCGGCACGCTGCACACAACGCAAGCCGTCTGCTTCGACGACCCAGTCGAACAGCGGATCGCGAGGCAGCGGCCAGGTCGCGCGCACCCAGAGTCCGCCGAACGTGACCGCGACGGCGCCGACGCCGAGCAGGCGCCAGTCGATCGAAGACCGCGGGGCGTCCGTTCGAGGAGCGGGTTCGCGTTCGTTGCTGGCAGCCGCGACGGCCTGCTCCTCGAGATCGTCGACGGAGACATCGGCGCCCTCGAGGATCGTCTTCGCGCGTTCGAGGCTCGCGGTCGGCACCAGCACGCGCACGCCTTGCAGGTTCATGAGGCGGCGACTCAACGCGAGCTCGTCCGCGAGCGAATCGCCGTCGACGTGCGCCGGGATGCCTTCGGCCTGCAGCATCGCGACGAAGAGCTTCGCCTGAACCGGCGTGGCGGCGATCTTGACAACGGTCGCGATCGGGTCGCTCACTGTTTGTCCCCGCTCGTCGGTGACTCGTCGGTCGTGGCAGGGGTCGTCGAAGGCGCGGGCGCAGTCTCTGGAGGCGGCTCCGACTCGATCATGTCGCGCGCGGCGTTCTGCAGCGTGCGCCGCGGATCGGCAATCGCTCGGGGCACGTCGGCGACGCGCCGCAGTTCGTCCGCGGTGCCCTGCAGCGACTTCTTCACTTCGCTCAGGTCCCCGTCGCGGTCCATCTGGTCCTTGAACTCCTGCCAGCCGCGCCGGAGCTGCGCTGCAACACGACCGAGGCTGCGCCCGGCCTCGGGCAGATTGCGCCCGTAGAGCAGGAGGCCGACTACGACCAGCAGCACCATCTCGGTGCCGCCGATGTTGGGGAGGAACGCGAACACTCGGGCAGGATAGGGGATCGCTGCTCGGAAGGGATTGCCGGGGGCAAGGAACGCGGTTTCGCCGCGTGTCGGGTCGATGCGCAGCGGGTTGACAACCAGAGGACTTCGAAGGACAAGCTGACCGCGGGAGGAGACATCGAATGCCCCGTTCGTCACCCCAGTCCCCAGTCCCCAGTCCCCGGTCTCCTGTCGACTGGGGTTCGTTGACCCGCCTGCTTCTTGGGCGCGTCCACGGCACTGAGGGGGAAGACATCGTGCAGGAGACGATCTTGAAGGTGCTGCTGCGGCTAGGTCCACGGGCTGAGGCCGAAGATGCACAGCGGTTGAGCTGGTGCATCGTCCGATCGGTGCGCGTCGACTTCTTTCGCAAGATGCTCCGAGAACCCGCGCCCCTGTTGGTGGAACCGGAGTCGAGGAGCGACGAACCTCGACAGAGCCCTGAGAATGAGCCGATCGAGATTCCGACCACGTTGCGATTGCTCCTTGGTGGGCGAGCTATGCGACTGTTGGACGCGATTCTCGCTGGCTGCCGCACGAACAAGGCTCTGGCCCGACGGTTCGATTCGGACCCGAGTTCGGTCCGTCAGCGTAGACGGCGAATCGCGCGGGTCCTTTCGTCCTGCCTGGATCCGCAATCACCCCCCGTGAACGATCTCTTTCAGAGGCAAGAAGCCATTTGTGGCGGCTCAATCGAACGATGAGGACACTGCATCGATGGGAGTGAAGACTCAGAGAACCCTGCTGACCGGTTTCCTGGTCGTCATCGCTGTCTTGGCCGTTGCCACCCACGTCGCCAGATGTGGTCAACCAGCTCCGGCACGACAGCCGGTTCGTCAACACGACGACTTCGGCTATCCAGCAGACTCCCGACGGTCGGTTCAGGAGCGCTCACAGGTTGTCGCCGATCGAGAGTTGCCGCCCCCGGAGGCGAACAAGGAGAAGCCGGACGACCGGGCAGCGACTCCTGAGCCTCCCCGCGCACGGGAACGCCTGAGTCGGCAAGACGTCGACTCTGCACTGAGGCGCGCGAACCTCATCTCCGCGAGATTGGGCGGGTCCTACCAAGCCTCGGCCACGCCGGAACTCGACACCGCGTCTGCCGACGCGATCCTCGCGGTATATGGGAAGTACCTCGACGACTGTGAGAGCGTGGAGGTGATTCGGCGGCCCATCATTCGCCGCCTGGCCACCGCCAAGGAGGAGCGCGGCGACTTCGAGACTGTCCCGTCACCCCGTGCCGCTGATCCATCTTTGAGTGCAAAGGAGCGTGGAGCGGCCAGTCGTCAGCTCGCAGCCAAGAGCAAGCCGAGTCGTCTCGATCAGACCGTCGTCCAGGTCGGGATAGGTGGGACTATTCGCATCATCAGGGTGGATGCGGATGAGGATCCCTACCTCACCCAAGCATACTCGTCGCTCCACGACATAGAGCGGTTGTTTCTCGAGTCGATCATGCTCGTTGTCCCCAACTCGAAATAGGAGAGAGTAGCCATGAATTCGATGCTAATCGTCATCCCGGTCCTGCTCACGTTCCTTGGTCCGGCAAGAACAGCTTTCGATTGTGAGGGGTGCAGCAACGACAACTCGAATTGGGAGGGGACTGGTGGGAATGACCATATCTGGGTCTATGACGCAGCACCGAATGACATGCCGGGGTACTGTGAACCAGGTTCCTGCCAATGGAAGCCGTGCGAGTTCCACGGCACGATTACCTTCAGGAACTCATCCGCGACGGCGGTGGACATCCACTACCCAGGGATGCCATTGGTGGTCGTCACCGTTCCCGCGGGGGGAACCCACACTACGCCAGCTCTCGACCTCAGGGGAGACTGCGGTCAGTTGGACGAGGTCGATCCTTGGTTCGGGGCTCATCCTGTGGGCGGCGGGGCGCGGATCTCAGGCTACATCTTCAGTTGTGGCCTTTGCTCGGAGTAGTCCCCCGGCGCAGTGTGGCCGAGGACACTCCCAAGACACGCGGGCGAACAAGTCCGAATGGCCCCTGTTCGTTCACCATGGGCCGCTAACCCGGCGAAGCTTCGCACGGCGCACTTTGGTAGCCAGGAATCACCCCCTGCGAACGGGATCAGCAGCGGGCAGTCCCCTGTGAGGAGCATGGATGTCGTCTAGCAAAGGTACAACGGCCGGCCGAACAACCGTCCCGGCACTGTCCCTGGCTGTTCTCGTCGGCTTGGCGCTCGGCTACTGGCTCGGCCAGTGCGACCAAGGGACCACCGAGGCGTGGAGCGAGCACACCGACTCAGCAACGCCGCGGGCGCGCATCGACGCCGACGCTGGGAAAACACTCTCAGGATCGAATGCGACGACCGTGAGGACACCGGTCACCGGAACAGTTGTCGAATCAGAGGCTCCAGTCGTCGACGCACCGCATGTAGACCCAGCGAGCGACGACATCTCCGTTCCACTCGAACAGCTCGAAAGACAAGATGCCAACCGACTGCTTCGGATCAACGCCGCGCTCACCCAAGGCGGACGTCCCGCGATTTGGAGCGGCGCCAAGATCGCCAGACGAGATCTCGACACCCTTCGTCAGATCGTCGACGAAGCGGAGAGAGACGTGAACGAGGCATCGGACGGTTTCCTCAGTGCGTCTTGCTCCGCGACGAGGGAGCTGGAGAAGGATCTCTTCGATCGCATAGATCGGCACGAGACCCAAGGTTTGCCACTGATGAGCCCACAGAACCCCTTTTCCCGAACCCACCCTTACGAAGCGCTCAGTCAAGTCTTCTACGAGGGGCACTACTACGTGCTGAGGGTTGGGCCGTGGCAGGATCCGGCCCTCGCAAGAGCGGGCGGCAACCTCGACGCCGCGAAGGGAAGGCGGCTTGAAAGCTATGTCTCGACGATCGCCCCAATGTTCCGCTGACTAGGAGTCTGGGTCACGGGAGGAGGAGTGATCCGCATGATCCGGGTGGACGCGGACGAGGATCCACACCTGGCCCAGGCGTATGCGGCATTTCACGACGCGGACCGCCGGTTTCTCGAGTCGGTCACGCGCATCGTCCCCGCCGTCAGCGCGCCCAAGTAGCGGGGACGGGACGCAAGGGGAGGGCCGCCGAGCGTGGCACGACGCAGCCCCTCGATGCCCCGGCGCCTCGTCGAAGACAAAGAGGTTGGCGTGCCTGGGCGGGCTCCCTACCATCTTCGCCCCCCATGAGCGACAAGCCCATCTTCGCCCTCGAACGGCTCACCAAGAGCTACCAAGGCAAGAAGCCGGTCCTGAAGGACGTCAGCCTCGTGTTCCTCGAAGGCGCCAAGATCGGCGTCATCGGCCAGAACGGCGCGGGCAAGTCGACGATGCTCCGCATCATGGCCGGCGTCGACAAGGAGTACGACGGCACGGCGCGCCTCGCCGAGGGCAAGACGGTCGGCTACGTGCCGCAGGAGCCGAAGCTGCTCGAAGACCTCACCGTGCGCGGCAACGTCGAGCAGGCGGTCGCGCCCGTTCGCATGCTGCTGCGCAAGCACGAGGAGCTGTCCATGAAGCTCGGCGAAGACCTGCCGCCGAAGGAGATGGACAAGGTGATGGCCGAGCTTGAACGGCTGCAGCACGAGATCGAGGCGAAGGACGCGTGGGAACTCGACCGCCACGTCGAGACCGCGATGACCAAGCTGCACCTGCCGCCCGGCGAGAAAATGGTGAACGCCTGCTCCGGCGGTGAACGGCGCCGCGTCGCGTTGTGCCGCACGCTGCTCGAGCATCCCGACCTGCTGCTGCTCGACGAACCGACGAACCACCTCGACGTCGAGACCGTTCGCTGGCTCGAAGAGACGCTGCGCGAATACAAGGGTACGGTCGTCTGCATCACGCACGACCGCTTCTTCC
The DNA here is from genome assembly GCA_016794565.1 of Planctomycetota bacterium. Taxonomy (GTDB): domain Bacteria; phylum Planctomycetota; class UBA1135; order UBA1135; family UBA2386; genus JAEUHQ01. Next base: position 37,058 of record JAEUHQ010000130.1, on the reverse strand, counting down.
TCGACAACGTCGTCGGCTGGATGCTCGAGGTGTGGCACGGCAAGGCGATCCCGTACCAGGGCAACTACTCCGACTACCTGATCCAGCGCAGCAAGCGCATGCAGGTGCAGGAAGTGCAGGAGCAGCGCCGCTCGAAGTTCCTCGACCGCGAGCTCGAGTGGATCCGCATGAACCCGAAGGCGCGCACGACCAAGAACAAGGCGCGCCTCAAGAACTACGACAAGATGCTCGAGCAGGAGGTCGAGGAGAAGGACGACACCGTCGAGCTGCACATCCCGCCGGGCAAGCGCTTGGGCGACACCGTCATCCGGTTCGAGAAGGTCAACTTCGCGTACGACAAGGAGCACAACGTCGTCGAGAACCTGTCGTTCGAGCTGGCGCCCGGCGACATCCTCGGCATCGTCGGTCCGAACGGCACCGGCAAGACGACGTGCCTCAAGCTCATCACGGGCAGGCTCAAACCCGACAGCGGCAAGGTGACCGTCGGCCAGACGGTCGAGCTGTGCCACGTCGATCAGGAGCGCGAGACGCTCGATCCGGCGAAGACCGTGTGGCAGGAGATCAGCGACGCGCAGGACATCATCAAGCTCGGCAAGTTCGAAGTGAACAGCCGCAGCTACGTCGCGAAGTTCAACTTCACGGGCCCCGACCAGCAGCAGCTCGTCGGTTCGCTCTCCGGCGGTCAGCGCAATCGTGTGCAGCTCGCGAAGATGCTGCGCCGCGGCGGCAACGTGATCCTGCTCGACGAGCCGACGAACGACCTCGACCTCGACACGCTGCGCGTGCTCGAGGAGGCGATCGCCGAGTTCCCCGGCTGCGTCGTGGTCGTGTCCCACGACCGCTACTTCCTCGATCGCATCTGCACGAAGATCCTCGACCTCGGCAACTACGAGCCGGGCAAGTACCTCGACAGCCTGTGACCCCGCGCGCCTGCGCGGCACCGGGCTTCAGTGGCGCTTCAGGCCGATCGCGAGGCCGGTCACGGCCAGCCCAGCGGTCGGCAGGCTGCCGGTGACGAAGCGCTGGAAGCTGCTCCACTCGTCGGCGACGTTCTGCGTGAAGCGGTTCCACACGCCGTCGATCGCCGTCCAGTCGACGACGACCAGTCCGTAGTGCGCGAGCACGAACGTCATCGCGAGCCAGAAGCCGAACGCGATCGCTGCGACCTTCAGCATCGCGCGCACGAACGAGCCGAGGCAGAAGCCGGCGACGAAGCCGAAGCCGAGCCGGAACACGCCCTTTGCCGCAGGCTCCTCGCCGACCGTCGTGCCGCCATGCGGCGAAGGGTTGCCGGCGGTGAGGCTCGACGCGATGCCGGGCGACGTGCCGCCCGTCGAACCGCCGACCGGGGGCGCCGGCGCAGCGAGGGTCAGCGCCGCGCCGACGACCACCGCGGCGACCGCGACACCGACCGCGAGCTTCTTCCAGCGCGGCATGTCGCGGAGCCAGCCGACGAACGTGCGCTCGTTCGGGATCTTCGCAGGCTGCGGTGCGGGTTCGTCCATACCGGACAGCCTACGTCGGCCGCTCGCCCCGCGCCCGGGGCCCTTTTCGCTTGAGGCAGCTTCGCGGTTCCGGATGATCCCCGGCCCTCACACCTCGGAAACCTACATGCGACACCTCTTCACAGCCGCCGCCATCGCGATTTTCGCCGGCGGTGTTCTCGCCCAGGATCGGGTAACGCTCGCCAACGGCGACGTGCTCACGGGCACCATCAAGTCGATGGCCGACGGCAAGCTGGTCATCACGTCGGCCCTGCTCGGCGACATCACGGTCCCGATGACGAACGTCAGCGACGTCGTCACGAAGGAAGCCGTCACGCTCGAGACCGCCACGGGCGACCGCCTGTTGAACCGCAAGATCCTCGGCCTCGAGGGCGGCAATCTGAAGCTCGAAGGCGCGACGACCTCGCTCGCGATGAAGGACCTCGGCAAGATCAACCCGCCGGAGAAGGTCGAGCCGAAGTGGACCGGCTCGGTGAAGCTGAGTGCGCTCTGGACGGACGGCAACACGGATCGCCGCGCCGTCGGCGCCGCTTTCGACGCGTCCCTGCGGCGCGAGGACGACCGGATCTCGGTCGACGCCGCGTGGGACTACAGCGAGGACAAGGACAACGACTCGACGTCCGCGACCTTCCGTGACTGGAAGCTGAACCAGCGCCGTGCCGGCGGCGGCATCAAGTACGACTACTTCATCAGCAAGAAGTGGTACGTGCTGGTGACCTCGCGCGTGCTCGGCGACACGCTCGCCGACATCCAGCTGCGTTACACCGGCGGTCTCGGCATCGGCTACACGTGGGTGGAGAACGACACGACGACGTTCCTGACCGAAGCGGGCCTCTCGTACTTCAACGAGAACTACCGCACGCCGGGCGTCGAGTCGGTCGACTACATGGCTGCCCGCGTCGCCTACAAGCTGACGCACGCGTTCACCGACAAGACCAAGATGGTCCACGGTGTGGAAGCGTTCCCCTCGCTCGAGGACGGGGCCGACTTCTACATGCAGGCGAAGACGGAGATCGTCACGTCGCTCACCGACTCGATGATCGCGTCGATCGCGCACGTGCTCGACTACGACAACACGCCGGCGCCAGGCCGCGACCGTACCGACAACCGCGTACTGCTGTCCGTCGGCTGGTCGTTCTGAACGGAACGCGATGGCGTCGGCTTCGCCCGGCGCCGCTCATGCTCGCGCGGCCTCGCGCCCGTCAGTAGTTGGTCGCGAATTCGCTCGCCTGGAGCGTCGAACCGCCGAAGCGGTCCGCGTGGCCGCGGTTCATGCCGCCGAAGCGCGGCAGGAACTCGAGACGGAACGTCGTCTCGTCCGCGAACGGGTTGTAGCTCGCGTTCGCGGATATCGCCCAGTCGTGGTCGTTGCGCACGAGGCCGAACGAGTAGGACAGCCATCTGTCCTCGGTCAGATCGCGCTGGCTGCCGCCGAACACGTTCCATCGGTCGAACAAACGCGTGCTGCCGCTCACGCCGACGGCGCCCTTCACGGCGCGGTCCTCGCGGTAGTCGACGGTCCACGTGATGCCGGCGATGCGGCCAACGCGGAGCTCCGTGTCGAGCGTGCGCATGCCCTCCTTCCAGTCGTGGTCGCCGTAGATCGCGAACGCGAAGTCCTCGAATGGCAGCCACGAGATGCGGGGGCGCAGCAGCAGGTCGTAGTAGAAGAGGCCGATCGACTCTCCGCCGTTGTCGCGCGCGGCGTCCGGCCAGAAGTCCTGCGCCAGGTCGAGCAGCACGACGTCGCGTGGGTGCGCCGGTCCCGCCTTCGCGTCCTTCTTGGTCCCCATCTGCTGCAGCAGGTTGCGCACCTCGACCCGCACCAGCTCCTGCTCCTGCAGTGTGTCCGTTGCGTCGAACGCGAAGAACTCGCTCGGCGGGTCGTCGACGCGGAAGCGGTTGCGCCACGTGACCTTCGGCGCGATGACGTGGCGGAGCGCCTGCGGGCCATCGTCGCCGCTCCACGAGAACGTCTTCGACAACCGCGTGCCGAGGGCCATGCCGCCCTCGAACGCGATGCGGCCCTCGGCGCGACCGTCGACCGCTTCGTCGAACCACGTTCCGCGAGCGGACGTGTACGGTCGCAGATTCCACGGACCGATCGCGAACGGCGCCGACACTTCCACGACCTGGTCGGCGCGGAACGTGCGATCCGACACGCGTACGCCGGCGCGATCGTCGTACGCGGAGCGCCGCTGGCCGAGTTCGGTCGCGGCATCGACGACGATCGGCGTCTGCCACGGTGTCTCGCCGATCGGCTGCGCGATCCAGTCGTACGTGACGACGGGCAGCTCCTCGACGAAGCGCTCCGCGAGTGCGCGGTCGTCGCGGTAGCTGAAGTCGTCGAGGTTCCAGCGCGTGCCGACCGTGAAGAGCCGGTTGCCGTCCGAGTGGTGGAGGTAGCTGCTCGTCTCCGGCGTCTCCTGGATCCGGTACTCGCCCGGGAAGAACTCGGGCAACACCGCCGGGTCCGTCGCGCGGAACGCGACGAGGTCGAGGTGCGTGGTCGGCCCGATGCGGATGCGGTTCTCGGTCGAAACGAGGCCGCGCATCTCGTTGTCGCGCGGCGAGCCGTCGAAGTTGCCCTGGATCTCGCGCAGATCCGGCCCGCGGTCGTCGAGCCAGAAGCCGCGCAGACTGCCGTCGTAGAGATCCTGTGCGCGGTAGTGCAGTTCGCCGTCCAGCGGAACGCCCCGTTTCTCCACCCAGCCGACGCCAAGTTCCCAGTCGCCGCGGAACTCGTGCGCGGGACGCCCGGTGATGGCGTGGTGCAGCGCGCCACCGGTCTTGTTCCACGGCAAGCCGAACACGACCTCGGCCTTCGAGCCCTCCTTCTGCGAGTAGCTGCCGCTCGCGCGCTTGATCGGGAACTCGCTCTGGCTCTTCGTGAAGATGCGCGCGTCGGGCAGCGGCAGCACGCTCGTGCCGCCGATCTGCAGCGTCTGTCCGCGGGCGACGACCTCGAACTCGCCGTCGCGCTCGATGATCTCGGCTTCGCCGACAGCGAGTGCCGCATGGGATTCGCCAGCCGTGCACGTCGTGATCGTGAGATCGCGCCCGGTCCAGCGTGCGCCTTGTTTCACGAGGCGATCGCCGCGGACGACGAGCAGGTTGCGCGAGTCCTTGCCGGGCGTGAAGTACCGGATTTCGGCCTCTTCGACGACGATGCGGTCGTCGAGCGGCGAGATCCACATGCGCGAACAGCTCAGGACCTCGATGCCGTCGCGGACGACGACGACACCGCCTTCGAAGTACAGGTAGCGGAACAGGTCGATCGCCTGGTCGGCGGAGCGCGTCTTCGGCACACCTTCCGCGCTCCCGACCGCGCGCAGGGTGCGATCCAGGCGTTCGCGCAGCTGCTCGGTCGACAGGCGGCGCCGCGGTTCGGGCGGTTCGATGCCACGCCGCGGCGGCCCCGACGAGTCGGGGCGCTGGATCACCGAACGCGTCTGCTCGAGATCGGACAGCAGCACTGCGTTGCGGCCGCGCACTTCGATGCCGAGATTCGGCGCGCGGAAGCGGAAGCCGCCGATGAGGAACAGTTCGCGGTAGTCGTCGCGGTCGCCGGAGCGCATCCACGCGGCGTCGTAGACGTAGCTGCCGTCCGCGGGGCCGTTGGCCTCCGGAGCAACCGGCTGCGCGGGCGGTGGATCCTGCTGGGCGAGTGCGCTCGTGGCGACGACACACGCCGCGAGCGCGAGAATGGCGAAATCGTCCCTCACCGCGCCACGGCCTCGTTGTGGATGACCTGCTCGAGGCGGCCGCGATACGTGGTCACCGTCATCGTCTCGTAGTTGAGTTCGATGCGCGGCGCGACGAAGCGGCGGTTGTCGGGCAGTGTCACGACCGCGCCATCCGGATCGCGCGCGATCAGGCGGCCCCAGCGAAGGTCCAGCTCGACCTCGGCGCTGTGCGCTTTCGCCTGCGACCAGTCGAGATCGACGCCCTTGCCGAGCACCTGCACCACCTCGCCGGTGTCCTTCCGGCGGACCATGCGGAGCTGTTCGGCGCGGATCTGCATGCCTTCGGCGTCCGCTTCGCCGCCTGGCTGCAGCGTGTGTGCCGACACCGGGCCGTGGAAGACGACGGCGTCCGGCACCACTTCGATGTCACCCAGGCACGACGAAGTCATGTGCGCCAGCAGACCGGGCGAACGAGGGTCGTGCAACGTCACGGTCGGGAGCAGGAAGGTCGAACGGTCCGCGAACGCGCGCAGCGCCTGCAGCCGGACCGAGTCGTCGCGGAACACGCGCACCTGCGCCCCGCGGGCGATCGCCACGCGACCTTCGTGTGTGCGCCGAACCTCGGCCGGCACGAGTTCGTCCGGATCGCCGAGGAACAGCGCGGCCTCTGCTCCCTGCGACAGCACGAGCCGCTTGCCGACGCCGTCGAACACACCCTGCCGCGGATCCTCGAGGTGGAAACGGTGCACGCCGTCGGCGAGCAGCCACGCCTTGCCGAGCGCATGGAACGGCAGCGCCGCGACCGGCCCGGTCGCCCCCGCTGCGAACATGCGCTGCGCTTCGCGAGTCATTCCGAACGGCAGTGCGCGCAGTCGGTCGGCTTCGAACGTGGATGTGCTCGGCATCCCGTCCGTGTCGGCCCATGTCGCGGTCACGACGGGTCGCCAGTCGTCCACGACGACCGCGTCGACGAACACGTCGCTGCCGCCGAGGTGATGAGCATCGATGCGCGGTCCTTCGACGACGACCTCCATCGCGGGGCGATCGCCGGTGGCCGCGATCTGCCGCGACAACACGGGACGTGCGTGCTCGCGCGCGAGATCGAACCAGCGACGTTCGGGGTCCTCCGGGTCCGCGGTCGTGAGTCGCAACGAGCCGGGGCCGATCTGCTGGAACCGAGGCGCCGTCGCGGTCACGACGTCGCCGTTCCGGGACCGCGTCGCGCGAGCAGGCAGACCGGCGGCATCGAGACTCGCGACCTCCGTTTCCTCGAGGACGACGTCGAGCGCGTTGAGCCCGTCGAGATCGACACCCTGGTCGCCGAGCCGCGCAGAGATCGTCGGGCCGGGAGCGCGCAGCACGACGTTCGTGCGGTTGCCGCGCCGCGTCACTTCGCACGCGCCGGTGCCGTGCGCCTTCGCGGTGCCATGGACGACTTCGTAGTGGTGCTGGGACCGCCATTGTGAACGGTCCGCCGCGACCGCTGGTGCGGGCGGGCCGAGGCGCCAGCGCTCTCCTTCGGGAGAGAGCAGCGCGGTGAATCCGTCGTTGCCCGTGACGACCATCCCGCGCGAGTTCTCGGGAGTCGGCCGTCGTTCGATCCGCACCGCCCCGGAGCCCCGCGCCGCGCCGAACTTGCTGTCCGTCCGCGACAGCACCTGCAGACCCTTGGAGGCCGTGATCGTTCGCGACGCGTCTTCGACGCGCGAATCGCCCTCGAACGCGACGCAGTGCGTCTTCGTGAGGGGCCGCAGCGTCCACTGGGGGAACCCGAACTGACGGTGCGTCGCACCGACGGAGTTCCCGACGTCGAGCACGTGGATGCGTCGCGGCGACGTGCCGCGCAGCACGCCGTCGACCTTCGTGTTGGCGCCGAAGCGAGCGATCTCGAAGGTCGACTCGCCGCCGTACGCCGTGATCTGGCACGGCTCGCCGAGCGGACCCGGCAGCACCTTGATCTTCGGTGTGCGCAGTCGGTCGCGGCCCATCGTCACCACGGCGGGAGCGCCGGTCAGCAGCAGTTGGCGCCATCCGAGGCGCGAGCCGCCGCGGGCGTCGTCGCCGGGTTCCGCGCGGAGCAGGCGGCCGACGAACTGGTCGCCGCGAATTTCGATCGGCTCGTCCCCGCCGGCGTCTTTCGTACCGTCGCGGGTGCCGCCCAGGCTGGCGCCCGCGGCAGTGATCACGACGAGCACGTCGTCGTCGAGGGTGACGCGCCCGGCGCCGTCGACGAGATCTTCGGACCAGTGCAGGCGACCCTTGGCCGTGACGTGGGCACCGTCGGTCACGAGATCCGGCTCGTGCAGGACCTCGATGTCGATGCGCTGCAGCGGGCTCTTGCGATCGCGCGGGAAGCGCGCCTGCAGCCCCTTGCCGCGCAGCGTGCCGCCGCGTTCCCCGGCGACGACGAGGTTCACCGGGTCGGTTTCGTTCGCCGTCGTGACGACCAGTTCGTCGTCGCCGACCCTCACCTTCGCGTTGCCCAGTTCGAGGCGCATGACGGGGTGAGCCGAACCAGGCAACGTGTGGATCACGGCATCGCGCAGGTCGATGTCCTTGTGCTCGCGCAGCGACGGCTTGCCGCTCGCGTCGCGGTCGAGTTCGAGGAACGCCTGCCGCGCGATGAGGCGCACCGACGGCATGTCGCGCTCGAACAGCAGCACCTCGACGTCGTCGAGTTGTTGCAGCGCTTCGCTGATGGGAGTGCTGTCCGCAGCGGACAGATGGAACACCTTCTCGTTGCGCGTCGAGCCGTCGGGGAGGCGGATCGACCGGAACTGCGGCAGTTCGATCGGGCCGCTCTGCGACACGGACACCGGGATGCGCCCCTGCTGCGTCGTGACACCTGCCGGCGGTCGCGGCCGTGTCTGCGTCGTCGACGTCGGCGTTGGTTCGGTGTTCGCGCGCACCGCTTCGTCGTCGCCGACGGCGAAGCGAAGCGCCGCGATGCCGAGCGCGACGAGAAGCAGGAACGCGAGGATGCGCTTCACGGTCGACCTTCCCCGCGCACGACGGCGTCCCACGCGCCCCGCGCGCGCAGCAGTTCTTCGACGACGTCTCGGGCGGCGCCGAATCCGGCCGCGCGGTGGGCGACGTAGTGGACGGCCGGGGCCAGTTCCGGTCGGGCCTCGGGCACCGTCGCGGCGAAACCGGCCTGCCGCAGCACCGGAAGATCGAGGAGATCGTCGCCGACGTAGGCCACCTGGGCGGGCTCGAGACCGCGCCGCTGCAGGATCTCCTGGAACGCGACGGCTTTGTCCACGCGACTCAGCACGACCTCGTGGACGCCGAGTTCGCGTGCACGCCGCTCGACGACCTCCCCGCCGCGACCCGACAGGAATCCCGACTGTCCGCCGGAGCGGTGCCAGTACACGAGCCCGGCGGCGTCGTGCACGTGGAACGACTTGTACTCCTTGCCGTCGCGGTCGAAGTGGATCCGGCCGTCGGTCAGCACGCCGTCGACATCGAGCAGCAGCAGGCGGATCGCCGCCAGGATGCGGTCGTCGGGTCGAGGTCGACCGGGAACGAGCGGACGGGGCATCAGCCGATCTTGAGGTTCAGGAGATCCTGCACGTCGAGCAGGCCCAGGAGCCGGCCATCCGTGTCCACGACGGGGAGCTGGTCGAGGTGGAACTGGTGCAGGGTCGCGAGCGCCTCGAGGGCGAACGTGTCCGTGCCGATGCAGCGCGGGTTCTTCGTCATCGCGTCGTCGATACGGCTCTGCCGCGGATCCTGGAGGCCGCGTTCGATCAGGCGGCGCAGGTCGCCGTCGGTGAAGAACCCGAGCAGCCGACCCGCGGTGTCGACGACGCTCGTCGCGCCGGGCCGTCCCGGGGTCCTCGTCATCACTTCGATCGCCTGCAGCACCGTCGCCCCGCTGCGCACCTGCGGGTTGCGGTCGCCGGTCCGCATCAGTTCGCCGACGCGCATGAGGCGCCGGCCGAGGTCGCCGCCGGGGTGGAAGCGCGCGAAGTCCTCGGGGCCGAAGCGCCGCCCTTCTTGCACGACGAGCGCGAGTGCGTCACCGAGTGCCAGCATCGCGGTTGTCGACGCGCTCGGCGCGAGGCCGTACGGCCCGGCTTCGTCGATCCGGCCGAGCTCGAGGACCAGGTCGCAATGCCGACCCAGGGTCGACTTCGCGTCCTGGGTGATGCCGACGATCGGCACGGCGGCGGCCTTCACGTGCGGCAGCATCACGAGCAGTTCCTGCGTCTCACCCGACTTCGAGAACGCGAGCAGCAGGTCGCCCGCGTCGACGCGACCGAGGTCGCCGTGGATTGCTTCGGCGGGGTGGAGGAAGATCGACGGAGTGCCGGTGGAGGCGAGCGTGGCACTGACCTTCTGCGCGATGAAGCCGGCTTTGCCCATGCCGGCCGTCACGACCCGGCCGCGCAGACCGAGGATCATCTCGATCGCGCGCAGGAACGGCGCGCCGATGCCTTCGGCGACCTGGCGTACGGCGGCGGCTTCGCGCTCGACGATCTCGCGAGCGCGTTCGATCCTCGGGTCCATGCGGGCGGAGACAGTAGCACAGGCTCCGTCCGCGAACTCCTGTCCCTCCGGGGCTCAGACGCCGGTGGTGGACGGTGCGTTCGCCGACAACAGATCGTCCTGTCTGGCCATCGCCATCGCCCGTTCGAACCACTCGTCGATGCGGTCGAGGCGACCGGTTCGTTCGAGCCACTTGCGGTCGAACTGCCGCCTTGCTGCGTCGACTCGGGCCTGGTCGCCGGTGGCCGCGAGCATCTCGGCGAGCGTGTCCGCGACGTGCACCGCGCCGGTCACCCCGAACTCCGCGAGGCCGCTCGAGCTCGGCCAGTGGTGGTGCAGCACGGCCTCGACGATTTGAAGAGGCAGGCCCCAGATCGAGATCAGGTACGCGCCGACCCGCGGGTGCAGCGCGGCGAGTTCGGCCTCCGCGAGGCGACCTTCGCCGTAGCCGCGGCCCGCGAGAACGAGTTCGCCCACGTCGTGGAGCAGACCGACGGTGAACGCTGCTTCGGAGTCCGACGGATCGGCGACGACGTCCGCGGCGAGCCGCGCGACGAGCACGGCGTGGCGCTGGCGGTCGGTCAGGAACTCCTCGCTCGCGAGTCCGGCGTGCCCGATGTTGCCGAAGATCTCGGCGCCGAGCACGAGCTGCTTCAGACGCGAGAGACCCATGTACGTGGTGGCCTGGCGCAGCGACGACACGGGACGGGACGGGCCGAAGTAGCTCGAGTTGACGATCTGCATCAGCTTCGTCGCGAGACCGGGGTCCTCGCTGATCGTCTTGGACACGACGTCGAGGCTCACTTCCGGGTCGGCCAGTGCTTCCGACAGAGCGAGGAACGTCTGCGGCGGGGACGGCAGCGCCGTCAGCCGGTGCACCGCGGCGCGCAACTCCTCCGACGTCAGGTTCGATTGCACGACGAGGGCGCGGTTCACCACGTCGACGAGCGCCGCCGCGGTGCAGGGCAGGGCGAGGCACTGATGTGCCACGGTCGCCGCCTGCAGCGCCACCGGACTCCCGAACGCCTTGGTCAGCGCGAATCGGACGGCGCGCGGCTGCTGTCGCCGAGCGTCGCGCAGGAGGTTCACACCGTTCAGGCCGAGGCGTTCCACGTCGATGAAGACGAAGTCGAACACGCCGTCCTGCAAGCGTGACTTCGCATCCGCCACCGTGGCGACGCGTTCCGGATTCCAGGTTGCCGAGCGATCGACGCGCACCCGGGCGATCGTCTCGATCAGACCGGGGTTGTCGGTGACGAACAGGAGATGCTTCATCCGAAGCCTTTTTCGCCAGGATCACGAGCGATGTTCATGAGGGAGAGCCCTCACGAAACGATGCACCCGGTCCGGTCGCGTGGCGTCAGGATCCTCCCCTGGCAGCGGCATCAGCGACAACGGACAGAAAGTGCCTGCGGACCGAAGCGCGCACCGACGTCGTCCGCCGAGCGATCACTTCGCCGTCGAGCGTGACCGGCAAGGGCGTCGACGGCGACATCGCGACTTCGTCGCATCGCTCGAGGCGCACGCGCGGATCCCGGCCGTGCCGCCGGCGGAGCAGGCGGACGAGCAGACCGAGCGTGGCGAACGGCGACGACGACGTCACGCGCAGGACGTCGAGTGCGCCGTCCTCGACCGAAGCGTCCGGAGCGAAGTGCAGACCACCGCCGACGCGGGGACCGTTGCACGCCGAGGCGAAGAGCACCGGCACGGTTTCGCTCGCGGCCGTCCCGGCGCGCGTGTAGGTCATGGCACAGTCGACGACGCGTTGGCGCCGCGCCGCGCGCACCGTGGCGGCGAGGTAGAGCGGCAGTCCGCGCAACCGGCGCAGTTCGCCGGCGGCCAGTACGACGTCCGCTTCGAAGCCGAGACCCGCGTCGTTGACGAAGAGACGCTGCACCGCGCCGTGTTCGCAGTCGAGCCGGGCATCGCCGACGTCGATCGTCCGTGTGCCGCCGTGTGCCAGGCGCCGCGCGAGTTCGTCGGCGTCGCGCGTCTGCCGCGCATTTGCCGCGAAGTCGTCGCCGCTGCCGGCCGGCAACGCCGCGAACGGCCCGATGCGGCCGTCGTGCACCGGCAGTCCGTTCACGACTTCGTTCACCGTACCGTCGCCGCCGACTGCGACCACCGCGCCGGCCGCCTCGCGCGCGAGGGCCGTGGCGTGGCCCGCACCGGTCGTCTCGACGACCCGGAACGCGAGCCCGCGACGGCGCAGGGAGTCGGCGAGGCGCTCGGCCCGCGATCGAGCCGCCCCCTTGCCCGCGCGCGGATTGGCGATCACCAGGATCTCTTTCGCGGCGTGCGGATCGCGCGTCATCGGCGCGGCGAGCATACTGCGCACCCTTCGCCCGCCGTGACCGACGTTCCCCGCACAAGAGTCGCGCTGATCACCGGAGCGTCGAGCGGCATCGGCGCGGCGCTCGCGACCGAACTCGCCGGCGCCGGACACACGGTCGTTCTGTCCGCCCGTGGCGTGGATCGCCTGGAAGCGACGGCAGCACGGATCCGGGGGTGCGGTGGCCGGGCGCTCGTCGTGCCGTGCGACGTCGCGGACCGCGGCGCGGTGGAGGACCTCGTCTCGCGGGTGCTCGCCGAGGCCGGACGACTCGACGTCGTCGTCGCGAATGCAGGCGCCTACTCGCGCAAGGCGGCGACGCAGCTCGGTCGCGTGGACTTCGAGAGCGCCTTCGCGGTGAACTTCTTCGGCGCGGTGCACCTGGTCGAAGCAGCGCTGCCGCACCTGCAACGGCAACGGTCCGGACACCTCGTGCTGATGACGTCGTTCGACGCGAAGAAGGCGATGCCGCACGACGGCGCGTACGCCGCGGCGAAGGCGGCGCTCGCGACGTTCGGTGCGACGCTGCGGCAGGACCTTCGCGGCAGCGGCGTGCACGTGTGCACCGTGTTCCCCGGTCGCGTCGACACACCGATGATCGACGACCTCGACGTTCCCGCGATCTCGGCGAAGATCCGGCCCGAACGGGTCGCCCGCGCGGTCGTCCGGGCGATCCGCCGCCGCCGCCCGGAAGTCGTCGTGCCCTGGCACTGCGGGCTGCTCGCGTGGGCCGACATGGTGTCCCCGCGCCTCGGGGACTGGTTCGTCCGCGTGCTCGATCTCGACGGACGCCTGCGCTCGCCTTGATCTCCGGCGACGACTAAGCTCCGCCGCGTGCTGCCCGGCGATCCTCCCACGACCCACGCGTTCCTGCGCCGTGTGCGCATCGCCGCCGTGGAAGGTCCGTCGACGCCGCTGCTCGACCGGGTCGTCGCGGGCGTGCAGCGCGCACTCGGCGAGCGCGGGCACGAGTGGACCCGCTCGCCCGACGATCGGACCGACTCGTTCGTCACCACCGCGCGTCTGCACGAGCCGGTCTCGTGGCGCCATTCGCCGCTGTTCACGGGCCGCAAGCGCTACGGTCTCACGAGCAAGCCGGCGACCTACACCTTCGTGCAGGTCACGGAGGCCGTTCTCGCGGATGTGCTCCGGCGCTTCGAGGCCGCTCTCGCGAAGGACGAACCGTCGCCCGCGGACTTCGACTTCCCGGGCCTGTCGAAGAACGCATGGCAGGTGCTGCTGGACCAGGGTCGTCGCGGCGGGCCGATGATGTGCGTCGGCCGCCTGCTGCAGGCGCAGAGCAAGAGCCTTCGCGTCGTGATGGTCGTCGGCGACACGAAGGCCAGTGCGGCGTACCTGTTCGATCTCGCCGGTGCGTACCCGCGCATCGACGGGACCGTGCCGGAGCAGTTGTTCGCCGAACTCGCGCTCCGCATCGCGACGCATCTCAGCACACGGGAAGTCACGCATCACGCCACCGAGGGCACGCCGATCGCCCGCGCGGTCTGGCAGCGTTCGCAGGCGCCGGCCGCGATGCTGCGTGCCTCGCGCGAACTCGGCGCGCGCGCGTTCTTCACCCGGATGGTGCGCATCGCCGACCTGGTCGACGTGCCGGCGATCACCGATTCCGTCGCGCAGCAGTACAGCGAAGGTTGCTTTGGTACCTGGGATCCGACGCTGCGCGCACAGCTCGTCACGGTCACCGGCAGCCAGCATCCCGTGGTGAAGGCGAGCCTGCAGGAAGACGATCTCGCCGTCATCACCGGAGTGCTGTCGTGCGGCAGCGGCGCGCGTGTCCGCACGGTCGAGGGGTTGCGCAACGACCCGCCGTCGTCGGAAGCCGTGGAATTCGCGACGATCGACCAATGCCTGCCGACGCACCGTCCGCACGCGTCGTTCGGCGTCGAAGGCGAAGTGCCAGTCGTGCGCAGCAAGCTGCACGGCCATCGCGGCGTCGTCGCGTACGACCCGCGCACCGTGGAGTACGTGCCGCTGGACGCGCCGTACTTCGACTACCTCGTGTCCTGCTCCACCGAAGCGCAGGCGCAGGGCGTCACGGCGGCGTTCGCGCGCTCGCAGGCGCTCCGTGATCCTGCGGATCCGCGCACCGTGGTCTTCACGGTGCTGCCGGGCCACGGCCTCCTGATGGCGGAGAAGTGGGTGCCTGGCGCGCAGCCGTTCGACGTGCTGCTCGCGGCGATGGATTCGCAGCGCCTCGAAGTGAGCCACGGTGTGCCGCAGGGCCGCATGCGCTACGTCGCGCAAGGCGACCGCATGGTGCTGCATCTCGACGGCGCGATGGAGGGTGCGGTGCGGCTCGGCGCCGCGGACCGTGCCGCAGAGGTGCGCGATCTGCGTGTCCCCGGCGGCGTCGAGACCGTGTGAGCTGCGGCCCGTGGGCGGCGGGACTCCCTTGCGAAGGTCAGGCCGTCGCGAGCCAGTCGCGCAGCCGCGCTTCGACGCGTTCGCGCAACACCCGACTGTCGCCGCCGACGTCCGCCGGCAGATCGACCGCCAGCTGGCGCAAGCGCAGCACCGGCATCGGATGCGGAGGCCGGAACATCGGGACCTCGCGCGACAGCCACACCGGGCGACAACGGATGCCGACGGTGACGAGCGGCACGTCGGCTCGGCACGCGATCTCGAACGCGACGCGGCCGAACGGGCGCAGTCCGTCCGGGAACGAGCGCGAGCCTTCGGGGAAGACGAAGATGCGCATGCCTTCGCGCAGCCGACGCACGCCGTCGTCGATGACGCGCCCGACCGAGATCGGATCGGTACCCGGCCCCTCGAGCATGCCCGCTCCGACCAGCAGCGGATGCACCATGCGACGCCGGAAGACCGTCGACTTCACGATCGTGCAGGCGCCGCCGAGGCACGCACCGATCGCGGTGACGTCCATCTGCGTCGGATGGTTGGCGACGACGACGCACGGACCGGTCGGCAGGTCGGGCAGCGCGCCGCGATGGTCGAAATCGGCGACGCGGATCCACCGCAGCCAGTGGTGCATGAAGCGGAAGCCGAATCCCGTGATGCGCTGCAGGCGCAGAGCGCAGCGCAACGGGTCACGGCGCCAGGTGCGCACGAGGATCGCGAACAGGATGTAGCCGAAGAAGCCGACGAAGAAGTAGCCGCCGACGCTGACCGCGACGGCGAGCGTTCGCAGCGTGCGCTGCACGACGAAGCGCGGCGTTCGCACCGGTGCGTCCGCGGTCGCGGTCATCCGAGCGGCTCCGTGCCGGCGGCGACGAGCGCCTGCTCGAGGTCGTTCGCCGTCGCCGATGCGAACGGGGCCTCGTCGACGTAGCACCACCGGCCCCACACTTCGGCGGCGCCGAGCGCGAACGGGAAGTGCGGTGCCGGAGTCTCGATCCGCCGCGGAAACACCCACGCCGTGCCGTCCTGCACGACGACGTTCCACGCAGCGGTGAGCCGCGCGGCGGCCAATTGCGCGAGCGCCGATCCGCGCGCTGCGGCGGATCCGCGCACGCCGACGAGGAAGAACGGCGCGTCCTTCGCCACGAACTCCGCGCCGGCGGGACGGTCGATCGCGTCGATCGCGACGGACTTCTCGGGCAGGGCGGCGAGGAAGGCGAGGCGCTCGGGCAGCAGGTGCGCGTGCGCGCGCGCGATCGTCGACGCGGCGCCGATCGTGTTCACCAGCGCGGTGCCGTTCGCCGCGTCCGCCCAGGCACACGCGGCGGTCCACATCGCGGCATCGGGTTCGCGGATCGGGCGCAGCGGCCAGAGGATCCGCTGCTCCGCGGCGAACGGATGGCGATTCGGCGTCAGCGCGAGGTCGCCGTCGCGCCAGAACGATTCTTCCGCGACGATGCGATCCGCAGGGCTCCTGCGGAACGCCGGCCGTCGCGACACGGGATCCTGCCGCGCCTTGCGTCCGGGCACGTACGCGAGCACGACCGGAGAACCGAACACCACGAGCGATCGCAGCGCGGCCGGCGCGAACGGGACGAGACTCGGGTGGGGCTCGGTGGGCGGCAGCACCATGGAAGGACGCGATGTTGGAGGCTCCGCCGTCGCTTCACAACCGGGCGGCGCCGAGGTCGAGCAAGACCTTTGCCCGTCCGGCGGCGCATCGCTACCCTTCGCACCCTCGTGACCCGCGCCTTCCGCGCGGTTCCACGTTCTCCGCAGGTTCCCAATTTGCGCATCGTCTTCTTCGGCAGCAGTGACTTCGCGATTCCGTCGCTGAAGGCGCTCAAGGAAGGCGGGTTCACCCCCGCACTCGTGGTGACCAAGCCGGACGCTCCCCGAGGCCGCGGCCGGAAGATCTACGACAGCGAAGTGAAGCTCGCTGCGCAGGAGCTGGGGCTCGAGTGCGCGCAGCCGGACGACGTGCACGCCGAGGACTTCCTCGATCGCCTGAACAAGCTCGAGCCGGACGTGGGCATCGTCGTGAGCTACGGCGTGATCCTGAAGCCGGAGATGATCGCGCTGCCGAAGAAGGGCCTCATCAACGCCCATGCGTCGCTGCTGCCGTTGTTCCGCGGCGCGGCGCCGATCCAGCGCGCCATCCGCGAAGGGCACACCGAGACGGGCGTGACCATCATGCGCATCGTCGAAGCGCTCGACGCCGGCGACGTGCTCCTGAAGAAGCCGACGCCGATCGACCCGCGCGAGAACGCGGGCGTCCTGCGCGACCGGCTCGCGGAGCTGTCCGGCAAGGCGCTGCTCGAAGCACTGGCGTTGATCGAGAAAGGCAAGGACACCTACACGCCGCAGGACCACACGAAGGCGACCTACGCGCCGAAGGTCGAGAAGGAGCACGGCCTGATCAACTGGAAGCTGCCGGCGAAGGAAGTCGACCTGCTCGTGCGGGCGATGACCCCGAAGCCGGGCGCCCAGACTCGACTCGGCAGCAAGCGTTTCATCGTCATCGAGGGCTCCGTCGAACAGGACCTCTACGGCATGGGCATCCCCGGCGCGCTGCAGTCGTCGGGCGAAGAGGGCATCCGGGTCTGCACCGGCAAGGACCTGTACCGCATCACGCGCATCAAGCCGGACAACGGCCGCAACATGACTGCCGGTGAGTTCGTGCGCGGGCACCACATCGCGCCCGACGCGCGTTTCGGCTGAGCATCGGCCGATGGCCTCGGCGAGGGGCGCTGCGCTGCGTGCGCTGGTCGCCGTCGAACGCGGCCGCAGCGAACGGTTGCGCCCGGTTCTCGACGAGGCCGGACTCGAAGGGCGCGACGCGGCGTTCGCGAACGAACTGGCGCACGGCGTGCTCCGGCGTGAGCGACTGCTCGATCACGTCGTGCGAGCGTTCGCGCAGCGCGGCCTGCCGAAGGACCCGGCGCTGCTCTGCGCGCTGCGGCTCGGCGCGTACCAGCTCACGTTCGTCGGTGGCGTGCCGGCGCACGCGGCCGTACACGAAACGGTCGAACTCGTGCGACAGAACCGCGCGTTCGCGAACGCGATCCTGCGCCGAATCGCGGACTGCATCGCGCCGCGAAACGCGGACCCTGCGGCGGCGGCCGCGGAGATCGCGTTGTCGCCGACGCGCACGCTGGTCCTGCCGCGACCGCTTCCCGACGACGAGGTCGCCCGCCTCGCGATCCTGCATTCTCTGCCCGATTTCCTCGCGGCCAGGTTCCGCCATCAGCACGGCATCGTCGGGCTGCGTGCCATCGCGGCCGCGGCGAGCACAGTGCCTGGCGTGTTCCTGCGCGCGGTGGGCGGGTCGCGTGACGACCTCCGGGCGGCGCTCTCGGCCGACGGGGTCGAGAGCGAGACCGGCACGGATTCGACGGTGCTGAAGTGGAGCGGTGGCAACTCGCCGTTCGCGACGGATGCGTTTCGCCGCGGCCGGTTCGTCGTGCAGGACCCGACGGCGATCGCGGCGGCCATGGCGGTGCCGTGCCGCGCGGGCGCCACGGTCGTCGACCTGTGCGCTGCTCCCGGGACCAAGACGACGCTGCTCGCGGAACGGGTCCGCCCCGGCGGTCGCGTGTTCGCCTTCGACCCGGACGAAGCGCGTCGTCGCCGCATCGTCGAGAACGTCGCGCGGCTCGGTTTCGCCGACACGGTGACCGTGGTCGAGGACCCCGCGGAGTTGCCGGTCGCGGATGCCGTCCTCGCCGACGTGCCGTGTTCGAACACCGGCGTGCTCGGGCGGCGGGTCGAAGTGCGGCGGCGGATCCGGCCGACGACGATGGCGGAGATGGCGAGGGTGCAGAGCGGAATCCTCGACCGCGCGACGAGCCTCGTCCGTCCCGGCGGTGCGCTCGTCTACTCCACGTGTTCGATCGATCGCGAGGAGAACGAGGAGCAGGTGGCGGCCGCGCTCGCGCGACCCGCCGCCCGGGGGTTCTCGCTGGCGAGCCAGCATCTCGTGCTGCCCTTGGCCGGCGAGCACGACGGGGGCTTCCACGCCGTGCTGCACCGGGCCCTTCCTGGCTCCGCGGCCGACGGGTAGAACGCCGGGCCTCGCATGGCCACCCGCCCGACGTCTTCCCGCTCCGCGTCCTCCGCCGGTTCGTCGCGCAGCCGCAGCAGCGGCCGCGGTGCGCGCGGGGGATCGGGAGGCAACGCCCAGCCGTTCGTGTTCGGCGGCATCGGCCTCGTCGTCGTGATCGCGCTGATCGCGATGATGAACCGGGGCGGCAACGGGAGTACGCAGGCGGGCAACGCCACGGCGGCGGAGCAGGCCGCGAAGCCGGCTGCGCAGCCCGCCGCTCCGGCCAGGACGCCGGTCAAGCTGGAAGCCAGCAAGGCCGGCGGTCCGCCGAAGCGCCCCGCACCGGCGCTGACCGAGGCGACGCTGCAGCAGGCGCGCGATCTCCTGGCGACCGCGAAGACGCTCTGCAACGAAGGCATCACCGCGCGCACCGCCGGCGACAACACGAAGGCACGTGAGCGCCAGTCGCTGGCGAAGACCAAGATCGACGAACTGAAGAAGCTCGTCGCCGCCGCGTCGCTGTGGCAGGAAGAGGCGCAGCTCGAGAACTGGGCGCAGCCGGCGGAGTACATGACGCTCGAAAAGCTGCTCGGCGAACTCGGGCCGCTCGAGAAGCGTGTCCGCATGGGCGGCGGCACTTGATGCGCGCCGGCTACCACACGAACAGCCTGCAGAACCACCGCTTCGCCGACGCGATCGAACTGGTCGCCGAGTTCGGCTTCGAAGCGATCGCGATCACGCCCGATGTCTGCCACCTCGATCCGGATCGCACGACCGACGCCGAACTCGATGCCGCGGCGCGGCGCCTCGCCGACCTCGGGCTCCAGCCGGTGATGGAGACCGGTGCGCGCTACCTGCTCGATCCAAGGACGAAGCACGAGCCGACGCTGATGACGAGGGACCCGGCGGCGCGGGAGCGCCGCATCGCCTTCTACCGGCGAACGGCCGCGATGGGCGCCCGCCTCGGAGCGAGGGTGGTGTCGTTCTGGGCCGGGATCGATCGTGCGCCTGGCGCCGACAGCCGCGCCTGGATGCTCGACGGGATCCGTCGCGCCGCCGCCGCGATCCGGGCCGAGGGGCTCGTGCCGGCCCTCGAGCCGGAGCCGGGCATGGCGGTCGGGACGTTCGCGGACTGGACAGGCGTGCGGCAGGACTTGGGGGCCGATGCGCCCGCCCTCACGCTCGACGTCGGCCATTTGTACGCGGTCTGGGAGGGCGAGCCGACGGAAGTCATTGCCGCCGCAGGGCCTCACCTCGCCCAGGTGCACCTCGAGGACATGCGTCGCGGTCTGCACGAACACCTCGTCCCGGGCGCCGGTGACGTGGACTTTTCAGCCGTCCTGACCGCCTTGCAGCGGGCCGGTTACGAGGGTCCGGTCTGTTTCGAACTGTCCCGGTCGAGCCACGCCGCGCCGGATGCCCTGGCCCGGAGCCGGGCGGTCATCGCCGGGTGGCGGGCCGGCACGCGCCGTTGACCGCCGGTCCACGGGCCGTACGCTTCCGGCCTTCCGACGGACCGCCGTGGCGGTTCCGGGCGCGAAGCCACCCCCGCTCCCCCTGCATGAGACTCTGCCCGTCCGTCGAAGGCTCCGCTTCGCCATTGATCACCCACCGCATCGGGGTGGACGTGTGCATGGCGCGCCAGCGCACCTTCTTCCACAAGTGCCACCGGTGCATCTATCGGGGCCAGTCGGCGACTTGGGAGCCGGCCGAGGCGCCGCAGGCGATGATCAACGTGCACGCCGCCGAGGAGCCCGTGCAGGTCGACGTGAAGCCGCTGAAGGTCGGTTCGAAACCCGGGCGCAAGGGCAAGAAGGGTGGCGCCGAGGCACCCGCGCCCAAGGCAGCGGAAGCCGCCGGCTGATCCGGGCCTGGGGCTACGCCTTGTAGTTGGCGTAGAGCTGCTTCAGGGCGACTTCGGCTTCGGCGAAGCGGTTGCCGAGCAGCGCCGTCAGGCGGCGCGAGTCGTCGAGACGGTGGTGACGGGTCGCGATCAGCATTTGCTCGCACGCGTCCTGCAGCAGGCGCGCGCCGAGGTTGCCCGACGAGCCCTTCAGTGAGTGGGCGGCGCGCTCCATCTTGTCGAAGTCCCCGGCCTGGAGGCCTTCGTTCACGGCGCTGACCTTCGACGGGCCGTCATCGAGGAACATCTGGATCAGGTCGAGCAGCAGCTCCGGGTCGCCGTCGTCGGAGAACGACAACAGCTCTTCCACCACGCTCATGTCCAGGATCTGCTCCATCCGTCCCCCCTCCCTCGTAGGGGGAAGGATCGGGTTTTGGCAGGGGCGACTTGATGGCTCGAACCGGGACTAACTGCCCGCTGCGGCGCGGACTTCGGCATCGGTCAGCAGGCGCTTGCTCGACTTGCCGGCCGCAAGGACCCGTTGCACGCGCTCCTCGGTCGGCTCGAGGCCCATCCGCTCCAGTACGAACGCCGCGTTCGACCTGCCGGCCATCGGCCCGACGGCAATCTGCTGCTCCAGGCCGACCATGTGCGCGGGCACACCCGAGTACACCGCGTCGGCGAGCGCCACGTCGCCCTTCTTGAACGCCTTGATGACCGCGGCGGCGTGCACGCCCGTGCCGGTCTCGAACGCGTCGGTGCCGAGCACGGGGTAGTTGTGCGGAATCTCGACTGCGAGCGCCTTCGCGGCAGCCGCGACGTACTGCGGCAGCGTGCGCAGGTCGTTGTCGATCCAGCCGAGCAGACGGCAGTTCACGAGGAGCAGGTCCATCGGGGCGTTGCCCGCGCGTTCGCCGACGCCGAGCGCGGTGCCGTGCACACGGTCGGCGCCCGCCTCGATCGCGGCGAGGCAGTTGGCGATCCCGAGGTCGCGGTCGCGGTGCCCGTGCCAGTCGACACCGAGGGTCCTGTCGTGCTGGTCGGCGAGTTCACGGACGAAGCGCACGACGGCGCGGGCGCCCTGCGGCGTCGCATGGCCGACCGTGTCGCAAACGCACAGCCGTCGGGCGCCGAGCTCGATCGCCGTGCCGTAGAGGGCGCGGATGGTGTCGGGCCGCGCGCGGGTCGTGTCCTCCGTCACGTACATCACCGGCAGGCCGTGGCGCTGCGCGAACGACAGTGCTTCGCGCGTGTTCTGCAGCATGCGATCGAGCGTCCAGTCCTCGGCGTACTGACGGATGTAGCTGCTGCCGATGAACGCGCACACCTCGATCGGGATACCGGCCTTCTGCGTCATCTCGACGACGGGCTCGATGTCGCTGACCACGGTGCGGCACGCGACGTTCGCGCCGATGCGGAGCTTCGTCTTCGCGATGTGCTGTGCGAGGCGCAGGATGTCCTCGCGCGGGCGGCCGCCGGCGCCGGGCAACCCGAGGTTTGCGGTCTGGATGCCGAGCCGGTCCATGCGCTCGAGGAGGTCGATCTTCGCGTCGAGCGAGGGGTCGCTCACCGCCGGTGACTGCAGCCCGTCGCGCAGCGTTTCGTCGTCGAACTGCAGCGGGCGGGCGGGCCGGAACGAGCCCTCGGTGCGGTTCCAGTCGTGGATCAGGTCCTCGATGCGCGTCATGGGGGCGACATTATGCCGATCGTACGCGCGGCCGAAGACGGGGATCGTGTCCTTCTCGCGCAGGGGACCGCGTTGCATGATCGACCTCCCATGGCACGAGAGCGAGCCTTCGCCGCGATGCTGCGCGACGCGCTGGTCGTGGCGGCGATCGCCGTGGTCGTGGTGCAGGTCCTCCGGCGCTGGTGCGGGGACCGCTACGTCGTGCCGTCCGACAGCATGCAGCCGATGCTCCATGGGGACGAAGTCGACGGTGACGTGGTCTTCGTCGACAAGCTCGCGTCCGCCGCGGCTTGCCGGAGGCACGACCTCGTGGTCGTGGAGCACCCGGACAAGCGCGGCGGCCAGCTGGTGAAACGGATCGCGGCGCGCGGCGACGATGTCGAGGGCGGTACCTGGATCGACCTCCGCGACGGCGACGTGTGGCTCGGCGACCCCGACCGCCTTCAGCGCGAGTGCAAGGATCCGATCGAAGCGGCGCGCATGCAGGTGCCCTGGGCCGCCCTGCCGGCAGACGCCGTCCTCGGAGGACACTTGCAGATGGATGCCGCGCGCCGCGACGGCGACGAGTGGATCCTGCCGCCGGTGGCCCGGGTCGCGGACGAGGCCCGCGCGGCGTTCGCCCCGGCGGCCGATGCCGAACGGCGTCGTTCGGGGCACGTCGTGCCTTCGGGATTCGTCGGCACGAACCGCAGCGTCGACGCTTCGTACGTCGAGGTGACCGGCGTTCGCGGCGGCGGTGGGCGCGACGTCGGAGTGCGCGATTGCGGGATGACCGTCGAACTCGCCGCTCCGGCGGATCTGCTCTGCACGATCGACGCTCGCGGCTGCGCGCTGACGTTCTTCCTCCGCCTCGCGTCGGGCGATGTGCAGCTCTGGTGCAACGGCGAGAACGTGGCGACGACGTCCTTCGCATGGCGGCCGACGGCGCTGTGCCGCGTGGAGTTCGCGTTCCTCGACGACCGCGCCTACTGCCTCGTCGACGATCGTCGCGACGCGATGTTCGTCGTGCCGCGGAGCGCGTCGTGGACGCAGGACCACGAGCCCGGCCCCGCGGGCCCGCGCACCTGGCTGCACGTCGGCGTCGTCGGCGAGCTGCCTGCGCACGTCCGCGGCCTGCGCGTCTTCCGCGACGTGTTCGTGTGGCGCGAGCGGATCGCCGGCCTGCCGGATGCCCCCGGGCAGTGGCCGCGGTCGGTACCACCCGGCACGTGGTTCCTGCTCGGTGACAACCCGTTCGACAGCCGCGACAGCCGACACTTCGGCCCGCGCGCGGTCTCGACGTTCCTCGGACGGCCTCGCTTCGTCCTCGGGCCCTGGCCGCGCGGTCGCTGGCTCGATCCGTGACCGACCCGCAGGAGCCCGACGAACCGGACCGACGGGTGTCGCTCGTCGTCGCCGCCGCGGTGTACGGCTCCATACTCGTCGCCGCGTGTTCGTGGCTGTCGGCGCGCGACCGCGGCGACCAGATCGCATTCCTCGCCATCGGCGAACGGGGACCCTGGCTCGGCTGTGCCGCGGGCCTGGTGGTGGGGTGGCTCGGCGCGCGCGCATTCGCCCTCTCGACCGGACGTTCGAAGCACCTGCGCGCGACCGAAGACGCGGCGCGGCTCGTGTTCACCGGCATCGACCATCGCGTGGTGCTGGCGTTCGTCCTGTTCGCCGTGATCGCGGAGGAGTTGTTCTTCCGTCTGGCCGTCCAGGACGCGTTCGGGCTGCCCGGCGCGGTTGCCGCCTACGCGCTGCTGCATACCTGCACGGTCGGTGTCGGCGCACTGCCGTTCGCCGTGGCCCACGCAGTCGTACTCGGCTTGCTCGTGCAGCACGGCTTTGGTCTGCTCGGCTGCACGACAGCGCACGCGATCATGAATCACCTGACCTTGCGGAGGATCCTTTGCACGTGACATCGACGTGCTGTGCCGTCCTGGCGATCGGCGCCGTGGCCCTCGCCCAGCAGGCGCCGTCCGCCGACATCCCTCGCGAGCCGATGCCGCCGGCGCATGCGCTGGTCCTGCCGCGCGGAGACAAGGAGGTCGTGATCGACGGGTCACTCGCCGATTGGCCCGCCTTGCCGGCGATCCGGCTCGACGACGCTCGCCAGCTGTCCGGCACGGCCGGGAACGCCTGGCGCGGAGTGCGCGACCTCTCCGCGGTCGCGTTCCTCATGTGGGACGAGGCCGATCTCTTCTTCTCCTGTGTCGCCCAGGACGATTGGCACCGTGCGCTCGACGAGGGTTCGCGGCGGCTCACCGAGATACCCGTCGCGGATTCGATCGTGCTGACCTTCGACATCGAACGCGACACCCGAGGCATCGGGCCGGATCCCGGTCGGCGCGAGGATCGCGAGTTCTGGCTCGCCGATCAGGCCGATCGGCGCGTCGTGCAGTGGGATCGTCTGCGTGGGACTGCCCGCATCCTCGAGGAGAACGCGGCCCGCGTGGTCGTCCTGCACGACAAGGAGCGCGGCGTCACGACCTACGAAGCGAAGCTGCCGTGGACCGAGATCCTCCCTGTCGGCATCCGACCGTCCCCTGGGCTGGTCGCGGACCTGCAGATCGTGCTCAGCGATTTCGACGAGACGACCGATCCGATGCCGCAGACCCGCATCGGGTGGTCCTTCGGAACGGGGAAGATCGTCGATCCGGGCGTGTTCGGCACCATCATGTTGCTGGACGCTGCGCCGGCCGACGGCGCGATGCCCACGTTCCCCGCGAAGGAGAAGGGTGTCGATCCGCGCACGACGAACGACGCGTTCCAGCGGATCACCGCGAGTCTGCTCCAGCACCCGCCGCAGCCGTACGACGGCACGAAGTCACCCGAAGAAGCCGGCGGCCTCGCGCGCTTCGCGGCGCTCGAAGAACTCGACGGCCACTGCGCGCGGTTCCCACGCGTCGACTACCTGGAGTTCCACCACCGCATCCATCGACGGATGGGGCGCGAGCTCGTGGGGTTCCAGGTCGCGGGGCTGCCGTGGTGGTGGAATCAGCGACTCGAGTCGTTGTCGAAGAACGCCGAGGACCCCGTGCCGAACGGCACCGTGCGCATCTTCCGGATGCCGATGGGCGGCTGGCTGGTACGGATGCCGATGGGCGGATTCCTGGTCGACGCCGCGGGCGCCGACGTCGCGCAATGGCTGTGGGGCGGCGCGTCGTTCTGCATCCTGTCACAGCCAGTCGACATGACGAAGCGGAACGACCAGCTGCTGGTCAGGATGCTGCAGGCCAATCCGCGCCGCCCCGTGTTCACGCACATCGCGTTTCATCTGCCGGTCGTGCCCATGTCGGAGCTGCCGATATTCGAACCCGGTCAGGAATTCACGCCGTCCGGCGGAGTCGCAGTGAAAGCGCTGGGCAAGAAGCTCAACGACGGGGCCGTGACGTTCTCGTGCAGCTATGTCCTCTCGGTGCCTGCCGGGCCGCGCCTCATGGTCGTCGCGCCCGATCTGCCCGCCGACGAAGCAGACGGCAAGAACATCGACGCGATGATCCTGTCGCCGCGCAATCCGGAAGGGCTGAAGATCGTGCAGAGAGTGCGCCCCGGCCTCGTTCTCCTCGACGAAGCCTTCCTGCCGCAGGCCTATCCCGATCAGCCCCGCACGACGCTCGCCGATCTGCACACGACACAGAAGGCGCTGCGTCCACAGCCCACATTGCTGCTGGCGCCCGGTGAATCGTGGGACATCGCCAAGGCGCAGCCGAAGTGAGTGACGGGCGCACGCAGAGCGATATGGAAGGAGGAGATTGCTTGCAGTCACGCAATCCCCGATGCACACTCATGCTCTTCCCTTGAACACGTCGTCAGGTCAAGGTGGCGGCGAGTTCTTCCCAGCGAAAGGAGAACGATGGCAGCAAAGAAAGACAATGCGGCGATGGACTTCCTGGTCGACTCCCTCAAGAGCAACCGCAATGCGGTGTACGCAGACGTTGCCGAAGCGGCGGCCAAGAAGAAGCTGAAGGTGTGGCCGATCATGTGGGGCCGGGCGAAGGCACTGCTCGGCTACGTGAAGTCGGCTCCCCGTGGCCAGGGCAAGGTTGCGCGCGCCAAGCGCGCCGCCGCGGCGATGGCTGCCGGCATGCCGGTGAAGCGCGGTCCGGGCCGTCCGCCGAAGACCGCCTCGGCATTCGATGGCACGATCGAAGGCATCGTGGCCGCGGTGAAGAGCAGCGAACAGGAGAAGACCCGTTATCGCGCGGCGTTGGCGAAGATCCAGGCCATCCTCGCCGACGTGATGTAGCACATGCCGCATCCGTCCCCGCTGCGATTGCAACGGGGCGGTGCGTCACCCGTCGCGGCGCCGTGCCGATCCGGAGACTGCGCGGTCGTCAGACCGGGTCCGTCAGTTCGTGCCACGCCGGCGCGCGTCGACGGAGCAGATCCGTGGCGTGGGTCCGCCAGCGTTCCAGCAGGCTTGCCGTCCGCGGTCCCGGTGATCCGCCGTTCTTGGCGACGCCGTCGACGTGCGTGACGGGCGCGATGTCGCGCAGCGAACTCGACAGGAACACCTCTTTGGCCGCGCGCAGCTGCGCAGCCTCGAAGTTGCGTTCGACTACGCGTTCGCCGCACCGGGGCAGGAAGTCGAGCAGCATGCCCCGCGTGACTCCGGCGAGGATGCCCGCGTCGAGCGGCGGCGTGTGCCAGACGTCGTCCAGGAGCGCGAAGACGTTCGACGTCGAGGCTTCGGCCACGTTGCCGGCGACGTTCAGCATCACGCAATCCGTCGCTCCCATGTCCTTCGCTTCGGCGAGTGCGAGGATGTTGTTCAGGTAGTTGCCGCTCTTGGTGGCTGGGTCGAGAGCGCGCCGATCGTTGCGCAGTCGACCGACGACCGCGACGCGCGTGGTCTTGCCGGACAGATCGGGCAGCGGACGCACCATCACGAGCCAGCACGGCCGTCCGGTCGCGTACGACAGATCGATGTTCGGCGCGCTGCCGACGCCGCGCGTCACGACGATGCGCACGTAGCTGTCGCCGTGAGCGGCTCGCTCGACGGTCGTGGCCACGCGCCGCGCGACGGTGCGTTCGTCGAGATCGAGCGACATCCGCAGCCCCTTCGCCGATTCACCGAGCCTGGCCCAGTGCTCGGCCCACCCGAACGGCACGCCGCCGTTCGTTCGCACGACCTCGTAGATCGAATCGCCGAACAGGAACCCGCGGTCCAGCACCGGGATGCGCGCTTCGCTCTCGGGCAGGATCTCGCCGTCGATGTTGCAGAGGTTCGCCATCGCGCGGCGGATGGTAAGCTCACGCCCCTTCATGTGCGGCTTCATCTCGATCTTCGGCCCGTCTGACTCGAACGCGATCCACGACGTCTTGGCCGGCCTCCTCGCGATCCAGCATCGCGGCCAGGACGCGGCAGGCGTCGTCACCTTCCGCGATCGCTTCCAGGCGAAGAAAGGCCTCGGCCTCGTCCGAGAGGTCTTCGGCGAGAAGCACGTGGAGCGTCTGCGCGGGCACCTCGCGGTCGGTCACGTGCGCTATCCGACCGTCGGTCTCGGCGACCGCGCCGACGTGCAGCCGTTCTGGCTCGACTACCCCGTCGGCGTCGCGATGGAGCACAACGGCAACGTCAACAACATCCACGAGCTGAAGCGCACTTACTTCGGCCAGCGCAAGATCCACCTGGCGAGCAACTGCGACCTCGAGGTCGTGCTCTACGTGTTCGCCGACGCGCTGATGCGTCGACGCTCGGAGCCGGTCACCGTCGACGACGTGAAAGTCGCGGTGAAGGAAGTGTTCGATCGGGTGAAGGGCGCCTACTCGGTCGCGGGCATCACCAGCGAAGGGATGTACGCGTTCCGCGATCCGTACGGCATCAAGCCGGCGATCTTCGGCAAGAAGGTCACGCCGGAGGGCACGTGGTACGCGGTCGCGAGCGAGTCGGTCGTGCTCGACGTCGCCGGCTACGAAGTCGTGCGCGATCTGAAGGCCGGCGAGATGGTGTGGATCGGCCAGGACCGAGTGCCGCACTTCGTGCAGGTCGGCGCCAAGCCGCACCGCCCGTGCATCTTCGAGTACATCTATTTCGCGCGTCCCGACACGACGCTCGACGCGACGTCGGTCTACGAGGCGCGGATGGAACTCGGCCGCCGCCTTGGACGCGCGTTCCAGCGCACGGGTCTGCAAGCGGACGTCGTCATACCCGTGCCCGAATCGGCACGCACCGCGGGGCAGACGATGGCGGAGACGCTCGCACTGCCGTGCCGCGAGGGGTTCGTGAAGAACCGCTACATCGGCCGCACGTTCATCATGCCGAACGACAAGGCGCGGCGAGACTCGATCCGCGCCAAGCTCAACCCGATCCGCGCGGAGTTCGAGGGCAAGCGGGTGATCATCCTCGACGACTCGATCGTGCGAGGAAACACGAGCCGGCAGATCGTCAAGATCGCGCGGCACATGGGTGCGGCGAAGGTCTATCTCGCGTCCTACTCGCCGCCGTTGCTCTTCCCATGCCTCTACGGGATCGACATGTCGACGAAGCGCGAGTTCGTCGCGCGCGGCCGCACGCACGAGGAGATCGCCAAGGAACTGGGCGCCGACGCCGTGCTCTACCAGACGATCGAAGAGATGGTCGACGCCGTGCAGACGGCGGGGAACGGCGAACTCGAGTTCTGCAAGGCCTGCTTCGAGGGCACCTATCCGACCGGCGACATCACGGAACAGATGATCGCGGACATCGAGCAGGACCGCCTCGCCGCCAGCAACACCTGAGATCGCGTCAGTCCGGCCGCGAGCGTTTCACGCGGCTGCGCAGCTTCGGCACCAGCAGCAGTGCCTCCCGCGCGATCTTGCCGTCCATCTTCGAAGCGCCGACGCGGCGATCGACGAAGTGGATCGGGATCTCCTGCACGCGGAATCCGGCGCGCACCATGCGGAACGCCATCTCGATCTGGAACGCATAGCCCTGCGCGGACACGGCGGCGAGATCCAGCCGCTGCAGCGCCGCCGTGGCGAAGCACCGGAAGCCCGCCGTGTTGTCGCGGATGCCGGACGAGAGCACGAGCCGGGCGTAGAGGTTGGCGCCGCGCGACAGGAGCCGCCGGCGGAAGTCCCAGCCCACCGTGTTGCCGCCCTTCACGTAGCGGCTGCCGATCACGAGGTCGGCGTGTTCGGCGGCGAACACGAGCCGCGGCAGGTCCCACGGCGCGTGGCTGAAGTCGGCATCCATCTCGCACGCGCGCTCGTAGCCGTGCTCGATCGCGAAACGGAAGCCGGCGATGTACGCCGTGCCGAGGCCTTGTTTGCCCTGGCGATGCAGCACGTGGATGCGCGGATCCGC
This sequence comes from Planctomycetota bacterium, assembly GCA_016794565.1. GTDB lineage: Bacteria > Planctomycetota > UBA1135 > UBA1135 > UBA2386 > JAEUHQ01. Next base: position 7,820 of record JAEUHQ010000130.1, on the reverse strand, counting down.
GGCGGCGAGCCGATCGGCGATCGCTCCCGTGCCGTCCGGCGAGCCGTCGTCGACGACGAGGATGTCGGTGTCGAGGTAGGAGTGGATCGCCCGCACGACCGGCTCGAGGTTGTCCTTCTCGTTGTAGGTCGGGATCACGACCAGCGTGCGGCGCTTTGCGCGGTGCGGCCGCGTCGGCACCGGACCTCGACCCTGGGCCCGGCCGCGTTCGGCCGCCGCGATCGCGGCCGCTTCGTCCTGGCCCGCGAGCACGACGATGCGTTCGCTGTCGACGCCGTCGCGCACCTTCGCTTCCGCGGCCGCGAAGTCCGCGACGACGACGATCGTCGCCGGGCGTGGGCCCGGAGCCGGCGTCGCGGTGCCGGGAACGGGGCGCGGCTCGGGTGCGGTGAGGCCGGTCAAGGCTCGCCAGCTCTTGGTTCGACGTTCGCCATGGATTCACCGGGGGCGGCGACGGCGGACTCTAGCCGGCGGTGACCGAGGGGCCGAGCGTCATTGCCGATGCCCGACGAACGCTCCGCCGTTCTGGTGCAGCGTGAGCTCCTTGCCGTCGGCGGAGAACACGATCCTCACTTCGTGGTCGAACGAGGCCCGGAACTCCAGGCTGCCCTGGTAGAGCAGGCCGAAGACTTCCTGGCCGGGCGCCTTGCCCTTGGCGCGCAGGCGATCCCCTTCGGCCGTCACGACGAGGGCCATGCCGACGTCCGCGAGGTCGTATTCGCCGGCGAGCCGGTCGCGCAGGTCGGCCGGCAGCGGCTCGTCCTTCGCGACGAACTTCTCGATGCCGAGCACCGCTTGCACGACTTCGTGCGCGAGCTTCTCGCTGCTCGCTGCCTCGGCGTTGCCGATCACCGCGACGTGCAGGTCGTCCCCCGGGAGGTGCAGCAGCATCGAATTGAAACCGTGGATGCCGCCGCCGTGGAAGATCGCCGGTCGGCCGAGGACTTCGTTCCGCATCAACCCGAAGCCGTACCCGGTGTCGCGGCCGTTCGGCAGGACGGTCGCCTGGGTCATCCGTTCGTACGACGTGGTACTCACCACCTTGCCCCCGGCGAGCGCCATCGACCAGCGGACGAGATCGGCGCCGGTCGACAGCAGTGCGCCCGCGGCGCCCGGCTGCGTCATGCCGAGGTGGTCGGCGTTGACGCGCTTCCCCGCCCGCATCGTGTAGCCGTGGGCGCGCCGCTCGATCACGTCCTGGTTGTGGCCGTACATCGTGTCGGCGAGGCCGAGTGGGCCGCTCAGTTCGTCACGAACGACGTCGGCGTAGCTCTTGCCGTGCACCTTCTCGAGCACCATGCCGAGCAGGTAGTAGCCCGTGTTGTCGTAGCGCCACTCGGTGCCAGGCTCGAAGTCGAACGGCTTGCCGTCGACCAGGGCGAGCAGTTCGCCGTGCGTCAGCTCGAGCGGGACGACCTTCTCCCACTCCTTGCCGATGTCGGTGTAGTTCGGGATGCCGCTCGTGTGGTCGAGCAGCATCTGCACCGTGACCTTCTTGCCCTGCAGCGGGAACTCGGGCACGTACTTCTCGAGGCCGTCGTCGAGGGCGATCTTCTTCTGTTCGACGAGGCGCATCACGAGCGCCGCAGTGAACTGCTTCGTCACCGACCCGATGCGGAAGCGCGTGTCCGCCGTCGCGGGGATCCTCCACTCGGCGTCCGCGAGGCCGTAGCCCTTCGCGAGCAGCACTTCGCCCTTCTGCGCGACGCCGACCGAGAATCCGACCGCGTCCGCCTTGGCGACGCGCGCTGCGACCAGCGCGTCGACCTTCGCGACCCACGATGGATCCTGCGCGGCGACGGTGGCGAGGACAGAGGCGAACGTGAGAGCGCTGACGAGGCGGCGGATCATCGGGGGCGCGATGGTAGACCGCGCCGCACTGTGGCGATATCCATGGCCGTGTGACCACGAAGTTCGAACCGACGGCGGCCAAAAAGCGTCTGCTCCAGCTCGTCCGCGAACGCGCCTACAAGGACGGCATCGACATCGTGCTCGCGTCGGGCAAGCGGTCGACGTTCTACATCAACGGCAAGAAGGTCTCGCTGCATCCGGAAGGGCTGTGGCTGATCGCGAAGCTGCTGCTCGAGAAGCTGAAGGGTCATCCCGAGATCACCGCGGTCGGAGGCCTCACGATCGGCGCCGATCCGCTCGCCAGCGCAGTGGCCGCCCTCTCCTTCGAGACCGGGCAGAACCTGAAGGCGTTCCTCGTCCGCAAGGAAGCGAAGGGGCACGGCACCGGTTCGCGCATCGAGGGCGACCTCGAGAAAGGCGAGAAGGTCGCGATCCTCGAGGACACCGTGACGACCGGTGGCTCGGCGAAGAAGGCGATCGACGCGGTCGTCGAAGTCGGCGCCGTGCCGGTCGTCGTGATGGCGATCGCCGATCGCGAAGATCCCGACGCCGACGCGTTCAGGAAGGAGTTCCGCGTCGAGTGCCTTCTCACGCTGAGCGAGATCCGGAAGGGCTAGACGCGTGCGCACCGTCGCGATCGTGCCGGCCGCCGGCCGCGGCGAACGGATGGGCGCGGACAAGGCGCTGCTCGATCTCGCGGGCGCGACGGCGATCGAACGCGTCGTCGCGACGTGCCGCGATGCCGGCGCCGCCGACGTGCTGATCGTGCGCAGGGACGGCGCTCCGTCCCTGCCCGCGAACCTCGCCGCACGGGTCGTCACGGTGCCTCCGGGCGGCGAGATGGCGGACAGCCTGCGTGCAGCCGCGGCGGCGCTCGGGCCCGATGTCGCGGAGATCGTCGTGTTCCCGGTCGACCACGCGATCGTGCCGGCCGAGACGCTGCTCGCGGTGCTCGCCCTGCTCCGGCGCCCGGGATGCGGCGTGGCGTTGCCGCTATTCCGCGGCCGCCCAGGTCACCCGGTCGCGATGACCCGTGCCGTGTTCGACGAGATCCGCCGGCCCGACGCGTTGCTGCGCGACGTGGTGCGAGCCGATCGTTCGCGCGTGCTGACGATCGCGACCGGCAGTCCGTGGGTCGTGGCCGATCTCGATCGGCCCGACGACCTGCGTGCCGCCGTCTCTGCGCTGCACGGCGAACCTTGGAGCACGGTGGCGCAGATGTTCCGCCATCGCAGCCACCGCTCGTATCGCCCCGATCCGATCGCGGCGCCGACGATCGAACGCCTCGTCGACGCGGCGCGCCACGCGTCGACGTCGAGCTTCATCCAGGCCAACGCCGTGGTCGTGGTGAGCGATGCGAAGCGAAGGGCCGACGTCGCGCGGCTGTGCGGAGGTCAGGCGCACATCACCGAGGCGCCCGTGTTCGCCGCAGTGTGCGCCGACTTGCACAAGATCGCCGCCGCTTGCGGCCGCCACGGCACGGCGGTGCAGGCCCAGAGCCTCGAACTGTTCCTCCAGGCGACGGTCGACGCCGCGTTGTTCGGTCAGAACCTGGCACTCGCTGCCGAAGCCGAGGGCTTCGGCGTGTGCATGATCGGCGCCGCGCGCAATCACCCCGTCGAACTCGGCGCACTGCTCGGCCTGCCGCCGCACTGCTACGTCGTGTTCGGGATGACGATCGGCGTGCCCGCCGACGACCCCGTGCCGCGCGGCCGCATGCCGCTCCCGGGCATCCTGCACTGGGATCGCTACGACACGAACACGATCCCGGCCGTGCTCGACGGCGCGGACGACGGCATGCGCGCGTGGGCGCGCCGCACCAACGCCGAGCGCGGCGGCTACGCCGGCAAGCCCGTCAGCGAGTCGAAGGGCTGGGCCGAGCGCATGGCGATCGCGTGGGGTGCTTCGAGCTCGTACGCCAGGGCGCGGGCGACACTGGCCGACGAGCTTCGCCGCCTCGGCTTCGGTCTCGATTGACGGTACGCTCCCGAACGCGATGCCGACCGCTTCGGATTCGACCGGGAAACTGCTGCGCGCGGCGCAGCTCGCCGTCGGGCACCTCCCGGAGAGCGCACGCGCGGACTTCGCGGCGCTCTTCGAACCGGCGACCATCGCGATCACGACGAGCGTGTTCGCGGCTTGGGCTGCGTCGCACGTGTTCGGCATCGGGTTCCTCGCCGACGTGCTGCTGCTCCTCGCCGGTGTCGTGGCTCTCGGTGCGATCGCGCTGCAGGCAGCGGAGGAGATCCGTGCGTTCGTCGTGGTGGCGCTGGACGCGAAGGACGACGCGGGCCTCGATCGTGCGGGTGCACATCTGGCGAAGGCCGTGACGCTCATCGGCGTGCAGGCGTTCGTCGCGTTCCTGACCCGGGGCGTCGGCAAGCGTGTCCAGACGCCCGCCCTGTACGCGGCTCGCGTGAGCCGGATCGACCGGCTGATCGCGGGCATCGGTACGAAACACCAGGTGCCGCAGATCCGGCAGCGCATCACGGTCGCGCTCACGTTCTTCGAGGAGTCGTTCCCGAAGATGAACGACGAGGCGCTGCTCTCCCGCCTGCGCGCCATCGACTTCCACGGCACGGTCGAGGTCGTCGAACTGCCGAAGGGCACCCGCCTCGTCGCCTACAAGTCGTCCGAACACGTGCTGCACCCGGAGGCACTGCTGAAAGGCGACTACTACGCGACGTCGGGCACTCCGGCCGAGCGCCTCGGCATCGTCGCCGAGGGCCGTACTCTCGTTCGCTACGAGACGACACAGTCCGTGAAAGTGCTGCGCTCGCGCGCCGCCCCGGCCATGGATCGCTGGTCACCGGATCGCACGCCGACGTTCGAGGGCGTTCGCACGGCGAGCGGTCGCTTCGAATCGGGCCAGATGGTGGGCGGCGGGGGCGTTCAGTACATCCTGCCGGCTCACGTCGGTGCGCTTCGCGTCGTGGGCATCAGCGGGGGCAAGTGACGCCCGGGACGGCAGACGCGGGGCGCACGGATCCCGACGAGGAACGCACTCGGGCGGCGCCGCTCGATCCGAGGGCGATCGCGGCCGATGCACTCCCCGAACGGATCGGCAAGTACCGCATCCGGAGCCGACTCGGCGAAGGCGGCATGGGTGCCGTCTACGAGGCCGAGCAGGAACAGCCGCGTCGCACCGTCGCCCTGAAGGTCATCCGCGCCGGTCAGGTGTCGGCCGCATCGCTGCGACGCTTCGAGTACGAGTCCGAGGTGCTGGGGAGGCTGCAGCACCCGGGGATCGCGCAGGTCTTCGAGGCGGGCACGATCGTCGACCGTCTCGGCCAGCACCTTCCCTTCTTCGCGATGGAGCTGATCCGTGGCGAGGAGCTCGACACGTTCGCGGAGCGCCGTCGCCTCGACACCGGCCAGCGACTGGAACTGATCGCGCGCATCTGCGACGCCGTCGATCACGCGCACCAGAAGGGTGTGATCCATCGCGACCTGAAGCCGGGCAACATCCTCGTCGATGCCTCGGGACAGCCGAAGATCCTCGACTTCGGCGTCGCACGCGCGACCGACGCCGACATGCAGCGCACGACGATGCGCACCGACGTGGGCGAGATCGTGGGAACGATCCCGTACATGAGCCCGGAGCAGGTTTCCGGCGACCCCGGACTGCTCGACACACGCAGCGACGTGTACGCCCTGGGTGTCATCGCGTACGAGCTCCTCGCGGGGCGCATGCCCTACGACCTCACGAAGCGCGCGATCCACGAAGCGCTGCGCACGATCCGCGAGGAGGAGCCGACGCGGCTGTCGCGCATCCATCGTCACCTGCGCGGCGACGTCGAGACGATCGTCGGCAAGGCGCTCGAGAAGGAGAAGACGCGGCGGTACCAGTCGGCCGAGGCCTTCGCCGCCGACATCCGCCGCCACCTCGCCAACGAACCGATCGCGGCTCGTCCGGCGAGCACCTGGTACCACGCAGCGAAGTTCGCGCGTCGCCACAAAGGTCTCGTCACCGGCCTCGCGCTCGCGATGGTGCTGCTGGTCGCGGGACTGGTCGGGGTGTCGTTCGCGTTGCACGAGGCGGTCGCGGCCGGCGAACGGGAAGTCGTCGCGCGCGAGGCGGCGCAGCGCAGCGAAGGCATCGCAGTGGCCGCGCGTGCGGACGAGGAGAAGCAGCGCGCCAGGGCCGAGAGCGATCGCGACAAGTCGGCCGTGATCGCCAACTTCCTCGTCACGACGCTCGGCGCGGTCGAAGCGGCGACGGCGCTGGGCCGCGACACGACGCTGCTCGAGGCGATGCTGGACTCGGCGGCGCAGCGCATCGAGAACGGCGAGCTCGCTGGTGCGCCCGAGGCGGAGTTGTTCCTGCGCGGCCAGCTGGGCCCGAGCTTCGTCCAGATCAGCAAGCCGGAGAAGGCAAGGCGCCTGCTCGAGCCGGCGTTGGCGACGCACCGCGCGAAGGGCGTCGAGTCGAAGGAGATGGTTCTGGTGATGGTGCACCTGGCGCTGGCGCGGCAACAGCTCGGTGACGTGCAGTCCGCGATCCCGTTGCAGGTCGAGGCGATCGCGATGTTCGAGCGGATCGTGCCCGGCGACAGCAGCGACCTCGCGCTGTTCCTCTCCGATCTCGGGCTGATGCGCATGGACGCCGGCGACTCCGTGTCGGCCGAAGCGACGTTGCGGCGCGCGGTCGACACATGGAGGAGAAGCGGTGTCACCGACGGCTACCGCCTCGCGAAAGGGCTCGACGCACTCGGCGTGTGCCTGATGCAGGGCGGGAAGCTCGAGCCGGCCGAGGCCATCCTGCGCGAGGCGCTCGCGGCGACCGCCTCGTTCCCGCAGGACAACCCGTCGGTCGCCGCCACGGAGACGAGTCTCGGCCACGTCCTGCGAAACCTCGGCAGGATCGACGAGGCGGAGCAGATCCTCCGGACCGCGGTCGATCGACGGCGCCGCCTCTATCGCGGCGATCACGAACTCCTGGCCGGCAGCCTGAGCAGTCTCTCAGCCGTCTTGCTCGTCCAGAAGAACCTCGGCGAGGCCGAAGCGCTCGCACGCGAGTCGCTGGCGATGTACCAGCGGATCTTTTCCGGCGATCACGCGCGCGTCGCCGGGCAACTCAACAACGTCGGGCACCTCCTGCAGCAGAAGGGCGATCTCGACGGAGCCGAGTCCATGTTCCGCAACGGGCTGGCGATGTCGCAGCGCCTGTTCCCCGAAGACCATCCGGGCCTGCCGCCGCTGCAGCACAATCTCGCGTGCCTGCTGCAGGCGAAACACGACTTTGCGGGCGCCGAGCCGCTGTTCCGCGAAGCCCTGATGCACATGCAGCGCCTCTTCCCGAAGGGCCACCCGAACACGGCGCTGATCCTGTTCAACCTCGCCAACGACCTGCGCGACGCGGGCGACCTGGTGCAGGCGGAGCAGTTGCATCGCGACGCGCTCGCCATGCGGCGTGCGTTGTTCCCGAAGGGTCACTTCTCGATCGAGCAGAGCCTGTTCACGCTCGGCCGGCTGCTGCAGCAGCGCGGCGACGAGGCGGGGGGCGAGGCGATGCTCGTCGAGGCGAAGGAGCTGCGCAGCAAGCTCGGGCTGAAGCCGCGGTAGCCGCCGTTCGGCGGAAAAACTGCCCGGTTTCCCGGCAGAACGAGCCTCACGCTCGTTTCGTTCGTCGCCGACATGCACCGCTCTCCTGCGTCGCCGATCGCCTCCGCCGTGCTCGTGTTCGCCGCCGTGCTGCCGGCGCAGGCGGTCGACGCCACGGCACCGATGGTGGCGATCGTCGCCGCCGACGCATCGGCAGCGAGACTCGACGGTGTCCTCGCCACCGCCGGGCTCCGTCGCCGCCGCGTCGCGATCGCCTCTTGCACTCCGGACGCGCTGCGGTTCGCCGATGTCGTGGTGATCGACTGTCCCGAGGCGAACGGCGACTGCGACGCCTTGCCGCTCGGCGACCTCGATCGCTGGGACCGGCCGACGGTGCTCGTCGGCGCCGCCGGCGTCCTCGTGGC
>JAEUHQ010000127.1 GCA_016794565.1 Planctomycetota bacterium | reverse complement strand
GCGCGTTCGCTGCTCGTGACCGCAGCGGCGCAGCAGTGGGGCGTGCCCGTCGCCGAGTGTCGGACGGAGAACGCGGCGGTCGTGCACGACGAGAGCGGCAAGCGCGCGGGCTATGGCGAACTCGCGGCCGCAGCCGCGAAGCTGCCGGCCCCGGGCGACGTGGCGCTGAAGGACGCGAAGGACTTCCGCATCATCGGGAAGCCGACGCACCGCCTCGACGCGAAGGCGAAGGTCGAGGGCACCGCGCAGTTCGGACTCGACGTCTACGTGCCAGGGATGCTGACGGCCGTCGTCGCGCATCCGCCGACCTTCGGCGGCAAGGCGAAGTCGTTCGACGCGACCGCTGCGCGCAAGGTGAAGGGCGTGCGCGACGTCGTCGACGTCGGATCGGGCATCGCGGTGATCGCCGACGGTTTCTGGGCCGCGAAGACGGGGCGCGATCGTCTCACCGTCGCCTGGGACCTCGGGCCGAACGCGACCGCATCGACGGACACGATGCGCGCCGAGTACCGCGAGCTGTCGCGGAAACCGGGTCTCGTCGCGCGAAAGGACGGCGACGTCGCGGCCGCCCGGGCCGAGGCCGCGCAGAACCTCGCAGCCGACTACGAACTGCCGTTCCTCGCGCACGCACCGATGGAGCCCCTCAACTGCGTCGTCGATTTCCGCGGCGATTCGGCGGAGATCTGGGCGGGCACGCAGTTCCAGACGGTCGACCAGGCCGCGGCGGCCGCCGTGCTCGGCATCGCACCGACGAAGGTGAAGCTGAACACGACGTTCCTCGGCGGCGGCTTCGGCCGGCGCGCGAATCCGGTGTCGGACTACATCGTCGAGGCGTGCAAGATCGCGAAGGCGGCGAAGGCGCCGCTGAAGCTCGTCTGGACGCGTGAGGACGACATGCGATCGGGCTACTACCGCCCGCTGTGGCACAGCCGCATCGCGGCGTCGCTCGACGCCGCGGGCACGATCACGGGCTGGTCGCACACGATCGTCGGGCAATCGTTCATCGTCGGTACGCCGTTCGAACCGTTCATCGTCAAGGACGGCATCGACGGCACGTCGGTCGAAGGCGCGGACGACGTTCCGTACGCGATCCCGAACGTGCAGGTCGAGCTGCACACGACGAAGAACCCGGTGCCCACGCTCTGGTGGCGTTCGGTCGGCCACTCGCACACGGCGTTCGTGGTGGAGTCGTTCCTCGACGAACTCGCCGCCGCGACGAAGCAGGACCCGCTGGACCTGCGCCGCAAGCTGCTCGTCGGCAAGGACCGGCACCTCGGTGTGCTGAACCTCGCCGCGCGCGAGGCCGGCTACGGCAAGCCGCTGCCGAAAGGACGCGCGCACGGCGTCGCGGTGCACTTCTCGTTCAACTCGTACATCGCGATGGTGCTCGAAGCATCCATCGAGGAAGGCTGGCCGCGCGTGCACCGAGTCACCGTCGCCGTCGACTGCGGCACCGCGATCAATCCGGACACGGTGAAGGCCCAGCTCGAAGGCGCGGTCGGCTTCGGCCTCACGGCCGCGCTCTACAGCGAGATCTCGCTCGCCGAGGGTCGCGTGCAGCAGTCGAACTTCCACGACTACCGCCTGCTGCGCATCCACGAGATGCCGGCTGTCGACGTGCACCTCGTGTCGAGCACCGCTCCGCCGACGGGCGTCGGCGAGCCCGGTGTGCCGCCCGTGGCGCCGGCACTCGGCAACGCGATCTTCCGACTCACGGGCAAGCGGGTGCGGCGACTGCCCGTCCGCGCGGAGGACCTCCGATGAACCGACATCTCTGCATCGCCGCGGCCGTTGCCGCGATCTTCGTGCTCGTGCAGTGCGGCACCACGGCGCCGTCGTCGGGCGCCGACGTCGGCCCCTTCGCCAGCGTCTACGAAGTGCTGCAGCACCCTCGCTGCAAGAACTGCCATCCCGCGGGCGGCGTGCCGAAGCAGGGCGACGAGTCGCGACCGCACGGACAGAACGTGCAGGGCGGACCCGACGGCAAGGGTCTGTATGCGCTCCGCTGCGCGAACTGCCACCGCGACGAGAACGCTGCCGGCGCGAACCTGCCGCCGGGCGCCCCGAACTGGCACCTGCCGCGGCGCGACATGCCGCTCGTGTTCGAGGGCCGCACGCCGGCGCAGCTCGCGCGGCAGCTCGCCGACCCCGCGCAGAACGGCGGCCGCACGGCAGAACAGTTGTTGCACCACGTCACCGCCGATCCGCTCGTGTTGTGGGGGTGGCAGCCCGGCGAGGGCCGCACACCGGTGCCGGTGCCGCACGCGACGTTCGTTTCCGCGATGAAGGCGTGGATCGACGCCGGGTGTCCGATCCCCGAGTGAAGGCGGGAGCGGATTCGAGCCGATGGCGGCTGGCAACGCCCGATGGCAGCGCGGCATACTCGCCGCCAACCACTCGTTCTCTGGAGGCGCATGCCACACTTTCGCTCGTTGTTGCTCCTGCTCGGCGCTGCCCTGTTCGCAGCGTGCGACAGCAAGGTCACGTCTACCACGGACCAGACGCGGCTCGACCAGGTGCAGACCGTGGTCGACTGCTTCCCGGGTCTCTACACGAAGGTCGACGCCCTGCTCGACGTCGCCGATTCGTGGCGGCTCCGGACGAGCAGCGCCGTGCCCGATCCCGCGGGCCTCTCCGTGTCGCAAGGCGGCAGCGGCGAGCTCAACGTCACCTACGCGTTCAACGGCTGCACCATGTCGATGACGATCCGCGCCTACGACCCCGCGGGCGCCGAGCAGAACATCGACGCCAGCAGCGCTTCGTCGCTCGCGGACAAGATCGACCTCATCGCCACGGCGCTGCGCAATGCGTCGCCAGGCGGACGCCCGTTCCTCGTCGGCGACTGGACGCTCACGGGCTCGAAGGGAGGGGACGCCGTTTCGGGTTCCGGCACCCTCACCGGCATCATCGGTGGCTCGACGAACGGCAACGAACTCGAGGAGCTGCGCACGACGACCGCGACGCCGGCCGGCGGGCCGCCGCCCGCGGCGGACAGCTCGGTCACGGAAGGAGCGTGCGTGCTGACGTTCGGCACCGCGAGCCTCGTCACGGATGCATCGCCTACGCAGCAGTACCCGATCGGCACGATCGACCTGTCCCTCACCGGACCGCTAGCCACCGTCGCCGCGACGATGACGTTCGACGGCACGTCGATCGTCCGCATCACGATCGACGGCCTGCCCGGTCGCTTCGACTTCGACGTCGATGCCCGAACCCTGACGGTGGTTCCGTGAGGCCGCCCATGCGCACCGCTTCTCTCGTGGTCGCGGCGATCGTCGCGGCCCTTCCCTCGTGTTCGGCACCCGGCGTCTCCGTGCAGGCGGGTTACGCGCGACTCCAGCTCGACGGCGACATCGGCTACGCGCAAGGCGGTGGCGTCGCGTTCGCCCAGGACATCGAGTCCGCCTTCGGGCTCGGCGATGCCCAGGGCACTCCGTACGGGCGCGCCGCGCTCGACCTCGGGACACCGGTATTCGCCGTGTCCGGGTTCCTCTTCGAGGACGAAGGGACCGGGCAACTGCAGGCGAACTTCGGCGACATCTCGGCCAGTACGCCGGTCCGTTCCACCTTCGACATGGGCAACGTGAAGGGATCGTTCGCCCTCGAGATCCCGATCGGTCCGGTGTCGATCTCGCCGGGCATCGCCATCGACTACTTCGATCTCGACATCACCGTGCAGGACACCTTCGGTGCGCTGCGGGAAGAGGTCTCCGTCGCGGGGCCCGTGCCGATGGCGTTCGTGCGCGCCGAAGCGAGCCTGTGGATGTTCGGCCTGCTCGCCGAAGTCGGTTACATGGAGGTCAACGACATCGATGGCGTCGACGCCTCCCTGCTCGACATCGAAGCGCTGGTCGAGATTCGCCCGACCGCTCTGGTGCACGTGTTCGCGGGCTATCGCGCGATGGATCTGAGCATCGACGGCACGATCGATGACGAAGACTTCGATGCCGACGTGACGTTGAGCGGCTTCGTGATCGGTGGGGGACTGCGGTTCTGACGCGGAGCGCGCCGCGGCTTGGGGCCTTGGCGCGCGCCGCGCGCGGACGCCGCGTGTTGGAACACGGGGAGAATGTCTGCGGATCGGCCCCAATGCGCAGTGGCGAATCTTCGCGCACTCGGAAAGCGCACCGGGGAACTGCGCCGGGGTCGGTGGACAGGCGCGAGGCGCGCGCTACCTTCTGGCGTCCCCTGCCAACCGCTTCCTGTTGGCAGATGCCCCTTTCCTCCCCAACAAGGAAACCATGAAACCCCTTGCATCACTGATCGGGCTCGGGCTCGTCGCCTCGCTCACTGCGCAGTCGCCACTCACCACGACGTTCGTCGCCAACAACGCGGCCGGTCCGGGCGCCGTGACGTTCGTCAATCTCACCGTGTCGGTGCCGGCGATCACCGTCAATCGCATTGACCTCAACTGCAACTCGGCCGCGGGCACGCAAGGCCGCCTTCGCGTCTGGCAGACGGTCACCGGCATCCCGCAGTTCAGCGGCAGCGAGCAGAACTTCGCCAACTGGCAGGTTCTCGCCGAAGGTTCGGTGATCTCGGCCGGGCTCGGCCTCCCGACGACCTGCTGCTTCTCGACGCCCTTCACGCTCACTTCGGCGATGGGCACGCGCGGCTACGCGTTCGAGCACATCGGCATCGCGCCCGCCTACACGAACGGCACCGGCACGAACCAGAACTACTCCAACGCCGAGCTGTCGCTGGCCGCGGGTGTCGCGGCGAGCAACGGCAGCTACGCGGATCAGGTGATCCTGGGTGGCAACGTGTCCCTCCCGTTCGCGGTGGCGCTCCTCGGTGGCGGCAACCCGCGCGTGTTCAACGGCTCGATCCACTACGCCGTCGGAAGCTCCGCTCCGATCTGCTCCTTCAGTGACAAGGTCGGCAACGGTTGCGGCGGTGGCTACGCCTCCTGGTTCAACATCAACGCGACGTCCGCGCAGACGAGCGCCAAGTTCCAGGGCAAGACCGTGGTGATGGCGCTCAACGCCGATGGTGCCTACGACGTCAACGTGCTGCCGGCTGGGCCGCTCGTTCCGTTCGCCGGACACGCGCCGCTGACGGGCTGGACCACGACGATCACCGGCGCCGTTGCCACGGACGACGGTGAAGTGCTGACGCCCGGCCTGCTCGGCAACCTGATCCACCCGACGGGTGTCGTGACGGCAGGCTCCAGCCTCGTCGTGCACAACAACGGCATCATCTCGACGGGCTCGAACCTCGCCGCTCTCGCCGCGCTCGGAGCCGACTGGGCCCCGACCACGACGATCGGGTTCTCGTTCCCGAACACCACGTGGTACACGTGGCACGACTTCGACGTCACGACCGCCGGCGCCATCCGCTACAACGACGACGGCACGCAGATCGTCATCACGTTCGATGCGGTGCCCCACTCGGGCGGTGTGGTGACCAACACCTCGACGGTGCAGTACGTGTTCGACTACGTGGGCAACGTGTCGATCACGTTCCAGACGATCAATCCCGTGCCCGTCGGCACGAACGCCTACAGCGGCAACCCGTGGCTGATCGGCTACTCGCCGGCCGGCACGAACACGCGCCCCGAGTACCAGATCGACACGGCGCTGCTGTCGTCGCAGCACGGCATCGCGATCGACTCGCCGCACGTCGCGCTGACCTCGAACCCGCGCCCCACGTTCGGTTCGACGATCAACTACGACGTCAACAACCTGAACGCCGGCTTCCCGCTCGGCTTCCTCTACTTCTCGGTCGCGAACCCGTTCGCTCCGGGCCTGCCCCTGTCGTTCATCGGCATCGGCAAGCCGGGCTGCCTGCTGAACTTCGACCTCGCGAACGGCATCGGCCCGTTCAACATCGTTGCCCCGGGCACGGTGCTGTCGCTCAACACGGCGGTGGTCACCCCGTCGATGCTCGGTCTCGACTTCTGGGGCCAGGCCCTGGTGACCGACCTGCTCGCCGCGGACATCTTCGCCGCGATGACCACGTCGAACGCGCTGCACCAGCGCATCGAGAACACCTGATCGTCGTTCGCACCGCGTGCGCGGTGTGACTCGCGACCCCGCCCCGTCGACGACGCGGCGGGGTCGCTTCGTTCCGGGGCCGCCTCTCTTCGGGCTCGGAGGCGCGGTTGACCGTTCCTTGACAGGGACGGCCGGCGAAGCGTCATCATCCGCGCATCGACCCGCAGCGCGCATCTCCCGGAAGCCGAGTCACGATCGTCATGCCCCTGCTCGGGGCCGCGATGGTCGCTGCGATGGTCATCCAGTCGTGGCGGGCTCTGCGCCTCGAGATCGCCGCGCGGGAAGTCGAGTTCGATCGTTCGGCCGCGGCTGCGGCGCGCATCCTGCGTGCGGCGTCCGGCAGCGATACGGTGCTCGAACGGCTGCCCGAAGAGTGCCGGTTCGAAGTGCGCGGCGGGCGCGTGGTCGTGGACGACGCGGTCGGCTGGCTCGACGACGAGAGATCCGAGGACGTCGACCCCGTCGTGGCGGATCGGCTCGCGCGCGCGGCGCGCTGCGAGTTCGCACAAGGCGACGCGGCTTCGGCGACGCGCGAGTACGCGAACCTGCTCGCGGCTTCGCTCCCATCGGACCAGCGCCTGGTCGTCATCGTCGCCGCGTCGTGGTTCGACCTGCGCCAGGGGCGGTCGCGCGACTTCGCTGCGAAGCTGCAGGAGATCGACGAGGGCATGCGTTCGCTCGAGCCGCGCCATCTCGCCGGACCTTCGCTCGCTCGCGCCGTGGCGGCCGCGGCGCGCCTGCCCCGGGAAGGCGCCTCGCCCGCGTGGGTCGGCCGGCTCGTGCCCGCATTGCCGCCGCTGGTCGCGGCCGGGTTGCCCGGAACGGTCGCCCCGCCCCGCCTGGTCGAGGCGGTTGCGTCGCGGCGTCGCCTGCTCGCCGACGTCGATCGGTACTGGCGCGCCGCGGCGCCTTCGCCTCCGGTCGTCATGTACGCGAGAGACGCCACCGAGCTGTCGTGGGCGATTCCAGATGGCGACGGGGCGTGGCGGGGCGCGAGTGTCCCGACCGCGCAGTGGATCGCGGCGGTGATCGATGCGGGGCGTGCAGGCGAACTGGCGGAGTGGCCGTGGCTCGTCGAGCCCGTGATCGCGAGCGAGGCGGGTGCCGAGTTCGCCGGTGTCCCTCACCTCACCGGTTTCTCGCCCCACACAGGCTCGACGATGCACGACTGGGCATGGCTGCTGCCCGCGACGACGATCGTGCTCCTGGCGGCGTTCGGCGCCGCCGCCTGGATGCACGTGCGAGCGACGCGGCGCGAGTCCGACGCGGTGCGCGCCCAGGCCGAGTTCCTGACGACGGTGACCCACGAACTCCGCACACCGCTCGCGTCGATCCGCCTGCTCGGCGAGATGCTGGCCGAAGGGCGCGTCGCGGGTCGGGAACGCGAGTACTACGCCATGCTCATCGGCGAGTCCGCGCGGCTGTCGATGCTGATCGAGAACGTGCTGGACCTCGGCAGGCTCGAGCGCGGCGAACGCGCCTACGACCGGCGGCCCGTGGAAGTGGCCGGGATCGTCCAGGAGACCCTCGCACTGTTCGCCCCGCTCGCCGAGCGTGAGGGTGTGGGCATCGACTGGAAGGACGGGCTCGGCGCACCGACGGTCGTGTCCGTCGATCGCGGCGCGTTCGTGCAGGCGCTCGTGTGCGTGCTGGACAACGCGCTGAAGTACGGCGCGTCGGGCGGCGTGATCGCCGTCGCGGCGACTCGCAGCGCGGGTGTCGTCTCTGTCGCCGTCCGGGATCGTGGCCCCGGGGTTCCCGCCGACGAACGGGAGCGCGTGTTCCAGCGATTCGTCCGCGGCGCGGCGTACGCATACGGCGGTCTGCCCGGCCTCGGCATCGGCCTCCACCTGGCGCGCACGATCGTCCGACGGATGGGCGGTGATCTCCGCTGCGAAGAAGCCGGCGACGGTGCGCCCGGGGCGGTGTTCGTGTTCACGTTTCCGATCGAGGAGTCCGAATGACGTTCCGCATCCTCCTGGTCGAGGACGACCGCACGCTGCGTACCGCCCTGCGTGACGCGCTCAGCGGCGAGGGGCACGAGGTCGCGACCGCTGCCGACGGCCACGAAGCTCGCGCAGCGCTGCGGGAGCACCGCTTCGACTTGGCGGTCCTCGACGTGATGCTCCCGGGGCCGAGCGGCCTCGAACTGCTGCGCGATCTCCGGCGGCGCGACGCTGCCACGCCGGTCCTGCTCCTCACGGCGCGCGGTGACGAAGGCGACAAGGTGCTCGGTCTCGAACTCGGCGCCGACGACTACGTGACGAAGCCGTTCTCGCTGCGCGAACTGCTCGCGCGCGTGAAGGCGATGCTGCGTCGACGCGAGGGAGCGCCATCGGCGGCGGCACAGCAGTTCACGCTCGGCGAAGTGCGCGTCGATCTCGCGTCGTTCACCGTCGAGCGCGCCGGCGCGATGTCGACGCTCTCGCCGAAGGAGGCGAGCATGCTGGCGCTCCTGCGACGGCACGACGGGCGCGCGGTGTCGCGGGCCGCGTTCCTCGCCGAGGTGTGGGGAGGAGACGAGTTCGTGGGCGATCGCACGATCGACACGCACGTGCTGAACCTCCGCCAGAAGGTCGAAGTCGACCCGAAGCGTCCTCGCTTCCTGCTCACCGTCCACGGCATCGGATACCGCCTGGTCGACAAGCCCGTCGAACCGGGGTCTGCGGAGCCTTGACCGATCCCTGACAACGAACTCACCGCGCCCGGACCGAGCGCTGCCGATCGAAGAGTCCCATCGCCGCCATGAGAGCCATCACACTGGTGTTGACGTTCGCAACCGTCGTCGCGGCGCAGGATCACCGCACGAAGTCCTCCGACCCGAACACCGAGATCGCGAACGCGATCGCGTTCGAGGAGCAGGAGCGCGATCTCGCCAAGGCCGAGAAGGCGTACCGCGAAGCCGCGGCGGACACGAAGATCTCGGAGGAGGCGCGGCAGGTGGCGGCGATGCGGCTGATCAAGCTGCTGCGGTCGCTGGGTCGCGAGAAGGACGCGGAGGATGCGGCGAGGCAGCTTCTGCGTGTCGAAACGGGGCTGCTCGGCGTCCGTCGAAGCTGGCCCGCCGCGACGCTCGACGACATCACGCCCTCGCCGCAGGACGCCGAACGCGAGGCCGAGCTGCGTGCGCGCGCCGAAGAACTGGTGCGTTCGTACTCGTCGTCGGGGCCCTCGACGGTGCCGCAGATGAGGTTCCCCGAGCTGATGTTCGTGCCCCAGGACATCGGCCAGCAGCTGCTGTGGATCGGCGAACCCGCGGCGCCCGTGCTCGTCGCGACGCTCGAGAG
The DNA here is from genome assembly GCA_016794565.1 of Planctomycetota bacterium. Classification (GTDB taxonomy): domain Bacteria; phylum Planctomycetota; class UBA1135; order UBA1135; family UBA2386; genus JAEUHQ01. Next base: position 34,100 of record JAEUHQ010000127.1, on the reverse strand, counting down.
CATGCTGGCGGGCGGTTCCTACCAGCCGGATCGCGTGAAGGGACTCGCCGGAGTCCTGTGGCGCATCGGGGGACCGGTTGCGGCGCGGTTCCTCGGTGACCGCACGAAGGACCCGGAAGTGGCGCACCGTGTGCTCCTCGTCGCGACGGCCTTCCAGTGCGAGCGGCCCGAGATGCGCGCCGTCGCCGCCAGGTTCCTGCGCGACCCCGACGACTCGGTCTTCGCGACGCTCGTCGGCGGCCGTTTCTCGCCGCAGCCCGATCCGAGGTTCGGCCGCGCGTTCCCGTTCGAGCCGGGCGTGCTGCTCGACGCGTGCAGCGACGGACCCGCCGGGCGCCGTGCGTGGCTGCTGGACCAGGCGGCGTCCTGGCGGGCCGACGCGATCGGCCCCGAGCTCGTGGAGCGGCTCGTGCCGGTCGCCGACGCGGCGACGCGGAGCACGGACCCGGCCCTTGGATCCGCAGCACAGCACTTCCTCGCGTCGACGCTCGCGCAGGGTTCCCCGAGCGGGATGAAGGTGCTGCTGCGCGAACTGCCGCGACTGGCGGCGGCGGGCGTGCGCGTCGGCCCGGCGCCGAGCGCCGCCGTCCCTCCGGCCTCGCGCTTCACGAAACAGCAGGCGACGGAACTGCTCCCTGTGCTCGACGAGTGCATCGCCTCGCTTCCGCCGGGTCCGTTCGCGGACGACCCGTGGCTCACGAGCCTTGCGGGTCAGGTCGTCGCGGCGACGGATGCCGACGTCGCGCCCCGCGCGGCCGCATGGCTCGAACGGGGTCGCACCGCGCCATGGATCCTCGCGGACAAGCTCTCTGCGCAGAACTGTCGCAGCGTCGTCGCTGCGTTCGAACGTGCGCCGCGAAAACAGCTCCTCGACTACGCCTACCTGTTCTCGACCGTCGACCTGCCGCGCGACCTGTTCCCCGTGGTGCACGCTCGACTCGCCGACTCGTCCCTCACGGACGATGTCCAGAAGAAGCGGTGGATCGCGATGGCGCTGGCGCGCACCGGCGCCCCCGAGGCCGCGGAGTGGCTGTCGAACAACTCGATCGACGGCCTCTTCGAACTCGGCAGGCGCTGCGCGGACGAACCGGTTCGCAAGGCTCTCTGGACGGTGCTGGAGGCGACGCAGGGCGAGCCTACGCGCGCCTCGTGTGCGCTGGCACTGCTCGCGATGCACGACGTGAAGGCGCTCGCGTGGACCGTACGAGTGGATCAGCCGGGGCCGTCGATCCCTCACCCGTACGCGCGGGCCGAACGCCCCGCAGCCACGACGCCGCTCCGGTACGTCGTCGAGCGGGATCCGGACCCGCCGCACGGTTTCAGCGACGACGAAGTCGCAGCGGCGTTCGCGAGCGTCGCCGCCGAGAAGGTCCCGGCGTCGTGGGTGTCGCTGCACGAGGTCGTGGGTGCCATGCCCGCTCGTCTCGTCGCGGACGTCGCCGGTCTCGTGTTCGCGAGCGAGGACCGCAGTGAGAGCGAGAAGAGCGATTGGGTCCGGGCCGCGCTGTGGCGCCTGCGCGATCCGGCGGGACCACTCGCCGGGTGGCCGGCGCGCGGGTTCGACGAGAGCCGGGGTGCGACGCGGGCCGAGCTGATCCGTCTCCTGGAGGAGTCCGAAGTCGCTTCGCTGCGCGAGCGGCTCGAGCGGTGCGTCGACGGCGACGACGAGAGCTGTGCGTTCGAGGCCGTGCGGGCACTCGCGGGCGTCAACCACCCGTTCGATCTCGCCCGGCTCGCGAAGAACCGACATTCGCGCGTGCGAGAGCACCTGTTGGAGCACCTGCTCGGCGGCGTCGACCGTGTGGTTGCCGAAGACCTGGCCGTTTCTCTGCTGGAAGATCCCGATGAACGCGTCCGCATGGAAGCCATCGACGCCGCCGGACGCATGGTCAGCACGAACGCGGTTCCGAAGCTGATCGGCCTGCTGCGCGACAACGAGTCCTACGCCCGCGAGCAGGCGGCGGCGGCGCTGACCAAGATCCGGTTCCAGCACGAGACGCAGGGCTACTGGGACCGCGTGGTGAAGGGCCTCGATGCCAGTCCGACGAGTGCTGCCGAGAAGCTCCTGCTGCAGGCGAAGCCCGGCGCGGCGAAGGCGCAGCGCCTGCTCGCGATCAAGTCGCTCGGCACGCTGGGAGTGCCGGAAGCGCTGCCGTTCCTGATCGACTGGAGCGGCGACACCGATCCGGAAGTCGCCGCCGCAGCGAATGCCGCGATCACCGCGATCCACCTGAACCCGCGCCGCTGACGGATTTCGCGCGGGACGTGCCGGATCGCGGCGGGCTCGTATCATCGCGGCCCCGATGGTCGCCCGCTCTCGCATCCTCGCGTTCGTCGCGTTCCTGCTCGCTCTGTCCGCGACCCTCCTCGCCCAGGACAAGCTCTCGTTGACCGCGGCCTTCGAGCCCGCGAAGGCGAAGCCCGGCGAAGAAGTGGTGCTCGTCCTGCGCGCCGAGGTGGACGAGCGCTACCACGCGTACGGAACCCTCGAGAAGACGAACATCCCCGTCGCGCTCAACGCGAAGAAGCTCGACGCGGGCGGGCTCGAACCGAAGGGGGCCGCGCAGATTCCGCCGGGCACCAAGACCTCCGCCTTCGGCGTCGACACCTACCCGCTGCCGCACGAGTTCGACGTGAAGCAGCGCTTCGTCGTGCCCGCCGGCACCGCGGCTGGCGACGTCGTCGTGCGCGGCGTGCTCGCCTACCAGCTCTGCGACGAGAACAGCTGCCTGCCGCCGTCGTCCGCCGCGTTCGAGGCAACGCTCACGGTGATCGGAGCGCCGGGCGACGCGGGCCTCGGCGTGAAACCGGGCCTGCGGCTCGAACCCGACCAGAAGATCGCGGTCCGCGCGAGCGTCGTGCCGGCGACGGCGCGTGCGGGTGAGAACGTCCGCCTCGTCGTCGACGTGCAGGTGAGCAAGGCGTACCACGCGTACGGCAGCAAGGAGAAGACGGGCGTGCCGACGCGCATCGACGCGACGAAGCTGAAGGCGCCCGGGCTCGAGGCGGTGGGCGAGCCGCGGTCGCCGGCGGGCGAACGCACGGAGCACTTCGGACTCGAGGAGTTCTGGCTGCGCGATCACTTCCAGCTGGAGCAGGTCCTGAAGGTCGCGGCGGGCACGAAGCCGGGCACGGTCGCGATCGAGGGAGCCGTGCACTACCAGCTCTGCACCGACAACTTCTGCGAGAAGGCGGCGGACCTCGCGTTCTCGACGCAGCTGGTCGTCGAAGCCGGCGCGGCGCGCGCGGAGGCCGTCGCGGCGGTCGCCGACGAGATCCCGCCCGAGTCCGACAATCTGCTCGCGGGGTCGCTGTTCGCGCTGATCCTCGCGTGCATCGGCGGCGGCCTGTTCGCCCTCGTCATGCCGTGCACCTACCCGATGATCCCGATCACGTTCAGCTTCTTCACGAAGCAGGCGGATGCGCGCGGGGGCAAGGTGTTGACGCTGGCGCTGGGCTACGGCGCCGGCATCGTCGGCATGTTCGCGCTGATCGGCGCCCTGGCCGGGCTGCTCGCCGGCTACATCGTCCCGTTCGCCGCGCACTGGATCACGAACGTCGTCATCGGCGGCGCCTTCGTGGTGTTCGCGCTGTCGCTGCTGGGCGTCATCACGCTGCAGCCGCCGGCGTTCCTCGTGCAGGCCGCCGGCAAGACGCGCGGCGTCGGCGGCACGCTCGGTGTGCTGCTGATGGGGGCGACGCTCGTCGTGACCTCGTTCACGTGCACGGCGCCCGTCGTCTCCCTGCTGCTGCTGCCCGCGGTCCAGTCGGGCGCGGGCTGGAAGGCGACGCTGGGGATGGCGGTGTTCGGCCTCACGATGGCGTTCCCGTTCGTGATGCTCGCGCTCCTGCCGGGGCGCGTGAAGGCGCTGCCGAAGTCGGGCGCGTGGATGAACACGCTGAAGGTCACGCTCGGCTTCGTCGAACTCGCCGCGGCGCTGAAGTTCTTCTCGAACGCCGAGTACGTGGTCGAGCTGCACATCCTGCCGCGCGAAGTCTTCTTCGGCATCTGGATCGCGATCTTCGCCGCGCTCGCCGCGTACTTGATCGGCATCGTGCCCCGCGCCACGACCGGAACGCCGCGCAAGGTCGGCGGCCTGGCGAGCCTCGCGTTCGCGGGCTACTGCCTCTACGGCGCGCTCGGCTACCCGCTCGATTTCGTGATGACGGCGCTGGCGCCGGCCTACGGGCGGAAGGACGTCTCGAAGCACGAACTCGTCGTCGACGACTACGAGAAGGCGCTCGCACAGGCGAAAGCCGAGGGCAAGCTGCTGCTCGTCAACTTCACGGGGTTCACGTGCACGAACTGCCGCATGGTCGAGCGCGGCATCCTGCCCTCGGATGCGATCGCGCCGATCCTGTCGAAGCACTTCGTCGAGGCGCGGCTGCACATGGACAACGAAGCGGTGATCCCGCCGGGGCGCTGGGCCGTCCACAGCAAGCTGCGCGAGGACCTGATCGGCGGCCGTCTCGCGACGCCGACCTACGTCACGCTCGACCCGGCGACCGGCAAGAAGCTCGTCGAGCACGTGCTGCGCGGCGGACCGGGCGCGTGGAAGGAGGGCTACGCGACCTTCCTCGCGAAGACGCTCGAGGCGACCGGGCGCGTCGCGGCGGGCAACGGGGCGGCGGGCAATTGATCGGCGGGCGGCGCCGTCAGCGCTCGGCGCCCTTCGCGATCGTCTCGAACTGTTCGCGCGTCGCCATGCCCTCGTTCTGCTGCACGAGGTTGCCGGCGCGGTCGTAGGTCAGCGTCTGCGGCAGTCCGCCGATCTCGACGCCGAACACGGCGCGGATCGTCTTCATCTCGTCGTCGGTGCAGACGAACACCGGAAAGTCGACGCCGAGCTCCTTCGCCTTCGCCGTCGCCTTCGGCACCGCATCCTCGGCCGACACGTCGCCGAGCTGTTCCATCGCGACGGAGAGCACGACGCCGCCGCGGGCGCGGAAGCCCTTCGTCGCCGCGATCAGGTCGGGGATCTCCGCGACGCACGGCGGGCACCAGGTAGCCCAGAGGTTCACGAGGACCGGCTTGCCCCGGTGCGCCGCGATCTGGTGCATCACGCCGCGTGCGTCCATCGCCGTGACGGAGAACGAACCCGTGGCGATCGCCGTGGGCTCGTTCGAACACGCCGCGAGCGCCAGCAGCGCCGCGGCGACCGGCAGGCGGCTACTCGCCATCCTTCTTGCCGCCCCTCTCGTCACCCTTGTCCGCGCCGGCCGGAGCGGCCTTCGTGCGCTTGATCGAGCAGCCTTCTTCCTTCGTCGCGAACGGCTCGACCTTCTCGCCTTTCGTGAGCTTGCCGAGCACGTCGCGCAGGTGGTTCTGGCGGTTGTCGGCGTTGCGGTCCTTCTGGTCGTCGTCGACGAGGCCCTTGTAGACGAGCCTGCCGTCCTTGCCGAACACGTAGACGTGCGGCGTGGTCTTCGCCTCGAACACGTCGGCGATCTTGTTGCCGTGGTCGACGAACACGCGGAACGGCAGATCCTTCGCCTTCAAGTGGTCGCGGATGTTCGCGTACGGCTTCGCGTCGCCCTCGACCTTCGGCGGCGCTTCGCCGATCTCGGTCGCGTTGCTGTCGATGTGCAGGAAGACCACGCCCTGGCCTTCGAAGTCCTTCTGGATCAGTGCGAGGCGCGTGTCCCACGCGGCCTGGATCGGGCACTTGATCGAGTAGAAGTTGACGACCGTGATCGTGCCGAGCAGGTCGTGCGCGTTCTGCGGCTTGCCGTCGATGTCGAGCAGGGTCGTCTCGCCGTTCAGGCGCTGACCCAGCTGCAGCTTCTTCGGGGCTTCGGCCTTCTCCGCGGCCGCGGGCGCAGGTTTGGCCGGCTCCTTGCCGCCCTCCTGGGCGAACAGCGGCGCGGCGAGGCAGAACGACAAGGATGTCGTGAGCAGTGCTTTCATGGGTTCCTTCCGGATGCCGCCATGGATACCCGCGGGCGGCGTTCGCGGCCAACCGGTCCCGGCCGAACGTCGACTTCGCGCGGCGCCATCGTGCCGCGACGGAACGGCTCACGCCGCGGCGCTGGGAGCCGTCGACGGTCGGACCACGGTCTTCAAGATCTCGTTGTGGCGAAGGACGCGGAGCGGCAGATCGGCGCCGATCGACGTTCGCGGCATTCCGGCGATCAGGTCGCCGACGCCGCGGATCGTCCGTTCGCCGATCGACAGGAGCAGGTCGCCCTGTTGCACGCCGGCCTTCTCGGCGGGCGAGCCCGGCGTCACTCCCATCACCGCGAGCGCGCGGGGCGACGGCAGGCCGAGGCGATGCGCGATCGTCGGCGCGATCTCGACGCCGTTCAACGCGACGCCGAGCCAGCCGCGTACGACGCGCCCGTGCGCATGCAGTTCGGGCAGGACGACGTTCGCGGTCGCCGCCGGAACCGCGAAACACAGGCCCTGCGCCATCGGCACGATCGCGGTGGCGATGCCGACGACGCGCCCTTCCACGTCGAGCAGCGGGCCGCCCGAGTTGCCCGGGTTGAGCGGCGCATCGGTCTGGATGACGTCCTCGATCGAGCGGCCGTCGGGGCCGGGCAGGGCTCGGCCGAGGCCGCTGATGATGCCTGCAGTCACCGAGTGGGACAGGCCGTGCGGACAACCGACCGCGAGCGCGAAGTCGCCGACCCGCAGCGTGCCCGAGTCGGCGAGCGCGAGCGGAGGCTCGGTGCTGCCGGGCACGCGCAGCAGGGCGAGGTCGGTGGCGGCGTCCGTCCCGAGTACGTCGACGACGGCGGTGCGGCCGTCGTGGAACGTCGCTTCGACGGCCACCGCGCCCTGCACGACGTGGCTGTTCGTGAGCGCGAGTCCGTCGCTGGCGCACAGGAAGCCGCTGCCCGTGCCGCCGCGCCCGCGCCCGATCGTTCGGAGGTGCAGGACCGCGGGCCGCACTCGCTGCACGACCGCGGCGATCTCGTCCGACAGGCCCCGGAGGATGCTCATGAGGCGCGGGCTCTAGGCCCGCACCGGCGGCCGCGAAAGGGGCGTCAGACGCTGCCGTCCTTCTTCTCCGCCTTGTCGCCCTTGTCGGCCCTGCCGGGCGCCGGTGCGGTGCGCTTGCCCTTCTTCGCCTCCTCCGCCTCGCGGTTGTCGTCGAGCGACTTCTTCAGCGCGGCGACATCGTCGTCGGTCAGGTTCTTCTTCACCGCCTTCAGCATCGTGACGAAGTACTCGACCTCGTCGGGCTGGTAGGGGAACCCGATGTTGCCGCCGGGTCCCGTGCTGTGGGCGAGCATCTTGCCGTCGCCGTCGAGGAACACGAACCACGGGATGCCGCCTTCCGTCTGTCCCGCTGCCTTGCACTGCGCCGAGAAGACGTCCTTGCCGCCGGCCATGCGGTCGTTGTCGATCTTCACGTCGACGAAGTCCTTCGCGAGCAGCGCGGCGACCTCGGGCCGCGCCATCCAGTCTTCGAGGCGGTGGCACCACGGGCACCACGGTGCGCCGAAGTGCAGGAAGACCGACTTCTGCTCCTGCTTCGCGGTCGCCGTCGCCGCGGCGAGCACGGCGTTCGCGTCGAGCGGCTTCGCTTCGTGCTCCTTCAGGAAGGCGAGCAGCTTCTTCGCGTCGTGCCCGTTCTTGTCGCCGTCCGTCGTCTCGAAGGGCTCCGTGTTCTGCTGCACGAGCGCCTTGCCGTCCCCGTCGAGCACCGTGAGGAACGGGATCGCCTTGAACTCGGCGCCCAGTTCCTTGGCCAGGTCCATGTTCTTGTCGAACTGACCGACGTCGACGTGAACGACCTGGTACTCGTAGAGGATCTCGCGACTCAGCTTCGCCGTGTTCGTCATCTTCGCGGCGAGCAGCTTGCACCAACCGCACCAGTTGGCGCCCCACTGGACGAGCACGCGCTGGTTCTCCTTCTTCGCCTTCGCGATCGCCGCCGCGACGACGGTGCGCGCGTTCGCCGTCTCGTCGTAGACCTGCGCGCCTCGTTCGTCGCGGCCCTCCTGTGCGAAGAGGAACGAGGCAGGCGCTGCGAGCAGCGCGAGAACGAACGCAACCAATCGCAGCGGTGTGAACATCGCGAACTCCTGATCGGGGCACGAGGATAGCGCGGACCGTGCCCTCGTGGGCATTCGCGATCGCGCCCCGGGACGACGCTTCGTAGAGTCGTGCCGCGATGCACTTCGTGATCACGTCGATCCTGGTCGCGGTCGTGCACCTCGCGCTCCATGTCGAGACCTGGGTTCGGGTCGGCCTGCTCGCCGACGACCGGCACATGGTGGGCGGTGCGGTGCTGCGGCACCGGGGCGACTGGTCCTTCGGCAGCATGTTCGTGTTCGACGTGCCGCCCGACGCCTCGTCGGCGCTCTACCGCCCGTTCACCGACCTGCTCTTCTGGTTCGAGCAGCCGTTCTTCGGCACGGCGGCGTTCGGCTACCACGCCGTGTCGTCTGCATTGCACTGCGCGACCGCGATGGTCTGGTACCTGCTGGTCCGGCGGTGGACGGGGTCGATCGCGGCGAGCCTCGCGACCGCGGTGCTGTTCGTGGGCTGGCCGGGGCACAGCGAAGCGCTGCACTGGATCGCGGCCCGCGTCGACGTGCAGTCGGTCTTGTTCGCGAGTCTCGCCCTTCTCCATGTCGATGCAGCGGCGCAGCGGGTCGGGCCCGCGCGCGCGCTGTTCGTGGCCGGTGCGTCCGTGTGTTTCGTGATCGCGGTCGGCTCGAAGGAGTCGGGCGTCCTGTTCGTGCCGCTCGCGGTGATCGTCGCGTTCGTCCGTGCGCCGAACTGGCGGACCGCGGCCGCGATGGTCGCCCCGGTCGTCGTCGCGGTGGTCGCGTGGCTCGCATGGCGCGCCCGCGTACTCGGGACCTGGGGCTCGGGGACCGAGTACGGCTGGCGTGCGGAGCGCATCGGTTTCGCCACGTGCGTCGACTGGCTCTGGTTGCTCGCGGCGCCGGTTCACCGCATCCACACGCCGGCCATCTGGGTGCCCGTGCTCGCCACGCTGCACGGGGCGCTGCTCCTCGTCGGCGTCGCGTCCGTCCGTTCGCCGCGTGCGCGGACGGCGCTCGCGATCGGGGGAACGCTCGCCACGGCGGGATTCGTCGCGGGCATCGGTCTCCAGCACCTCGATCTCGCTGCGCTCGAGAACGTGCGCTACAGCTACGAACCGGCCCTCGGTCTCTGTGTCGTGTACGGCCTCGCGATCGCGGCGCTGCCGACGCGCATCCGCGGTCCGGCGCTCGCGCTCCTCGTCGCCGCGCACGCGGTCGTGCTCGACGGCAACCGCCAGTCCTGGCTCCGCGCCGCGGACGTCTACCGGCGGATGGAGGCCGACGTCTTCGACATCGCGCGCGCCACGCAGCAACCGATCCGGGTGGTGCAGGCTCCGGGCGTGCACGAGGGCGCCTTCGCCCTGCTGAACGGCTTCACCGAGTTCCTCTTCATGCAGGGCACGGCGCCTGCCGGCACGAACCTGCGCGGTCGGGTGTCGAGCACGCAGGAGTGGGAAGCCGTGCTCGGCGAGCTGGCCGCGTCGGCGGCACGGCACGAGGACCTCGCGAACGCGTACACCGTGCACTGGGACGACGGTGCCCTCGTGCCGTTCCACGTCGATCCCCAGTGGCCGCGACAGGTCGCACCGGGCATCGAGGTCGCGTACGCGTGGATCGCGCGAACGCGGCCGTTCGTCGGATCGGACGCGCCGGTGCACGTGCTGGTTCGCAGTGCGACGGCGTGCGAACTGTCGGTGCGGGCGCGTGCGCACCGCGAGCAGTGGAACGGCCCGATGGTGCGGCTGCCCGACGGCGGCTCGCGCGCGGTCGCGCTCGAGCTGCCGCTGCCGATCTCGCTCGTGCCCGATGCTCCGGTCGAAGTGGATCTCGTCGTGCGCGTCGGCGGTGCAGAGCAGGTGAGTCATCTCGGTTCGACCTGGCCCGTGGCGCGCTGACGCTCGGCGTCGATGTCCCGATGCGACGGATGGTTCGTTCTCGAGGATTCGACGCGTCCGACGTGACCCGCGAAACCGGACCCGGTCGCGGACGCGGCCGACATAATGCCGGCCCACCTCCGCGCATCCATGGCGCCGCCTCGTTCTCTCGGCTCGTCGTCGACCGGCGTCGCGATCTCTCGCGGCCGCCTCTGGCTCGTCGTCGCGCTGCTGGTCTACGCGACGGCGACGTGGTTCGGCGTCGTGCCGCACGGCATCGGCTACTCGTGGCGCGAGTGCGACACGCAGGCGATCGCGCGCAACTTCCTTGCGGACGGCTTCGATCCGCTGCGACCGCGCGTCGACTGGCGCGGCGACACGGACGGCGCCGTCGAGTGCGAGTTTCCCCTCTACCAGCTGATGATCGCTTCGGTGATGGCCGCAGCGGGGGACGTGGAGTGGCCGGGGCGTGTGCTCTCGCTCCTGTCGATGCTCGCCGCGACGGTCGCGCTGCATCGCCTCTTCGAAGTCCGCATCGGCGCGCCGGGTGCACTCGCCGGTGCGCTGGTGTTCCTCTGCGGCGGCCACGCGATGCTGCTCGGTTCACGCGTGATGCCGGATGCGCTCAGCACGGCGCTCGCGCTGGCCGCGCTCACCGCGTTCGTGCGCTACCTCGACACGGGCGCCCGTCTCTCGCTCTGGCTGTCGATGATCGCGCTCGCATTCGGCGCGCTCCAGAAGCCGACGGCCCTGCAGATCGGCCTGCTCATGGTCGGATGGGCGGCGACGTCCGCCCCGCGCCGGTTGCGCGAGCCGCGGCTCTGGCTCGGGCTCTCGGCCGTGGCCGTCACCGTCGCGGCATGGCTGCTGCACGCGCGCTCGCTGCATGCCGACACCGGTCTGTCGTTCGGCGTCGTCAGTGGCGGCGACACGAAGTTCCCGGCCGTCGACCATCTCGTGCAGCCCGTGCTGTACGCCCAGCTCACACGCACGACGCTGCTGTACGGTTTCTCGGCGTTCGGTTTCGTCGCGCTGCTCGCGATGGCAGCGCGCCGAAGGATCGATCGCAGCGACATCGTGCTGCTAGCGACCGTGGCGATCGGGCTGCTGGGCACGCTGCGCTACAGCTACCACTACGTGATGGGTCCGCACTACCACGTGTTCGCCGCGGTCGCCGGCGCGTGGTGCGTTGCGCGCGCCTGGCCGGCGAACGCGACCCGCCTCGCCTGGTCATGTCTGCTCGCTGCGGTCGTCGGCCACGGCGCGTGGCAGCTTTCGATCGAACGGCACAAGGCGGAAGTGTGCGCGTCGACCCTCGCGCTCGACCTCGCTGCGAGGCTGAGGGCGCTGTCGTCGCCGCAGGACCTGGCGGTCGTCCGTGCGGAGAAGCCGTTCGCCGATGCGACTTGGGGACGGCGGAACAACTTCGAGGATCCGCGTCTCCTCTACCACGCGCGGCGGCGCGGCTGGGTCGTTCCCGCCGACGGCTTCGACGCCGCGACGCTGCGCGACCTGAAGCAGCGCGGTGCGCGCTGGGTCGTCGACGTGTTGCCGGGCCGTACGTCGGCGGAGACCGCGCAGTGGCTGCGTGAGAACGGCGAGGTCGTGGTGCACGAGGCGAGCGGCGTCGTGCACAGGTTGCGCACGACGCCCTGACGGCGCCCGGTTCTCGCCAGGGCGGGCCCAGAGAGGCGAGGTGATCTCGCCGTGCGCTCGCTATAAGGGCGGCCCGTGACTCGCCAGCCCGACCTGATCTGCTTCTGTGGCCAGGACTGGTGGTACCACAACCGCGCGCACAGCGACTTCCAGCTGATGACGCGCGCGGCGCGGTCCCGCAAGGTTCTCCTGATCAACAGCATCGGCATGCGCATGCCCATGCCCGGCCGCTCTCCGCTGCCGTTCCGTCGCATCTGGCGGAAACTGAAGAGCATGCTGCGCCACACGCGCCGCCCGCTGCCCGATGCGCCGGGCTTCACGGTGATGACGCCGATCCTGTTCCCCTTCTACGGCAGCGAGAAAGCGCGCGCGTTCAACGCGCGCAGCATCCGGCGCCAGGTCGAGCGGGTCGCGAGGAAGCTCGGCATGGTCGATCCGCACATCGTGGTCACCGTGCCGACGGCGTGGGACGTGGCGAAGGATATGGCGCGCAGCACGCTCGTCTACAACCGCAGCGACAAGCACTCCGCGTTCGGCGAAGCCGACCAGGGCCTGATCCGTTCGCTCGAGCACGAACTGCTGACGAAGAGCGACGGCGTGCTCTACAGCAGCCGAGCATTCCGCGACAGCGAGCGCGATCTGACCGGTGACCGCGCGTTCTTCCTCGACCACGGCGTCGACACGAAGCACTTCGCCGCGCGGCCGCGCACCGAGACCCTGACGAGGCTCGGCTGCAAGCGCCCGATCATCGGATTCTTCGGCGGCCTCGACGACTACGTCATCGACTTCGACATCCTGGAGCGCATCGCCGTCGAGCGGCCGGACTACACGCTGGTGCTGATCGGCGACGCGACCTTGTCGATGGAACGGCTCACGCGGCACCCCAACGTCAAGCACCTCGGCTTCCGGCCCTACGCGGAGATCCCCGACCTCGGCGCCGACTTCGACGTGTCGATCATGCCGTGGCTCGACAACGACTGGATCCGGTCGTGCAACCCGATCAAGTTGAAGGAGTACCTGTCGCTCGGCCAGGAGGTCGTCACGACGTACTTTCCCGAGGTCGAGCACTACCGCGACTTCGTGCACCTCGCGAAGAACGGCGACGAGTTCTTGCAGCGCATCGACGATGTCGTGAAAGGTGCCCGTGCGAAGGGCGATCGCCGCGCTCTCCTCGGCAAGGCGACCTGGGACGACCGCACGCGCGAACTGCTTGGCATTCTCGATGGCCTGGCAGCCCGGCCGACCGCTCCGACTGCCAGGAGCTGAGAGGCGCTGGTCCGGGCGCGATGCCCGAACTTGCAGCGGAACGGGCGCCGCGACCGATGTAAGGTGCTCGCCGTGTTCATCGCGCTTCGCTTCGCTCCTCCGTCCTCCGCATGTGCGGCATCGTAGGCATCCGCCGTTTCGACGGCCGCCCGGTCGAGGAGTCGCTGCTGCGTGCGATGGCGGCGCGGCTGCGGCACCGCGGCCCGGACGGTGACGGGTTCCGGGTCTTCCGCGACGTCGGGTTCGGCCACACGCGGCTGTCGATCATCGACCTGGCGGGATCGCCGCAGCCGATGACGTCGGCGAGCGGGCCGTTCCACATCACGTTCAACGGCGAGATCTTCAACTACCAGGATCTGCGCGCGCAGCTCGTTCGCGACGGCGTGCCGCTGCGCACGCATGGCGACACCGAGGTGCTCCTCGAGACGCTGCGGCGCGACGGCCTGAAGGGCCTCGACAAGGTGAACGGACAGTTCGCGTTCGCCTTCCTCGACGAGCGCGCCGGCACGCTGCTGTTCGCGCGCGACCGGCTCGGCATCCTGCCGCTGTACTACGCCGAGGGCCCCGGCTTCGTCGTGTTCGCGAGCGAAGTGAAGGCGCTGCTGCCGGCGCTCGGGCCGGTGCAGGTCGACGACGCGGCGATCGAGGACGTTCTCACGTACCGCTCGGTGCCGCCGCCCGGCAGCCTGTTCCGCGGCATCAAGAAACTCGCCGCGGGCAAGGCGCTGCACGTCGGCGCGAACGGCACGCTGCGCGAGGAGACTTGGTGGGCTCTGCCGGCTGCCGAACACGGCCCGCCGATCGGCGGTGATGCGGCGATCGCCGCCGTGAACGAGGCGCTCGAGCGCGCGGTGGCGGGACGGCTCGTGGCCGACGTGCCCGTCGGCGCGTACCTGAGCGGCGGGCTCGACAGCAGTCTCACCGTCGCGCTGATGAAGAAGCTGCGGCAAGGCGGCGAAGTGCAGACCTTCGCGGCCGGCTTCTCCGACCCGCGCTTCGACGAGCTTCCGTACGCGAAGCAGGTGAGCGAAGCGGTCGGCACGACGCACCACGAAGTGCACGTGACCGCGCAGGATTTCCAGCAGCTCTGGGAGACCCTGACCTGGCACCGCGACGGACCGATCAGCGAGCCCGCGGACATCGCGATCTACCGCATCGCGAAGTACGCGCGCAGCACGGTGAAGGTGCTGCTGTCGGGCGAGGGCAGCGACGAGATCTTCGCCGGTTATCCGAAGTACGCGTACGAGCCGAAGCTCGCGCCGTTCGCGGCGATCCCCGGCTTCCTGCGCGTTCCCGCGATGCGCGCCGCGGAACGCATGCTGCCGGGATCGAAGTACCGCGCCCGCCAGGCGGCACGCGCGCTCACCGGCCGCGACACCGGCGAGCGGCTGCAGACGTGGTTCGCGCCGTTCACGTGGTACGAGCGCCGCGCGCTGAAATCCGGCTTCGGTGCACCGCGCACACTCGGCCAGTACGAGCGCTGCCAGGGCGACCACCTGCGGCGCATGCTCTACGTCGATTGCCACACGTGGCTCGCCGACAACCTGCTCGAGCGCGGCGACCGCATGTCGATGGCGGCGAGCATCGAGAACCGCCCGCCGTTCCTCGATCACGAACTCGTCGAACTCGCGTTCCGCGTCGACTCGGCGATGAAGGTGAAGGGCAGGAGCGGCAAGTGGATCGTGAAGGAGATCGCCCGCCGTCATCTCCCCGCGAACATCGTCGATCGCAAGAAGGTCGGCTTCCGCGTCCCGCTCGACGAGTGGTTTCGCGGCGGCCTGAAGGACTACGCGCACGATCTGCTGCTCGGCCGCGATTCGTTCGTCAGCACATACCTCGCACGTGGTCCGATCGACGCGATGCTGCGGGACCACGTGCGCGGGCGCCGCAACGAAGAACTGCGCCTCTGGACGCTGCTCGGCCTCGAAGTGTGGCACCGGACCTTCGTGCGCGGATCGCCCGATCGCTTCGTGGCACCGGCCGCTCCGGTCGCATCCGCTCGCTGACGCCGAGTCGATAGACTGCGCGGGTCATGAAGCTCGTGCCGCAGCCGAAGATCTGGTGGAACGGTCGCCTCGTCCCGTGGGAGCAGGCTCAGGTGCACGTGCTGAGTCACGCGTTGCACTACGCGTCGAGCGTGTTCGAGGGCATTCGCGCCTACGCGACTCCGCGCGGCCCGGCGGTGTTCTGTCTCGACGCGCACGTCACGCGCCTCCTGCACTCGTGCCGCATCGTTCGACTGCCGCTCCGGTTCTCGCACGCCGACCTGTGCACCGCGATCCGCGACACGATCGCCGCGAACGGTCAGGACGCGTGCTACATCCGGCCGCTCGTGTTCCGCGGCTACGGCGCGCTCGGCGTCTTCCCCGACGAGTGCCCGGTCGATGTCGCGATCGCGACCTTCCCGTGGCAGAAGAAGGACGAAGCGGCTCTCCTCGAGCGCGGCATCGACGCGGGCGTCTCGAGCTGGCGGCGTATGGCGCCGGACACGTTGCCCGCGATGGCGAAGTGCGCCGGCAACTACGTGAACAGCGCGCTCGCGGTCGGCGAAGCGAGGGACCGCGGCTTCCACGAAGCTGTCGTGCTCGACGTCGACGGCTTCGTGAGCGAAGGCAGCGGCCAGAACCTGTTCCTCGTGCAGGGCGGTCGTCTGATGACGCCGCCGGTCGGCTCGTCGATCCTCGCCGGAGTGACGCGCGCCTGTGTGCTGCAGATCGCGGCGGACCTCGGTGTCCCCGTCGTCGAGCAGCGGTTGCCGCGGGAGATGCTCTACATCGCCGACGAAGCGTTCTTCACCGGCACCGTCGCCGAGGTCACGCCGATCCGTTCGGTCGACGGGCTCGTGGTCGGCGCGGGTGCGCGCGGGCCCGTGACGAAGCGCCTGCAGGAGCGCTTCTTCGCGATTGCGCGCGGCCAGCACGACGATCGCCATGGGTGGCTGGCGCCGGTGCGCGGGGCGTGACCGGCGATCGCGGTCGAACGCGTCAGCGCGCCGCGCCGCGCTTCTTCGCGGCGACCTTCCCCGACGACTTCCCTCGGCCCTTGTTGGCGAGGGCGGACGCGACGACCAGTGCGGACGTCTTGCTCGCCCGCGGCGCGGTCTTGGACTTCGCGGCGGCCTTCTTCGTGGCGGGTGCCGCCTTCTTCACCGGCTTCCGGGCACTCTTGCGCTCCGCATTCTGCGCCATCGCCTGTCGGTAGTAGTCGAGGTACGTGTCCACCGGCAGGCGCCGGATCGCTTCGCCAATGACGTCGAGTGCCGCGTCCTCGAGCTTCTTGAAGCGAATGCAGCACTTCCCCATGTCGAGCTTCTTGCCGGTGGCGCGCCATGCCTCGCGAAACCAGTTCGACATGTGATCCTTCCCGTCGCTGTAGACGCCCATCAGGTAGACGGACATGTGGTTCTTCTGCGACGCGAGTCCGGCGAACGGCAGCGGCTGCGTCGGATCGCAGTGGTAGCCGGCGGGGAAGCGGCTGTGCGGCACGCAGTAGCCGATCATTCCGTACTGCATGCCTTCCGCGTAACCGTCGTCCAGGTTGTCGAGGATCACCTTGCGCACTGCTTCGATCGCGGCGCGGCGGTCGGCAGGGAGCGAAGCGAGGTAGGCGGCGACGGTGTGGGCTTGGGACTGCATCCGCGCACGGTAGCGCGATGGTCAGGCGATCGAGAGCCCGGGCGCGCGTGCCGCGACTCCGGCGAGCCGCACGCGGCACTCAGCCCGCGCGCCGTCGGCGACTCCGTCGTCGAACCGATGGACCTTGGTGAACGGCGCCGTGACGGCGCCACCGGTCCAGCGCCGCAGTTCGTCGGTCGCCGTGCGCACGAGGCCGTCGTCGGGTGCCGTGGCGTTCTCCCCGCGGACCTCGCAGCGCACGAGGAAGCGGCCGGGCAAGGCTCGCCCGGGGAACGCGTTCTGGCAGAAGATCGCCTCGACCACAGGCGGGCTGATGCCTTCCGTGGGCACGATGCCGTAACCATCGGACCAGGGCGCCTCTACGGTGTTTCCGCCGAGGAAGACGAACGCGGCGGCCTCGGAGCGCAGTCGCGCAGCGACGGAGGGGAGTTCCGGGTCGAACGCCGCGAGAAGGCCGGCGGCGGTTGCGGTGGGCAGGGCGAGCAC
The DNA here is from genome assembly GCA_016794565.1 of Planctomycetota bacterium. GTDB lineage: Bacteria > Planctomycetota > UBA1135 > UBA1135 > UBA2386 > JAEUHQ01. The sequence continues at coordinate 17,179 of JAEUHQ010000127.1, read as the reverse complement.
GAGCGTCGGCGCGGTCAACTCGGTCGGCACGTCGCCGCCGAGCGTCACGTGCCACGTCGCACCATCCGTGCGGACGCGGACGGCGGCGCGCGCGAGAGCGAAGCGATTGCCGAGCTGTCGCCTGCACGCCTGCACGACTTCCTCCGCGCCGGTGGCGAACGAGACGGGGCGTGGTTCCACCGGAGTCGAGCGCAGACCGTCGCCGTCGAACACCCAGCCGCTCGTCGCCGTGCACTCGAGGATTCTCGGCGGTGATGAGAGTCGGGCGAGGACCGGCTCGACCTCGGCGCGATCGAACGCGAACGGACCGAGTTCGCAGGAAAAGCCGTTCGTCCGCTGCGTGCGCACGCGGCCGCCGACGTGCGGCGCGGCGTCGACGACGAGCAGCCGCACGTCCGGTCGTCGGGCCTCCCATTCGAGCGCGGCCGAGAGTCCGCGGAGGCCGGCGCCCAACACGATGACATCCAGGTCCGGCTCCATCGGCACGGACCTTACCCCGGAACTGGTGCCTCGCGTGGATCAAGGACTCTCCAAACCATCGACCGCTCGTGGGTTGTGTGCGTTGCGGGGTGGGGCCCGCGCGCGCGTTCCGGAGTCGTGGCGGCAGGCGGGTTTGCGCTCCGTGAAGGTGCGCCGAGATCCACGCGAGGCATCAGTCCGGGGTCGGTACGTGAAAGGAGGCGGGCATCACCCGCCTCCTCGTCGCTGCATCGGGCCGCCCCGTGGGCCAGGCCCGGCGAGCCTCAGCTCAGATCTCGATCTGGAAGCCGATGCGCAGGATGTGGTTGGTCTGGCTCGAGCCGCCGCCGTCCGGATCGATGTCCTGGAACGTGTACTCGACCTGCGTCTTGCACTGGTGACCGTGGTAGAAGGCGTTCAGCACGAAGCTGGCCTCCGTCACGTCGCCGAGGGTCGAACCGATGCCCTGGGCACCCGTCAGGAAGTCGACGCCGGAGCCGGTGGCGCCCTCGTCGGTCTCGATCATGCCGACGCGCACGCCGAGGCCCCACTGCATCGCGCTGTCGCCGCTCTTCGGCAGGAGGTAGCCGAGGCTCGTGTACCAGCCGCTCGGCTTCTCCTTGTCCGCCGTGGCGCCCTGTTGGTCGTCCGTGCGCATGAAGTACTCGCCCATGATGCTGAAGCGAGCCACGTTCCACGCGGTGTTGAGGTTGAGCGAGGTGCTCTCGATGTCCTCCGCAGGCGTCGCGGTGTTCTTGCCGTTGCCGAGTGCCACGCCGACACCGAGGGTGCCGCGCAGGCCGGTCTCTTCGGTGCGCCAGTCGCCCTGGCGTTGGCTTTCGACGGTCTGCTTGCCGCCGAAGAAGTCGCCGAGCGGGTCGAAGTTCGCCGCGAAGACGTAGCTCAGCTCGTTGTCGGAGTTCGCCGTCTCTTCGCCGCGGTCGACGTAGCCGGCGCCGAGACCAGCGGCGGCGTCCGTGTTCATCGCCCCGAGGACCCAGCGAAGGGCGGGCTTGTTCGAGTCCGACGCGTACGCGCCGTTCAACCATGCGCCCCGTGAGAAACTGTCGGCGAAGGCGCGCGACGTGGACGAGCGCTCGACGAACCACAGGCCGGCCGATGTCATTGTCGACTCGAGGCCGAACATCGTCTTCGCCTGGCCGGCGCGCAGGCCGATCTTGGCGCTGTCGGACTCGACGAAGTTCCACTGCGCCCAGCCCTGCTTGATGTTGCCGTCGCCGGTGGCGCCCGAGTCGACCGCGTCGAACATGATCTGGTAGAGGATGTTCTTCTTGAACACGTGGCCGGCGAATGTCGTGCGCAAGCGCCGGACGTTGAAGGTGTTCGTGTCCGCGGCGTCCTCGATGTTCGCGTAGGTCCAGTGCACCTGGAGGCGGTTCTTGATCTCCATGCCGAAGGCGTCACCGCCGTCGTACTTGAGACCGGAACCGGGCTTGGCGCTCCAGCCGCCGGCGGCTTGGCCGTCCTGAGCCAAGGCGAGGGACGTCGAAACGGCGACAGCCAGCAGACAGGACAGGGTCGACTTGCTCATGCGTGTTGGTGAACTCCTCCCATTCGGGATGACCTGTGAGCCGAGTCCGACGTTGCTGGGATCGACGGTGAGCAAGAGCTGTGGGTCGTTCGCCATACGGACTTCGACTGCGATGGGCCGGAGAGTGACGCGGTCCTGCGAGTCGGTCAAAGCCGAAGATCGAGAAATCTCGATGGCACCGAACCTTTGTTAGTGTTGTGGAAATCGGACGAACGAGTAGCCGTACTGTTCTTGCGACAGATGTTTCAGGCCGCTGGTTTCTCCACAGAATCGCGATCGACGCGTGGAAGCAGCAGGGCGGCGTGGTGCGGAGTCACGGCCCGCGCGCAGACGTCGCCCCGCAGGATCCGGTAACACCATATCGCTCGCGTCGCGACCGGTCGGGAGCGGACTGGTTCCAGCAATCACGCCACGGGACGGGTGCGCGGTGGGCTGATCGCTTCGTCTGGTGCGTCCGGCTCCCGGTGGCGACGGCGATGCGACGGTTCGGCACTTCGCTCGCGCGAACTCGACGACTTGATTCCGCGGGCGCGCCGAGCGTGTCCATCCAAGGCATCAGTTCCGTGTGGTGATCGATGCGCGGTCGCCTACCGTGTGCGTACTTGCCCCTGCGCGACGACCATGCCCCTTGTCGCGCCCTTCACGACGAATGAGCAGCGAGACCCATCGAACGACCTGCAGTCGCGATTGTCCGGATGCCTGCGGAATCCTCGCCACGGTCACCGACGGCGTCGTCACCGACCTGAAGGGTGACCCCGATCACCCGGTCACCCGCGGCTTCCTCTGCTATCGCACGAGCCGTTTTCCCGAATTGCAGCGGTCCGGCCAGCGACTGACCCGGCCCCTGGTGCGACGCAAGGGCGTGCTCGAGCCGACGACATGGGACGACGCTCTCTCCCTCGTCGCCGACAAGCTTCGCGAAGTGCGCGCGCAGTCCGGGCCGGCCGCGATCTTCCACTATCGCTCCGGAGGCTCGCTCGGGATCCTCAAGCACCTGACGGACCTGTTCTTCGATCAGTTCGGCCCGTGCACGGGCAAGGTCGGCGACATCTGCTCGGGTGCGGGCGAGGCGGCCCAGATCGCCGATCTCGGCGTCAGCGACAGCAACGACATCTTCGACCTGCTCAACAGCCGGCACATCGTGCTGTGGGGCAAGAATCCGATGGTCAGCAACGTGCACCTCGTCCCCATCCTGCGGGACGCCGCGGCGCGCGGGGCGAAGGTCGTTCTCGTCGACCCCGTGCGCCAGAAGTCGGCCGGCCTCGCGCAGACGGTGCTGCAACCTGCGCCGGGGCGCGACTTCGAACTGGTCATGGCCGTTGCGCGGGTCCTGTTCGACACGGAGCGCGTCGATCCGCGCGCGCGGCACTTCTGCAACCGCCTTCCCGAGTTCGAGGCGCTCGTTCGTCGCTGTTCGGCGGCGGAATGGGCTGCGCACGCGGAAGTGACGCTCGCCGAAGTCGAAGCGCTCGCCGACCGCTTCGCGGATGGTCCGACGGCGATCCTCGTCGGCTGGGGCATGCAGAGGCGGCAGCGTGGCGGCGCGATCGTGCGCGCTCTCGACGCGCTGTCGGCGATCTCGGGCAACCTCTTCCGCCCAGGCGGCGGCGTGTCCTTCTACTTCCAGCGGCGCAAGGCCTTCCGGCCCTTCGGCCCACCGGTCTCGCATCCGCGCGTCGTGCGTGAGCCGCTTCTGGGCCAGGACCTGCTGGCTGCGCGCGATCCTGCGATCCGCTTCTTGTGGATCACGGCGGGCAATCCGGTCGCGATGCTGCCCGATTCGGCCACCGTCGCGAAGGCGATCGAACGGACGGAGTTCGTCGTCGTGACCGACTGCTTCGCGACGGACACGACCGAACGCGCTCACGTGGTGCTGCCGGTCCCGACGCTGCTCGAGGACAGCGATCTGATCGGTGCGTACGGACACCACTGGATCTCGGAGTCACGGCCGGTCGTCGCGATGCCCGCGGACGTGCGGCACGAAGTCCTGATCTTCCAGGACCTCGCGCGCCGCGTCGGCCTCGACGTCTACCCGCAGGATCCGATCGATCAGCAGAAGCGAACTGCGCTCGCCGGGGTCGCGGGCCAGGGCGCGGGGCTCGAATCGCTGCGGCGGCAGGGTGCCGTGCGGAGTCCGCTCGCCGACGTGCACCTGTTCGGCCGCGGTCACGTCTACACGCCGGATGGTCGCGTGCAGCTGCTCGACACGATGCCTCCCGAACCCGAGGTGCCGGTTCCCGCCGCGCAGCCGGGCGCGAGCGCGCCGCTCTGGCTCTTCTCGAACTCGACGGAGAAGAGCCAGGCGTCCGTGTGGTCGGGCAAGGGACTCGGCGCGACGACGTGGGTCGTCGTCCATCCCGATGCCGTGCCCGGGCTCGCGGCCGGAACGCGCGTTCGTGTGCTGAGCACGCTCGGCTCGATCGATGCCGAACTCCGCCTCGACCCCGAGCAGCGGCGCGACGTCGCGATCGTGCCGAAGGGCGGGCACTACGACCGGGGACAGAGTGCGAACGCGCTGATCCCTGCGCGCGCGACGGACCTCGGCCTCGGCGCCGCCTACCTCGACTGCAAGGTCCGGATCGTGCGCGCATGAGGCGTATCACGGGCACGCACGTCTACTCGTACGTGAAGTGCCCCCGTCTCGCGGCGCTGGACCTTCACTTGTCGCGGGCCGAGCGTCGACCACCGCATCCGTGGGAGGAGTTCGCGGCGCAACGCGGCCGCGACTTCGAGGCGGAATACGTGCAGGGGCTCGGTGCCGCGACGCCTCGCTACCCCGAGCGCGACTTCGACGCGGGCTTCGCCGCCACGCGTGCGCTGCTGGTGCAGGGGGCGCCGTGGATCCACCAGGGCGTGCTGCTCGACGACGACTGTCTCGGTCTGCCCGATCTGCTGCGCCGCTTGCCCGGCGAGAGTGCCCTCGGCGCGCACCAATACGAAGTGCTCGACGTGAAGACGTCGGGCAGGTCGCGGGCGGATCAGATCCTGCAGGTCGCCTTCTATTCCGAGCTGCTCACGAAGGTGCAGGGGCGCCGTCCTGCCGGCGGCGCGCTCGTGCTGAAGGACGGGCGCGAGGAGCGCTTCGAGATCGGCGACTACGCCGCCGCGCTGCGGGAAGTGATGGCCGAGCTGCGTCGCCTGCGCGACGCGATGGACGGGGCGCGCCCGTTCCTGCAGCCCGGGTGTTCGTCGTGCTATCACGATGCCCGTTGCATGGCCGAACTCGAACGCGCCGGCGACCTCTCCCTCGTGCAGGGCATGAGCCACGGTGCACGCGCGATCCTCGAAGGTCTCGGCTGCCGCACGGTGCAGGACCTGGCGACGTTCCATGCCGAGGGTGCCCGCGCGCGAGGCAATCTCGACGCGACGCTCGTGCGTCGACTGCGTCGCGGCGCCCACGCACACCTCGTCGGCGCCCCGGTGATCGAGGCCCGCCCGCGCGCCGAACGGTTCGCCAACGCGGCGATCGTGCACACGCTCACCGATCCGTTCGCCGGGCGCGTCCTCGCGTTCGGAGTCCTGCATCCTGCGGTCGAAGGCGGCGCGTTCTCGTGCGAGCTGCCGCGCACGGCGGCGGAAGAATGGCCCGCCTTGCATCGGCTCACGGCGGCGCTGCCGCCGCGAACGCCGCTGCTGCACTTCGGCGAGGCCCTGCCGCGCTGGTACGAGGAGAACGCGTTCGCCCGCGAAGCGGATCCTGCGCTCGAGGTCCGCTTCGTCGACGTGCAGAAGCGCCTGCGCGCTGCCGCGGTGTACCCCAGGGCGGTGTTCGGCCTCGCGGACATGGTCCGTCATGCACTCGGCCGCGATCCCTTGCGCGCGGGGCACGCGATGGCCGCTGCGTCGTGGCTCGCTCTGCCCGACGGCGACGACCGCCTGCACGCGAAGTTGCGCGCGGACCTGGACGACCTCGCAGCGTTGAAGACCCGCGTCCTGGATGCGGCGCCGAGCGAGGTGGAAGCGGCCTCCGAGGCGGAGGCGAGCTGACGTGGACCTGTCCTTCGAACAGCGCCTGCTCCGGTTCCTCGCGCGCGAAGAACGCGACGAGCAGCGTTCGTCGCGCGAGCTGCGCTCGCAGCCCGTCGAACTGCGCGTGCTCGAGGGCGAGTGCATCCACGGCGCGAAGTTCCTCGGCGAGGACGGCGATTCGTTCGTGTTCGCGGTCGCCGACAACGCATCGAAGTTCCGTCCCGGCGATCCCCTGATCGTCGGCGACGGCGTCGATCTCGATCACGGTACGCCGCTCGTGTGCGGCGAATACGACGCGACGGCGGCGCGGCTCGTGCTCGACCCGGATCCATTCGCGCGGGACGTCGAGACCGGGCTGCGACCGGGCGCCGAGTACGTGATCGATCGCCGGCCGCTGGGCCTGCAAGGCAGGCTGCGCGACGCAGTGCGCGCGTCGTTCGCCGATCCTTGGCTCGCGGGCGTGCTCGCGGGCAAACACCGGATCGCGCGGGACGAAGGTCGCCTCGAACGGGCGCGGCGCCACCTCGCTGCAGCGGGCCTCAACGAAGCGCAGGTCGAAGCCGGCGCCGCGGCGATCGCGACCGACAGCCTGGCTCTCGTGCAGGGCCCGCCCGGCACCGGGAAGACACGGCTCCTCGCCCACGTGATCGCGGCGTTGTGCGGCGCCGGCTGCCGCATCGCCGTGAGCGCCTACACGCATCGCGCGGTCGACAACGCGCTGCTCGCGATCCGCCGCGCCGCGCCGTCCTTGCCCTTGTTCAAGCTCGCGTCGACGTCGAACGACGGCCGAGACGCACTGCGCGACGCGGGAGTGCAGGTCGTCGACGCCCGGCGCGCGAAGCTGCCGGAGAAGGGCGTGGTCGTCGGCGGCACGTGCTTCCAGATCGCGAAGCTCGACGACGACGTGCGCTGCCACTACACGGTGTTCGACGAAGCGGGACAGCTGCCGATCCCGCACGCGATGCCTGGCATGCTGCGTTCGCGGCGCTGGCTCTTCTTCGGCGATCACCACCAGCTCCCGCCCGTGGTCACGACGGCGAACGCGGACCGCGAGGCGGCGGCATCGATCTTCGAGCACCTCCACGCCCGGTACGGGTCGCAGTTGCTCGACACGACGTACCGGATGAACGACGGCGTCTGCGCGGTGGTGAGTCGCACGTTCTACGGCGGCAAGGTGCACGCTGCCCCGACGGCAGCGGCGCGGCGAATGCCGTTCGTGCCGGGCGGACGGCTCGACGAAGTGCTCGACCCCGCACAGCCGGTCGTGTGGTTGCGCCTGGACCATCAGCAGCCGGGCCAGCGTTCGCCCGAGGAGGCCGCGGCGATCGCCGATCTGGTCGACGATCTCGTGCGCCGTCACGGGGTGCCCACGGCCGAGATCGCCGTCATCGCGCCGTTCCGCGCCCAGGTCCGGCTCCTGCGATCGGCGATCCAGCACAAGGAACTCGCCGGCACCGACGAGTTGTGCATCGACACCGTCGAGCGTGTGCAGGGGCAGGAGCGCGAAGTCGTGCTCGTCTCCCTCACCGCCGGCGATCCGCGCGAGTCGCGCGGCCGCGGCGCTTTCCATCTGTCGATCCAGCGGCTCAATGTCGCGCTGTCGCGCGCGAGGACCAAGGCGGTGCTCGTCGCGAGTTCGTTCGCGTTTCGCGCGATGCCGCACGATGCGGACGGTCTGCGGATGGCGTCGCGCTGCATGGAGCTGCGCGACGGTGTGCCTGCAGTCGATCTATCGACTCTCTACGTGGCGCGCGCCGGCGCGGGAACTCCATGCGCTTCGTGACGGCCGAGGAGGCTGTGCAGTGCGTGCAGTCGGGCAACCGCGTGTTCGTGCACGCGGCGGCGGCGACGCCGAACGTGTTGTTGCGCGCGCTCGCGTCGCGGGGGGCCGAGCTGCGCGGCGTCGAACTCGTCCAGCTCCACACCGAAGGCGACTCGCCGTGCACGGCGCCCGGTCTCGCCGCGAGCTTCCGGCCGAACGCGCTCTTCCTCGGCGCCAACCTGCGCGATGCCGTGGCGCGCGGTGATGCGGACTACGTGCCAGCGTTCCTCAGCGAGATGCCGGGACTCTTCCGCGAGCGGGTGTTGGCGCTGGACGTCGCGCTCGTGCACGTCTCGCCGCCTGATCGCCACGGCTATTGCTCGCTCGGCGTCTCCGTCGACATCGCTCGCGCCGCGGTGGACAGCGCGACGACGGTCGTCGCGCAGGTGAACCCGCGCATGCCGCGTTCGCACGGTGACGGCCTCGTGCACCATTCGCGATTCGCGGCGGCAGTCGCCGTCGACGAGCCGTTGCCCGAGCACGCCGCCGAGCCGGTCGGCGAACTGGAGGAGTCGATCGGACGACATTGCGCCGGTCTCATCGAAGACGGTGCGACCCTGCAGATGGGCATCGGCACGATTCCGGACGCGGTTCTCGCCGCGCTCGGCCAGCATCGCGACCTCGGCGTGCACACCGAGATGTTCGCCGACGGCGTGCTGCGCCTCGTCGAGACGGGCGTCGTGAACGGTCGCCGCAAGGCGGTGCACCCGGGCAAGCTCGTCGCCGGCTTCGTGATCGGATCGCGTCGCGTCTACGACTTCCTGGACGACAACCCGCAGGTCGCGATGCTCGACATCGCGTACGTGAACGATCCGAACGTCATCCGTCGCAACCCGAAGGTCGTCGCGATCAACAGCGCGATCGAGATCGACTTCACCGGGCAGGTGTGCGCCGACTCGATCGGCACGAGGATGTGGTCCGGCGTCGGCGGGCAGATGGACTTCATGCGCGGCGCCGCGCTGTCGCCGGGCGGCAAGCCGATCATCGCGATGCGATCGACGACCGCGCGCGGCGTGTCGCGCATCGTCCCGGTGCTCCAGCCCGGGGCGGGCGTCGTCACGACGCGTGCCCACGTGCACTGGGTGGTCACCGAGAACGGCGCCGTCGATCTTCGCGGCAAGAACCTGCGCCAGCGCGCGAAGGCGCTGATCTCGATCGCACACGCGAGCCACCGGGAGGCGCTGTCGCGCGCCGCGCACGAACGCTTCCATCGTCTGCCGGACTGAATCCCGTCATTCGCCTTCACGGTCCGCATCAGGCCGGCCCGAGCAGCGCCGCGAGCAGGTCCGCGACGAGAGTTGCGGGATCGCGGGCGCCGTCGACTTCGACCAGCGGGCTGCCCTCGCCGGCCGTGGGCCGCACGAAGCGCGCGCGCAGCACGGCGAGGCGTTCGGGGCCTGCGTCGCTGATGGCGGTCGGATCGGCCGACCGGGCGACTGCGCGGTGCGCCGCGATCTCGGGCGTGACGTCGACGTGCACGACGACCGGCTTCGCGCCCGCGGCGCGCGCCGCCGAAGCCGCGCGTGTGCGCAGCTCGGCAGACGGGAAGTTGCCGTCGAGCACGAGAACGGGAGCGCCGCCGGCGGTCGCGGCGGCGGCGGCGGCGAACACCGCGGCGTACGTGCGTTCCGTGAAATCCGGCGTGTAGATGGACTCGGGCCCGCGGTCGGTCGGAGACAGGCCGGCCAGGCGTTTCCGCGTCGCATCCGTCGCGAACGACGGCCATCCCGCGACGTCGCCGAGGCGAGCAGACAGCACGCTCTTGCCGCTCGCGGGCGGTCCGCACAGCACGAGCCAGCTCGGGCCGCGGGTCTCGGCCGTCACCGCCGCGGACAGCAGCACGTGGCGCAGCCCCGAACGCCGCGCGGCGGCTCGATCGTGCTCGCCGAGTTCGTGTTCGGCGGCGGCGAGTGCAGCGACCTTGGCCCGGACCATCGCGCGGTACGCGACGAGGTGGGGCAGCAGCGTCGGTTGCTCCGCGTCGCCGCTCGCCGCGACGTACGCGTCGAGGTAGGCGCGTGCGAGGTCCGGCGCGCCGCGGTAGCGCAGGTCCATCACGAGGAACGCGTTCTCGGTCGCGACGTCGCCGCAGCGGAACGCAGGCTCGAACTCGATGCAGTCGTAGACCGCCGGCGGCGACGTCATGCAGACGTTGCGAGCGTGCAGGTCCCCGTGTCCGTCGACGACGAGCCCGCGCCCGGCGCGAGCGACGAGTCGCGGCATGATCGCTCCGAATCCCGCGGCACTCCCGCGTTCCAGTTCGGCGAGCAAGGCCTCCGGCACGCCGTGGTCAGGGATCGCCCGCAGTTCGCGGAAGTTGTCGGCGGCGAACCCCGCCAGCCGCTTCGGGTCGCCGGCGGCGATCACTTCGGGACCGCGTCCGGCGCGGGAGTGGAACGCGGCGACGTGACGCGCGAGCTCCTCGATCTCTTCGACACGGACCCGGCGTTCTCTCACCAGCACGTCGAGCATGCGATCGGCCGGCAGCCGCCGCATCACGACCGCGACGTCCACGTCGTCCTGTGCGTCGTCGTCGCCGGTCGCGGCGAACCGGAGCGAGCCACCGCGGCGCCGCAGCGAAGCGCAGCCGAGGTAGACGTCCGGACAGAGGCGGCGGTTGAGGCGCACCTCTTCGCGACAGGTCGCTCGGCGCGCGGCGAGCGACGAGAAGTCGACGAAGGGCAGCCGCACCGCCTTCTTCAGCTTGTAGGCGAGATCGCCCGCGAGACAGACGACGGAGAGGTGTGTCTGCACGATCTCGACGTCGCGAGGTGCGTTCGGGAAGCACCCGGGCGAACGCAGTTCGTGCAACAGCGCCTCGGCGGTCATGGCAGCATCCCGAGAGCGATGTAGCCGGCGTACAGGATCACGCCGAGCGCGATGCCCAGCGCGACGAGCCGTGCCGCATGTTTCCCCGCCGACGCCTTCATGACGATGCGAGCAGTTCGGCGAACTCGGTTTCGTCGAGGATGCGGAGACCGAGGCCGCGCGCCTTCTCGAGCTTGCTGCCCGCATCGGCTCCCGCGACGACGTCCGTCACCTTCTTGCCGATGCTGCCCGCAGTTCGGGCGCCCAGTGCCTCGACACGCGCCTTCGCGTCGTCGCGCGACATCGTGGACAGACCGCCCGTGAAAACGAACACACGTCCCGCGAGCGGGCCCGCGGTGACGCCCGACGTCGACTGCGGTGCGACGCCGGCGGCGGTGAGCGCTTCGAGGGTGGCCTGGTTGCGCGGCGACGCGAAGAACTCGACGACGGCCGCCGCGACCTCCTCGCCGACACCGTCGACCTCCATGAGCTGCTCGGAGGTCGCCGAGCGCAGGCGATCGAGCGAACCGAAGTGCGCCGCGAGGTCCTTCGCCGTGGTCTCGCCGACGTGGCGGATGCCGATGCCGTGCAGGAAGCGGGCGAGCGTCGGCGTCCGCGCCCGGTCGATCTGCTCGACGAGGTTCTGGAAGCTGCGGTCGCCCCAGCGCTCGAGCTGCAGCACGGCGTCGCGCTTCGTCGCGAGGCGGAACACGTCCTCGAGCGACTTCACGATGCGAGCCTGCGCGAGCTGTTCGACCTGCTTCGGCCCCAGGCCCTCGATGTCGAAGGCACGGCGCCCCGCGAGGTGCACGACGCGTCCGACGAGCTGCGCGGGACAGTCGACGTCGTTGCAGTAGACGAACTTGCCCTCCGTGTGCAACGCGCTGCCGCAGACGGGGCATTGCGTCGGCGGGGTCGCCGGCCGCGAATCGGCGCCGCGGCGGTCGGCGAAGACGCGCACGATCTCCGGGATCACGTCGCCCGCGCGCTGGATCTCGACGACGTCGCCTTCGCGCACGTCGCGCTCCGCGAGCAGCGCCCAGTTGTGCAGCGACGCGTTGCGCACGGTGACACCGGCGAGTTCGACCGGTTCGAGGTTCGCGACCGGCGTCACCGCACCGGTGCGACCGACCTGCGCGTCGATGCGGACCACGCGGGTCGTCGCCAGGCGCGGAGCGAACTTGTAGGCGAGCGCCCAGCGCGGTGTGCGCGAGGTGCGTCCGAGACGCTGTTGCAGTTCGAAGTCGTCGACCTTCGCGACCACGCCGTCGAGTTCGTACGGCAGATCGTCGCGCCGGCGTTCGAGGTCGTCGCGGAACGCGAGCACGCGGTCGATGCCCTCGACGCGGTCCGCCGGCTCGGCCACCTGGAAGCCCCATCGGGCGAGCTGCTGCCGCAGTGCGTGGTGCGTCGCGAACGAAGCGCCTTCGACGTGCCCGATCGCGAATGCGATGAAGTCGAGCGGCCGCCGCTTCACGATCCGCGGATCGAGCAGCTTCAGCGTCCCGGCGACCGTGTTGCGCGCGTTGCGGAACGTGCCCTCGGAACTCGTCTCTTCGCGCTCCTGCAGGGCGAGGAAGCCTCGGCGGCTCATGATGACCTCGCCGCGGATCTCGATGCGCGCGGGGAACGGGCCGCGGCCGTGAAGGGTCAGTGGCAGGTTGCGGATGGTGCGCAGGTTGGTCGTCAGGTCTTCGCCCTGCTCGCCGTCGCCGCGGGAGAGGCCGCGCACCAACTCTCCGTTCTCGTAGAGCAGGTTGGCGCTCGTGCCGTCGAGTTTCGGTTCGCAGATCCACACGATCGGCGTGTCCGCGGGGAGATCCAGGAGCCGGTGCACGCGATCGTCGAAGTCGCGCACGTCGTCGGCGGACATCAGAGACTCGATGCTGCCCATCGGCGCCAGATGTGCGGCGGTCGCGAACGAACCGCCCTTCGGCAGCGGCGCGCCCACCCGTTGCGTCGGTGAATCCGGCGTTACGAGGTCCGCGTTCTCGGCTTCGAGTTGCCGCAGGGCCACGAACAGCTCGTCGTACGCGGCGTCGCTGATGTCGCTGTGACCGCGGTTGTAGTACTGGTCGTCGGCGACGCGAATCTGCTCGCGCAGGCGTCGGATTTCGTCGCGGGCGGTCACGGCTCGGTCCTCGGCGGACCGTCCTAGTGGTGCGCGACGGAGCGGTCAAGCGCGCACGGTGTCGCCGGCCGTCACTCCGGCGGCGTCTGCCACGGGTGCCCCATCGTGAGTTCGAAGGGCGCGATGCGGATTCGACCGTCGCCGGGCGCGCGCGGGCCGGGATCGAACTCGTACACCGCCTCCGGGAACTGGCACACGCGGTGGTAGCGGTGCAGGACCTGCGCCTCGAGGGCCTCGAGCACCTGGCCGTTCGAGACGATGCGTTCTTCGACGACGAGGTGACCGAGCCGGTGAGCGGACGACACGCCGACCTTCGCGAGGACCGGTGCGAGGCGGTCGCGCGTGCAGAAGCCGAGCTCGACCAGCAGTTCGCCGAGGCGCTCGTTCACCGGGCACTGGTTGGAGGCGGTGAACTCGATGCACCCGTTCACGAACTCGAACGCGACGATCTCCTCGCCGAGGTTCACGTGCAGCGTGCCGCTCTTGCGCGTGCGACCGAGGAACTGGAACACCGAAACGAGCGGCATCGAGCGCGCTGTGCCGCACAGTCCTTCTGGTTTGCCGGCCCGCCGCGTCGGTTGTGGCGGCTGCGGTGCTGCGGCGCCGCGCGACGGCGCGGGAGTGGCCGGCGGCGGCGCGGTGGCGGGGCCGGCGCCTGGCGGCCGCTGCGACGGTGTGCTGGCCGGCGGCTGCGTCGCGCGCGGAGCGACGCCGGAGGCGGTGGATGCCGTCGGGGTCGCTTGCGCCGGTGCCAGCGGCTGCGTCGGTTGCGTCGCGTTCCGCTGAGGCGCGGGTGTCGGGCCCGGCTGCGCGGGAGTCGGTGTTGGTTGCGCGGGCGGAGCGGTGCGCGTCTGTGGCGCGGGCGCAGTCGATGACGGTGCAGTCGGACCCGATCGCGCGCGGAGCGGTTCGCCGGCCGCGGGGCGCGGCGACGGAGCAGGAGCCGCCGGGGCCGGCGTCGGCGCCGGGCGCGATGGTTGCGCGTTCGTGTTCGGCGCCACGCGCGCTGGTGCGTTGCGCGGCGGCAGCGGGCCCTGTGCCATCGGGCTCGGGGCCGGTGCGGGCGCGGGCTCCGGAGGTGTCGCCACGCGGTCCTTGTTCTGCGGCAGCACGTTCTCGAACTTCTGCGTCAACGAGCCGCGGTTCAGCATCTCCTGGATGCCGTCCGCCAGTTCGCGCATGCCCTTCTCGATGCGCTGCAGGGACGGTCGGCTGGCGTCGAAGCCGATCCCGCGCATCGACACCTGCTCGAGCGTCTGCGCGAGGATCGCCGCGAGGGACACGAAGTCGTCGCAGTAGCCCTCGATCAGCGAATTGGCCGCCGACGCCGGGAATTGGCCCACTTGCATGCCTCTAGATCGGCAGAGTGGCGTCGCCGACTTCGGGCGGGGCGCGGATCGCGCGGGGCGCGGGCCATCGGGGCGACCTTCGCGGTCGGGTCGCCCCCGTGTGACCGAACCGTCAGTGCTTCTTCACTTGGTCTTCTTCGCGGGCTTCGACTTGATGCCGAGCTCCTTCTCCGCGAGCGGGATCCACGCGGCGGGGCCGCCCTTCTCGTAGCCCATCTGGCCGACCTTCTTGCCCGAGCCGTCGAGGAACAGGATCGTCGGGTAGCCCTCGATCCTGAATTCCTTCGCGAGCCCTTCGTTCTGCTTCTTGATCTCGTCGCTCTGCGGCTTGTTCTTCGGGTAGTCCAGCTCGAGCAGCACGACGTTCTTCGCCGCCCACTCCTGGAACTCGGGCTTGCTGAAGACCTCGTCCTTCAGCTTGATGCACCAGCCGCACCAGTCGCTGCCGGTGAAGTCGGCGAGCACGAACTTCTTCTCCTTCTTCGCCTTCGCGACGGCGGCCTTGTAGTCGGTCATCCAGGCGCCTTCGCCGGCGTCCGCCGCCTTCGGCGTCATCTGCTCCTCGGCGAGCTTGATCCAGTTCGCGGGGCCGCCCTTCGCATAGCCGAGTTTGCCGACCTGCTTGCCCTCGGCATCGAGGAACAGGATCGTCGGGAAGCCCTGCACGCCGAACTGCTTCAGCAGCTCGTCGTTCTGCTTCTTCAGTTCTTCCGCGAGCTGCGTCTTGCGCGGGAAGTCGAGCTCGAGCAGCACGACCTTCTTCGCCGCCCACTCCTGGAACTCGGGCTTGCTGAAGACCTCGTCCTTCAGCTTGATGCACCAGCCGCACCAGTCGCTGCCGGTGAAGTCGGCCAGGATGACCTTCTGCTCCTTCTTCGCGGCTGCCTTGGCTTCCTCGAAGCTGGTCAGCCAGTTGGACTCCTGCGCGAACGCGGGAAGCATGAGGGAGAACGCGAGGGCGGACGCGAGACGCATGGTCGGGGCTCCTGTCGGGTGGGAAGGGCGCGACTATACGAGCCTCTTCGACAACGCGTACGAAGGTCGTGCGAAGGACGGCCGCGGCGGGGGCGCGGGCGCTGGGTCCCGCCGTGCCCTGGGCGCGGCAAAGGTCCTGTGCGGAGCGCGCACGACGGTCGGGGTCCGTTCAGAATGGGATTTCGCCGTCGTTCGGGTCGGGCCGCGGGCGCCGCCGCCCGCTCGGTGCCGACGAGTCGGCCGGGGGAGATGCGCCCGTGTCGCCGGGCGGCACGGCGCGGAAGCCGTCGTACGGTACTTCGTTGCGGCGAACGATGTCGCCGGCCGGACTTTGGTACTCGGCGGGCCGGATCTCGACGAGTGCCGTGCGCCCCTCGAGGTCGGCGGGCTCGATCTTCACCTTGCCCGATGCCGGCAGGCCGAGCGCGTGCAGCACGGCGCGGGCGCGCGCGCGGCCGCGGCTGCTGAACACGAGGCTGTCCCACGCCGCCTGCTTGCCCGTGTGCTGTCCCTCCGCGACGACGAGGCGCATCGACCAGCGTTCGTCGCCGGCGCGCGTCGAACCCGGCCGCACTTCGGCGACGCGGCAGAGGTAGGTTCCGGCCGGGATGGTGACGTAGTCGGACACGCGGTCCGAGGCATCGAAGTCGATCTCCATTGGTGTTCCTTGCGGCGATTCGCCGGCTGCCAATGGGGCGCGGCACCCTGCGCCGGTTACAGGGTTCTCGGAAAACCGCGCGGAGCCGGTAGCCTCGCTGTCGCCGTGGCACCGTCCGCTCCCGCCGTCGCCGATCCGTCGAGGAACGATCCCGGCCGATACCTCGCGATGGCCGCGGAGCACTACGAGAACTTTCCCGTGGGCTCCTGGCTGTTGCCGCGCGACGCGCGCCTGCACCTTCGCCGCATCTACGCCTTCGCGCGGACGGCGGACGACCTCGCCGACGAGCGGCGTGATGCGCGGGCGCTCGCGGCGTTCCGGCGCGACTTCCTGCGCCACGTGGCGCGCGAAGCCGCGGATGTGCCGCTGTTCGTCGACCTGTGCGAGTCGATCACCATGTGTTCGCTCGAAGTCGAGCTCTTCACCGATCTGCTCGACGCGTTCGAGCAGGATCTCGAGCGCAACCGATACGACCGCGGCGGTCTCTTCGACTACTGCGCCCGCTCGGCGGACCCCGTCGGTCGGCTCGTGCTGCGCGTGAACGGCGTCCGCGACGATCGGCTGGACGCGCTGTCCGATCGCATCTGCACGGCGCTGCAGCTCCTGAACCACCTGCAGGACCTCGGCGCGGATCTTCGCGACCGCGACCGCATCTACTTCCCCGAGGAGGACCTTCGCCGCTTCGGTGTCGGCGAGGGGCAGATCCTGGCGCCGCGTGCCGACGCCGCGGTGAAGGCGCTCGTGCTGCACTGGGCCGAGTTCACCGGCAGCGAATTCGCCGCCGGGTGGCCGCTCGTCGATGCGGTGGGTGGCCGCCTCCGCTGGGAACTCCGCGCGATCCTGCGCGGTGCCGCCGCCGTGCTCGCGCGGATCCGAGCGGTCGGCGGCGACGTGCTCGGCGAACGGACGAAGCTCGGCAAGGTCGTCCGCGTTCGCACCGCCCTCGCCGGTCTGTGCCTCCCCTGGCCGCCGCGCTTCACGGCTGGATCCGGGAGTGCGTCGCCATGAACGCGGCGGTCGGGGCGCCGATCTGCGCGGCGATGCGGCCCGAGGAGATCGCCGCGCGTTCCGGTTCCAACTTCCTCGCCGGCTTCGTCTGCCTCGGCGCGGAACGGCGGCGCGGGATGACCGCGATCTATGCGTTCTGCCGAGTGGTCGACGACGCGGTCGACGACGCGCCCGACGCGCCGACCGGACGTGCGCACCTCCGGTTCTGGCGCGACGAACTCACGGCGGCCGCGGCCGGGACCGCGCACACTCCGGTCGGCATCGAATTGCAGCGGACCATGCAGCGCTTCGCGGTCGCGCGTGAACCGCTCGACGCGCTGCTCGACGGCGTCGCGATGGATCTCGAACATCGCGGCATCGCCGACGACGCGGAGCTGCATCTCTACTGCGCGCGCGTCGCGTCGGCGGTGGGCCGCGCGTGCCTGCCGGTGCTCGGCGCACACGGGCC
>JAEUHQ010000117.1 GCA_016794565.1 Planctomycetota bacterium | reverse complement strand
CTGCCACGGGCGCCTCCGGGGCCCACCGCGGCGGTCGGTCGAAACGACTGGCGCCCGTCCTTCGACACGACCCGGACGCCCGGCACCGTGAGCGTCGCGACGCGAACGCCGTCCGCGAGCTGGAACACGTCGATGTGGCCGGTGTCGGACAGAGCGACGAAGAGCAGCCGCGGAGCAGCAGCCTTGGCTCCACCCTGGCGCACCGTGTACTTGCCCGAGTGGATGAACGGGGTCGTGGAGTAGTTCTGCGCGTAGGGCCCACCCTGCCCGCGCAACCCACCCACGTTGACCAAGTCGTCGGTGCACAGATCGATGACCGAATTGCCGGTCAACGGATCGCGCGGCGGCTCACCCGGCGTGACACCGCCGTACTTCTGCACCACGGTCCATTCCTTCTGGCGGTACGTCGGCGGGAAGAAGAAGCCGCCCTGGTACTGCTGGATCGGCGTCAACCCGATCGGAGTCGTCGTGAGGCTGAGCCGCGACACCATGCCGGCGCCGTTCTCGTCCACGTGCCCGATCAGCACACCGCCGAGTCCGGCGAGCATGTCGTAGCACATCGACTTGGCTCGCGTGAACGTGACGTTCGTCACGGACCCGATCAGGTCGTTGAAGCCGAACCCGTTGACGCCGTCAGGCCCCGACTCGTAGATCGCGACGCTGCCGTTCGCGTTGAGGATGTGGGCGTAGTAGAGACCGGACTGGTTGCCGGTGCCGAGGTAGCGCTCCGTCGCGACGATGTCGACCGGCTCGTTCAGGAAGCCGCTGAGGACGCGGCGCACCGAGAAGTCGGACGCCGTGATGATCGACACCGCGTTTGCGAGCGGCGACACCGCCAGGATGTCCTCGCCGTCCGGCTGCCACGCGATCGCCGTCGGACGCGAATCGAGCCGCGTCTCGTGCACGATCTGGTGGAACTGCGAGCTGTTCGGGTTGATGTCGATGAAGCTGACGGAACCGCTCGCGAAGTTGGTCACCGCGAGGTGGGTCATGTTCGGCGCGATCGCCATGCTGACCGGATCGGAGAGCTGGATCGTGTCGAGCACGGTGAAGCGGTTGCTGTTGACGACCAGCACCTGCCGATTCTCGCGATCGAGCACATAGAGGAAGTGGCCGATCTGCTGGCGCGAAGTGAACGGGCAGTACGGGGTCGGCGGCGGCGGCGAGCCCGGAGGCGGCTGCGGACCGACGAACACGTTCATGAACGCCGAGCCATAGACACCGAGCGCGCCCGACACCGTCGAGAACGGGTTGCCCGCGGTGAGGAAGTTCAGGCCGGCCGCGATGCAGCCGACGGGCGGACCACCCGTGACGAGCGAGCCGACGGGACCCGTGGAGGACTTCGTCGTGGGCTCTTCGCCGAAGATCGCGCGGTTCGGATTGGGCGGCGGGAACACGAGCCGCGGCGGGTTCGGAACCGGCGGCTGCGTGATCGTGTTGCCAGGCATGCCGGCGTTCAGCAGCTGGTTGATCTGGTTCGCGCTCGTCGTGTTCGGGTTGATGTTCTCGTCGTTGAACACGAGGTCGAGCGGGGCACCGATGTGGATGTCGGTGACGTCACCGACGATCGGATCCCGCAGCAGGCGCGTGTTGAGGTTGGTGTCGCGCGTGAACGTCAGCGCACCGGCGCCACCGGCGTCCAGGTTGGTCGTTCCGGGAGCGAGGGACGGAACGACGCCGGTCTTGCCGATGTTCGGGTTCAGGGGGAAGCGCGTCGTGCGCGCACCGCCGCCGGCGCCGAACGGATTGCTGTTGTCACCGGTACCCTGGCCGAAGCCGTTGAGGTCGATCACCTGCACGCCCGGCTCCGCGCCGCCCATGCCGACGTAGATGGCCTCGGGCGCGACCGGTGCGTTCACGATGCCCGGCCCGGTGCCGGTCGTGAAGCGCGTCGTCACGGCCTGTCCGATCAGCGAGCCGGAGAGGCTGTTGATCGTCGTCGCCTGCACGGCCACGTCCACCGTGGTGATGTTCGGCGCCTGGCTGCCCGGCAGGTTGTACGCGGGCCTGATGGTGTAGTTCATCAGGTCGCCGTAGCTGATCGGGTCGGCGAAGTAGATCACCGGGAAGGTCTGGGCGGCCGACGTCACCGTCAGCGAGACGCCGCCGTTCGGCGGCGTGAACAGCTGCGGATCGAAGAACGCACCGACCTGGCCCGGCTGCACCGGCTTGTTGAACTGGACCAGGATGGTCGTCGTCGGGTCGATGCCGGCGTCGTTGTTGCCCGGGGTGATGCGCGGCTGGCTGAGGAAGCCGAGCACTTGCGGCGGATTCGAGTCCGTGCCGACCGTCGTCGCCGTCGCGATCTCCTGCTCGAGGATGTCGTTCTCGGAGTCGCGCACCGCGTTCGTCACCGAGATGCGGATCAGTCGGTCTCCGGCCAGCGTCTGGTTGAACAGCTCGTTGTCGGTCAGGTTGTTGTTCGAGTCCGCGATGAACACGAACGACTTCGTGCTCACGAGATCCGCGGCGCCCGGATAGCTGGGGAAGCCCGCGGCGCGCGGGTCGAGGATCGTGACGCCACTGCCGTTCGCCTCGACGGCCTTCACCTTCTGGAGCACGCCACCCACGTTGTAGTAGGTGAAACCGTTCACGAAGCCGCGGCCGAGCACCGGCGACGTCGTCTCGGTCGCCGGGTCGTACGCGAGGACCGTCAGCGCTCCCGTGAGACCCGAGTTCGTCTGATCGGCGAGCAGGTCGCTGAGGATCGAATCGACGTCGAGCTTGTGCGAGAACGTGAAGTGCAGGAAGTGATTGCCCGGGTTGCCGTCGGGCAGCAGCGCGGTCGTCGGCAGGGTCGCCACCGGCAACACGCCGTTCGTGCCACTGACGTGCGCCTTCAGGGTCGCTTCGCTCTCGATGTTGACGACGGTCGAGGTCGGGTTGCCGAACTGGTCCGTGGTCCGGATGCGGTACGGATACACACTGCCCGATCCAGTGCTGATGCTCGTGACCTTGAAGTCACCGCGATTGTCCGGATCACCCTTCACTCCTCCGGCGCACCCAGCGGCGACGAAGGAGCCCATGGCAACGAGCACGGGCGCGAAGAGGGCCGAACCGAGAGGGCGAGGATTCGGCGGCTGATGAGGATTGGCTTTCATGGGATGCGATCCCACCGCGCGGTGGCGCGGTGGCTTGGTCAACTCCGGACGATCCAACCGAGAGGGGGAGCCGTAGCACCTTACTTCGCTTGAGGTTCCACGCAAGCGACGAGTTCGGGCACGTGCCCCGGGTGGCATCGCCGGAGACTGTCTCCTGCCAAGCAAAGGCGGTACCTCGGCACGGTCCGGGCAATCGCCCCTGTCCGGGCACCCGACACCCGCCCCCTCCGCCCCATCGCAGACGCCGTAAGCATCTTTCTTCGAACGCGTTGCAACATTGGCCGCGCGCAGCCGGCGCGGCGGTGCGCTTGCGCTCGCCGTGCAATTGCGCACGCGACCATGCTCGTCCGGCGAAGATCGAGGGCGCGTTCGGCAACCAGGGCACCCGCTCCTACCATCGCCGCGCCAATGAGCGACCCGCTCGACGAGTACCGCAAGAAGCGCGACTTCCGCGTCACTCCCGAGCCCGAGCCCGCACCTCCGATCGCGCGCGACGACGCGACATTCGTCGTGCACCGACACGAAGCGCGAAACCTGCACTACGACCTCCGACTCGAACACGGCGGCGTGCTCTGTTCGTGGGCCGTGCCGCGTGGCTTTTCGTACGACCCGGGCGAGAAGCGACTGGCCGTGCGCACCGAGGACCATCCGCTCGAATACGAGCACTTCAGCGGTCGCATCCCTCGCGGACAGTACGGCGCGGGCACGATGGCGATCTGGGATCGCGGCACGTACGAACTCGTGAAGGCGCGGTCGTGGGACGAAGCGGTCGCGCGCGGCGAGATCAAGGTGCAACTCGCGGGTCGTCGGCTTCGCGGCGAATGGCACCTGGTGCGAACGCAGCAGAGCAAGAACAGCTGGCTCCTCTTCAAGTCGCGCGATCTCTACGCGGGCCCGTCACGCGACAGCGCGCTCGGCATCGACATCGGTGCGGCACCGCGAGCGCCGATGTCGATCACCCCCGCGGCGATGCACTGGGATTCGGAGGTAGCCGGGTTCGACGACCCCGCGTGGGTGTTCGAGATGGAGTTCGACGGGTTGCGGTGCTTCGCCACGAAAGACGGTTCGACGACGGCGGTACAGGGCGTCGACACGGTTCCGCGCGGTGTGAACGACGCGCTCGCCGCGCTGCGTTGCTCGCGAGCGATGCTCGATGGCGTACTCGTCGCGCTCGACGGCAGGGGCCGTCCGGACCGCGGCGCACTGCGCGCAGCACTGGCCGGCGACGGCGCGGGCATCACGTACTACGCGTTCGATCTGCTGCACTGGGAGGAGTTCGATCTCCGGCCACTGCCCCTCTTCGATCGGAAGGCCGCGCTGCGAACGCTGATCGCCGATCTGCCCGGCGTCTCGTACGTCGACCACGTGACCGGCAGCGGCCAGGCGCTCCTCCAGGCCATCTCGGCCGCGGGTCTGCCTGCTGCCATCGGAAAGCGCGGCGCGAGCCTCTACCACGAAGGAGCTCACTCGGACTGGCGACGGATCGCGGCGGAACCGACGACCGCGACGGCGGGACCCACCGAAGCCGAACGGAGAACGAATCGCGCAACCCTGCGCACGAAGCCGACGAACCTCGGCAAGGTCTACTGGCCCGCCGAGGGCTACACGAAGGGCGACCTGCTCGCGTACTACCGCTCGGTCGCCGACGTCCTCGTGCCGCACCTTCGCGATCGGCCGGTGCACCTGAACCGCTTCCCCGACGGCATCGACGGCAAGTCGTTCTACCAGCGCGAAGCGAAGGAGGGCACACCCGAGTGGCTGCGCACGGCACCGGTGCCGAGTGACGACGGCATCGTCCCTCACCACGTGATCGACGACCTCGACGCGCTGCTGCACGTCGTGAATCTCGGCAGCATCGATCTGCACCCGTGGTTGTCGCGTGTGTCGACCCCGGATTCGCCGGACTGGGCGGTGCTCGATCTCGATCCCAAGCAGGCGCCGTTCGCCGACGTCGTGCGCATCGCGCGCGCGGCGGGTCGTCTCCTGCGCGGAATCGGGCTGCGCCCTCTCCTGAAGACGTCGGGCAAGTTCGGCATGCACGTCTTCGTGCCACTCCGACCGGGCTACACGTACGACCACTCCCGCATGTTCTGCGAAGCAGTGGCCCGCATCCTCGTACGGGAGCTCCCGGACATCGCGACGGTCGAACGGCTGCCCGACCGCCGCGACGGCAAGGTCTATCTCGACTTCCTGCAGAATCGCCGCAGCCAGACGATCGTGCCTCCGTACTCGGTTCGCCCGATCCGCGGGGCATCGGTGTCGGCGCCGCTCGCCTGGGACGAACTCGAACGCGACGACTTGTCGCCGCAGTTGTTCACGATCCGCAGCATGCCGGCCCGCATCGGCGAACGCGGCGACCTGTTTCGCGCCGCACTCGAGGATCGGCAGGACCTGATGCAGGCGATCGAGGCACTGGAGGACGTGCTCCGCGGCCGCTGACGAAGGCCACCCGTCCGGCCGCACGCGAGCAGGCGGGTCGGTTGCACTGGATCAGTTGCGATCGAGCGGGGGCATCTGCAGGCGGCGGCGCACCCGATCGGCCCAGCGACTGTTCGGATCGAACGACAGGTAGGCGCGCCAATGGCGCTTCGCCCCGTCGATGTCTCCGATCACCGCCAGCGCCTCGGCCAGGTTGTAGTGTGCGTCCGCGTAGTGCGGCACGAGCGCGAGCGCAGCGCGCAGGGCCTCGATCGATCCGTCGCGATCTCCGAGTTCGCCGCGCACGATCCCGAGGTTGTTCCATGCTTCCGCGTAGCCCGGCTGCATCGCCGTCGCCGCCAGGAACTGGGCCGCAGCCTCCGGACGCCGACGCAGCGCGTAGTGACAGTTGCCGAGGTTGAAGTGCGCCTCCGCGTTGCCGCTGGCGAGCGCGCGCTCGTACGCGCGAACGGCGTCCTCGAGCCGACCCGCGGCTTCCGCATCGACGCCGACCTGGAACCAATCGTCCGGAGAACGGAGATTGGGCAGGATCCGGGCCCGCCGCGCGACTTCGCCGAAGTCGAACAGCAGTTGCCCGCCTGGCTCGACGAGGCGCCCGTCGGGAGTTCGCACGGTGACGCGCTTCTGACCGATGCTGGCGACGAGGCCTGTCAGCGCAGCGTCGGCATCCGCAACGACGGTGCGGGCGAGCTGCCAGGCTCGGAAGATGCGCGGCGCAGTCCACCGGGCGCGCCACAGGTCTGCGAGCGCGCGTGCAAGACCGAGCGCGCGGAACGGGAACTCCTCGACGCTGCCGCGCCGCGGCACCAGCAGGCCCTGCGCGATCCAGCGCCGCACGACGGCCGCCGGCAAGCCGCAGAGTTCGGCGATCTCCGCGGGTGAGAAGCGGCGCTCGGTCGCCTCGGGCTCGGGCGACGACGGCTTCATGCGTCGTCTCCGTCGACCATGCCGAGGAAGACCGGCGCTCGCAGCGAACCGTTCGCCGTGCGTTCGAGGTAGCTGACGCGACAGAACAACCCCGGCGCCACCCACGCCCCGTCGAGATCCGTGTCGACCAGCGGTCGCTCCGAGCGCCGAGCGAACAACGCGCTGCGCAGACGCACCTTCGTCGCCTGGTCGAGCCCGGACCCCACGCGACCCACACACTGCAACCGCCCGTCGAAGTCCGACGCCACGATCAGCGACTTGAAGTCGTCGGGACCGTCCGGTTCGAAACCGAGGATCACGCAGTGCACCGCTCGCACCGGTTTCATCTTCACCCATGCCGCGGTGCGCTCGCCGGGGCGGTACGGCGCGTCCAGACGCTTGCCGACGATGCCTTCGAGACCCTGCGCCGACGCCGCGGCGAACAGGTCGCGACCGCGTCCGACGACACCTTCGGATGCCACGACTCGCGGGAGCGCGTTCGACGCGAACAACTCGGCGAGGATCGTCCGGCGCTCGGCCAACGGACGCCGCAACACCGGCTCGAACGCGCGATACAGGATGTCGAAGACGACGTACGTCACCGGATCACCGTCGCGGGACGAGGAGTTCTCGCGGCGCAGGACCGCCGGGAAATCGGGACGGCCGTCCGCACCGAGCACGACGAGTTCGCCGTCGAGGACGGTGCCGGCCGGCAGTCGCCGCAGCACGCCGAGCTCGGGGTAGCGCGCAGCCAGATCACGGCGTTTGCGCCCGTGGACCCGGAGTCCATCGCGCTCGACGTACGACATGGCCCTGACGCCGTCCCACTTCACCTCGAAGACGTGATCGTCCGCGTCGAAGGGCTCGCCGATGCGAGCGAGCATCGGCTCGATGTGATTCGGGAGGCCGGGTCCCGTCGTCACCTACTCTCCCTCGACCTTTCGCGGCCCCTTCTTCTTGCCGGCGCTCGGCGCCAGCTTCTTCGCAGTGGCGGCCGCGTCCTCGCCCGCATCGGGCAGCGGAACACCCGCCGCACGCGCCTGGGCTTCGGCGACGCTCTTCTTCAGCGCGTCCATCAGGTTCAGGATCTTCGGCTCCTCGTGGTCCTTGACCTGGACGACCTCCTGGCCGGCGACCTTCATGTCGATCAGTTTCTTCAGCTTGGTGACGTATTGGTCGCTGTACGAGCCGAGGTCGAACTGCGCGAGTCGCGATGCAGCGATCAACGTGTTCGTGAGCGCCTCCTCCTCCGGTTTGAACGTGACCGCGGGCACGTCGGACTCGAACTCGGCGCCCTTGCGCACCCGCTGCGGGTAGTGCAGGCCCGTCATCACCAGCAGCGAGCCGTGCGGTCGCAGCAACACGAGCTGCTCGCGCCCGGACATCACGACCTGGGCGATCGCGCAAACGCCGTTCTTCACCATCCCCTGCCGCAGGAGCGCGTACGGCCGCTCGCCGGCGACTCCGTCCGGCAGGAGGTAGTGTGCCTTCCCGGCGAAGTACATCGGGTCGATCGCGTCGTTCGGGATGAACCCGTCGATGCTGACCGCGCGATCGGACTTGGTCCGCAGCTTGTCGACCTCGTCGGGGTCGACGACCACGTAGTGGCCCTTCTTGTGCTCGAAGCCACTGACGATCGCGTCGCTCACGACCTCCCCGTGCTCGGGGCAGACCTTCTGGTACTTGATCCGGCTGTTGCAGTCCTTGTGCAACTGGTTCAGGTGCACTTCACCGCTCGTCTCGTTCGCAGTGAACGCCTTCACGGGAACGGAGACGAGGCTCAGCTTCAGGAAGCCTCTCCAGGACGTGCGGGACGGTAGTGCCATCTTGGTTCTGCCGGCGACGCGCGGCCGGTGCGGCAGGATACCACTTCGCTGCGGCCGGCGAACCGCTCGAACCGTTGCGATCGGAGCGACGCGGCGACCTACCTGCACGGCGCCGCTGTCGATACGCTGCCCTCCCCGTCGCCCGCGCCGATGCCTTCGAGACCTTCGCGTTTCCGCCGTCGTCAGCTCTTCGCGCTGGCGACGTTCTTCGGCCCGCTCGCGGTGCTGGCGTTCCTCGGGCACCGCGAGTTGCAGCGCAGCGGCGCCGAAGCAGAGGCCGCCCTCGAACGAGAAGCGCGGCAGTTCCTGCAGAGCGCCGCGCAGATGATCGACCAGCAGTTCGAACAGCAGCTGCCGCCGGTGCTCGAGGAGTCGCGGCGGTTGCTCGAAACGAACGGTCCGGTGCGCACGGTCCTCGCGATGCGAGGCACCGAGCGCTTCGCGAACGTGCTCGACGTGCTCCTGCTCGACGCGCAGCTGGGACTGGTGTGGCCGGATCTCCCCCCCGCCGGCCTCGACCTGCCGTTCTCGAAGGACTTCGGTTCCCGCGGCGGCGACAACGCGATCACGGCGGCGATGCAGGCGGTCGACCTGCTCCTCGTGCGCGACGACAAGGCGGCCGCGCGAGCGCTGCTGCGACAGTTGATCGCGCAGATCGGCGCCGCGACGCAGCCGGGGCGCGGCCGCCGCACCGAACTGGAGCTCGCCGAGATGCAGGCGCGCTTCCGACTCGGCACCGTGCACCGTGCGATGGGCGAAGCGGACCATGCCCGCACGGAGTTCGAACGCTGCAGCCGCTACGCGAACAGCGCGAACCGCGTGGGTCGCATCGACCAGAGCGGCGCCGCGATCGCGGTCCTGTCCGAGGCCGCGCTCGCGGAGATGGGCAACGACGCGGATCGCCTGCGACTCCTGCGCACGATCGCCGAGGGCCGGCGCGACGCACTCGCCGACGGTCTGCTCGAAGCGATCTGCTCCCGACTCTCGGCCGGCATCCCTGCCGACGGCACGACGCGAGCCGAAGCCGACTCGCTGCTCGTGGAAGAACGACAACGCGAACAGACCCGCACGTTCGCCAGCGCCTACGACCTGGTCCTGAAGTTCGGTCTGCGCCTGCGCCGGCTGCGCCAGACGACCGCGACCGAGGCAGAACCCGAGACCGACGACGACGCCCGCATCGTGTCGACCATCGCCGGGCAGACGACGATCCTGTGCGTTCGTCAGGCGTCACCGGAGGAGCAGGCGAAGTTCCGCTGCAACCGCGTGGGTGTGCACGTCAATCTCGAGCGCATGCTGGCACCGGCCCTCGCGACGCTGCAGCGCGAGGGCACCACGTTCGCACTCGCGATCGACGCGCCCGACGACGCGACGATGGTGCCGCCCCCCGCGACGGTTCCGGCGACATTCGTGCCGCCACACGTCGAGCGTCACGGCCTCCTGCTGCGGGCGTTCCCCGCGGACGCCGAGCGCCTGATCGCCGAGACGAACGCGGCCGCGCGCAACCGGACGCTGCTGATGTTCGCCCTCTTCGCGACCGCGTTCGGCGGCGCGCTGTGGCTCTGGCGCTCGGTCGCTCGCGAGGCCGAGCTGGCCGAGCTCAAGGTCGACCTCGTCTCCCGCGTCTCGCACGAACTGAAGACGCCGCTCGCCCTGATCCGGATGTACGGCGAAACGCTCGGCATGGGCCGCGCGCGCGACAGTACGCAGACGGCGCAGTTCGGCGGGATCATCGTCAGGGAGTCGGAACGACTCACCGTGCTGATCCAGCGCATCCTCGACTTCTCGCGCCAACAGGCCGGGACGATCCACTACGAGCCGCAAGTGGTCGATCTGGGCGAAGTGCTCCGCACGGTGTGTGACGCGTACACGCCGCATCTGGAGGCCCGCGGCGCGATCCTGGTGGAAACGCTGCCGCGCGGAGTGCGGGTGCGCTGCGACGTGCACGCGTTCGAGAGCGCGATCATCAACTTGCTCGAGAACGCCGCGAAGTACGGGCCCGACCAGGACCACGAGGTCGAACTCGAACTCACGACGGAGGGCGACCTCGCCGTCGTCGAGGTCCGCGACCGCGGACGCGGCATCCCCGCGGCGGAACGAAGCCGGATCTTCGAGGGCTTCTACCGCGCCTCGAACGCCGGCGAAGTACGCGGCGCCGGGATCGGCCTGAGCCTCGTGCGCCACTTCGCGCGGGCCCACGGCGGCGATGTCCAGGCTCTCGAACGCGAGGGATCCGGCAGCGTGCTCCGCCTGACGCTGCCGCGCGCGCCCGAACCACCCGACGAACCCACGCACGTGCCGAGCCCTGCCCGAACGCACGGAACCGACCGACCATGAGCAACCTGACCGATACGGTGATCCTCGTGATCGAGGACGAGCCGGACCTCCGTGCCGGCCTCCAGCACAACCTCGAACTCGAGGGCTACAAGGTCGAGACGGCCGCGGACGGCCGCGACGGCCTGCGCAAGGCGAAGGACGGCAGCGCGTCGCTCATCCTGCTCGATCTCGGGCTGCCGCACGTGCCCGGACTCGAGGTGCTGCGGCAACTGCGCGAGGCCGGGCACGAGACGCCCATCATCATCATCTCGGCGAAGGGCCAGGACCGCGACAAGGTCCAGGGCCTCGAACTGGGGGCCGACGACTACCTCACGAAACCGTTCGGGTTGAGCGAACTCACCGCACGCATCCGCGCCGTTCTCCGGCGCACCC
Source organism: Planctomycetota bacterium (assembly GCA_016794565.1). GTDB lineage: Bacteria > Planctomycetota > UBA1135 > UBA1135 > UBA2386 > JAEUHQ01. The sequence continues at coordinate 1,430 of JAEUHQ010000117.1, read as the reverse complement.
AGATCGGCGCAAAAGCCGGCGTCGGCGACAAGACGGGCGTCGGCGGCGTGATGCACTTCCCCGATCTCGTCGTCGACTGGCGCCGTTTCTCCATCCTGCGCGACGGCGCCGAGACGCAGTTGTCCCGCTACGAAGCGGACATCCTTCGCATGCTGGTCGAGCACCGCGGGGAAGTGGTGAGCCGCCAGGACCTGCTGCGTCGTGTGTGGGGCTACGTGCACCTGCCGACCACACGCACGGTCGACAACCACATCGCTCGGCTCCGGAAGAAGGTCGAGCGGGACGTCGAGAAGCCCGTTCACGTCGTCACGGTGCACGGCCTCGGATACCGGTTCGAGTCGCAACTGCTGAAGGAGGAAGCGTGATCCCGCGCGCGCTCGCGATCCTGGTGACGACGGCGCACGTCCTTGCCGGGGCGCCCCAGGAGCCGCACCGCCAGAGCGTGCCGGGTGACGCCACGACGCTGCACCGCGCATGGCTCCGCGAAGTGATGGACCTCGACGTGGGCGGCGCCGCCGCCGACTACACGAGGATCGCCGCCGACACGAACAACCTGGAGCGCTGGGTCGCGGCCGCACGGCTCGCGGAGCTGCACAGTCTGCTCCCGAGCGTCGTCGTGGTGCCCCATGCGCAGGACGCACCGGCGCCGCTCCGAGCGGCCCTGCAGTCGCCGGAGTCCCCACCGCAGGTGACTGCCCTGCTCGAACGCGCGCGCCGAGCCGCCAACGAAGGAGTCCAGACGCTCGGCGCAGACGCCACCAGGACGACGCCGCTGCGCACCGCGGTTCCCGCGGCCGAGGAGTGGTTGATGGGTCAGATCGGGCCGAGCCAGCGCGACCGCATGCGCCAGTTCCTGCAGACGCTGGCGAATCGCTCGCGCGCCACCGATGTCCGCCGATTCACCGAGCGCCTCTACGCCGCCGACATCCTGCGCGCGGAGCTCGAAGGTCGCCCGGCGCAGGCGAATGCCCTGCGCACGCTCTACTTCGCGGACTGGCGCGCGCCGACCCTGACCGGCAGCGCCGAAGCCGCGCTCGCCACGGTGCGTACGAATCTCGATGCATGGCTCGCCGAGCCCGAACTCGGCAACCAGCAACAGACCGCCCTGCGCGAACTGAAGGACTGGCTCGAGAAGAACGCGGCGACCGATGCAGCAGCGGGAGTCGCACTGCTGCTGCGCCTGCCCCACTTCGCGGAGCGGCTGCTCGACGCGACGGGGCGCGGCGCGGACACACGCCGCTGAAGCACTGACGAACGGCGAGGGCGGCGACGGGCGCGCCGCGAGCGCGGCTCAGCGCTTGTCGGCCATCATCTCGCCGCTCTCGGCGTCCGTGCCCTTCTTGCTCCCCTTCGCGGCCCAGGTGTCGAACCAGGTGCCGTCGTAGAAGTCGAGCGGCTTGATCTCCGGGCCGTACGGGTGCAGCTCGGCG
>JAEUHQ010000025.1 GCA_016794565.1 Planctomycetota bacterium | reverse complement strand
ACTCGGCGTGCCGCTGCAGTTCGCGGTCACGTTCGGCATGCTCGCGTTCGCGACGTTCGTCTACGACACGCTGGACGTGTGCACGCGCCTCGCCCGCTACCTGTTCACCGAGTTCACCGGATGGCGCACTCGCACCGCGGGCATCGTCGGCACGGTGGTGTCCCTGATGCTGCCCGCATGGTTCGTCGCGCAGACCGCGACGGACGGCAAGGGCAACCTCGTGCCCGCATACAAGGTCATCTGGCCGCTCTTCGGCTCCACCAACCAGCTGCTCGCGGGTCTCACGCTCGTCGGCCTGTCGCTGTGGCTGGCACGAACACGGCAATCCGTGCTGCTGCGCGTCGCCGTCGGCGTGCCCATGGTGTTCATGATGGCCACGACGATCAGTGCCCTCGTGCTGCAGATCGCCGGTGCGTCGGACCCCGCGCTCGCGATCGTCGCCGTCGTGCTGCTCGTGCTGGCGGTGTGGATCACGCTGGAGGCGCTCGTGTCGCTGTTCCGTCGCGCGAGCGCGGCTGACCCGGTGGCGCCGCCGTGCTGACCCGCTGCGCCATCGCGTTCGCCGCGACGGTCGCGTTCGTCGTCGCCCAGGACACGACGGGAACCCCGCAGCGCTTCGCGAACGGCCTGCCGCGCGACGAGACGTTCTTCCCGATCGGCGTCTGGCTCCAGGCGCCGGCGAACGCCGAGCGCTACGCCGATCTCGGCGTCAACCTGTACGTCGGCCTGTGGCAGGGCCCGACGAAGGACCAGCTCGACGCCCTCGCTGCAGCAGGCATGCGCGTGATCTGCGCACAGAACGACGTTGCCCTCGCGTACGAGAAGCCCGTCGTCGTCGGCTGGATGCACGCCGACGAGCCGGACAACGCGCAGGGCCGCCGTCTCACCGGCTACAAGCCGCCGATCGAGCCGTGGCGCGTCGTCGAGGCGTACGAACGCATGCACCGCGCGGACCCGACGCGACCGGTGCTGCTGAATCTCGGCCAGGGCGCTGCATGGGACGGCTGGCACGGACGCGGCGAACGCAGCGGCCATCCGGAGGACTACCCCGAATACCTGAAGGGCTGCGACCTCGCGTCGTTCGACATCTACCCGGTGAGCCACGCACACGCCGACGTGACGGGGCGTCTCGAGTTCGTCGCCCGCGGCGTGCGCCGGCTGCGCGACGGAACCGGCGACAAGAAGCCCGTCTGGGCCGTGCTCGAGAGCGCGCACGTCGGCGGCGGCAACGCGCGCCCGACGCCGGCCCAGATCCGTTCGTCCGCGTGGATCGCGGTGTGCAGCGGCGCCAGTGGCGTCGTGTGGTTCGCGCACGAGTTCGAGCCGGCATTCGTCGAGGCGGGCCTGCTCGCGCATCCCGAGATCGCCGCGGCGGTGCGCGAAGTGAACGCCGCGATCGCGCACGACGCGGTCGTCCTGAACAGCCCCCGCGTGTCCGATGCAGTGATCGCGAAGACCGCCCCGGCGGGCGAAGTCGCGCTGCGTGTGCACCGCCACGGCGGCGCGCTGCACGTCTTCGCCGCCTCGCTCGGCGCGGCGCCGGCGAGAGTGACGTTCGAGTTCGCGGTGCCGCACGGCGCCCGCGCGACTTCCGACGACGGCCGCGAACTCGCCCTGCGCGAACACACGTTCGCCGACGACTTCCCTCCCTACGCGTTCCGCCGCTACCGCATCCCCGACTGAACCGCTGCGTCAGCTCGCGGCGGCCGCGACGGCGTGGTCGAGTTCGGCCAGCAGCGCGCCGAACGCGAGGTCGTCGAGCTGGCCGCCGTCGCGCAGCCGCAGCAGAGCCGATTCCTGCGCCTCGAGTACCGCAGCGCGCACCTGCAGCGACACGGCCAGCCGGTGCACCGCGTGCTGTCGCTCCGCGTCGTCGTCCGCGCGCAGCGACGCGAGCTGGTCGACCATCGACTCGCGGTAGCGATGCACCGCGACGGGACACGAGTTCTCGGAACAGAACGCGTCGAGCCGCGCGATGCCGGCCGACAGGACCTGTTCGCGCGCACGGCGCAGTTCGCTGTCCGTCGTGCCGTCGTCGCGGAAGCGGAGCAGCTTCACCAGCGGGTGCAGCGTGGCGCCCTGGACGAACAGCGTCGCGAGGATCACCGCCAACGTGCACGCGGTCACGTCGGCGCGGCCGGGGAACGGCAGCCCCTCCGGCGTGACCGTCGGCAGCGCGAGCGCCGCCGCCAGCGACACCGCCCCGCGCACGCCGCACCAGGACGCCAGCACGACGCCGCCGAGCGGCGGGTAGCCGCCTTCGATCGCGCGCAGCCGCGGGAACAGCCACAGCGGCACGTACGCGTTCGGGAAGCACCACACGATGCGCGTCACGATGACCGTGCCGGCGACCGCGAGTCCCGCGAGCCACAACGACCGCCCTTCGCCGGCCGCAACGTGCAGGAGGCACGGCGACTCGAGACCGATGTAGAGGAAGCACAGGCCGTTCAGCAGGAACGCGAGCTGGTCCCACGACGCGCGCAGCGAGAGGCGCGTCAGCGGCGCGATGGTGTGGATGCGCCACGCGACGATTGCCCCCGCGACGACGACCGCGAGAACGCCCGACCCGCCGAACCCGTCGGCGGCCGCATACGCGAGGTACGGCGACAGCAGCGACAGCGTGAACAGCACGGACGAATCGCGAACCAGCCGATTCGCGAACGAGAACGCGACGCCGCACAGCGCTCCGATCACGATGCCCATGCCCGCCACCCACGCGAACTGCCAGGCCACAGTGGAAGCGTGCACCATGCCGTGCAGCGTCACGACGACGCCGATCTGCACGCCGACCAGACCGGTCGCGTCGTTCACCATGCTCTCCCCGCCGAGGATCGCGGTGATGCGACGCGGCACACGCAGGCGCTCGATGACCGCCTGCGCCGCAACGGTGTCGGTCGGCGAGACGATCGCGCCGAGCACGAAGCACACCGACCACGGCAGCGACGGCAGCATCCACTTCGCGACGAACCCGACGGTCACGATCGTCAATGCGACGAGACCGATCGCGAGCATCAGGATCGGCCGCAACCAGCGGCGGAAGTCGCGCCACGACGTGCGGAACGCATCGGCGTACAGCAGCGGCGGCAGGAAGCCGACGAGGATCACCTGCGGGTCGATGTCCAGGTCGCGCACCGACGGCACGAATGCCAGCGCCATGCCCGCGAACGCGAGCGCCAGCGGCTGCGGCAGGCGGAGACGCGGGGCCAGCAGCGTCGCGAGCGCGAGCGCCCCGAGCAGCGCGGTCAAGGACTGGATCGAAGCGAGCACGGTGCGGGAGTGAAGCGGCTCGCGGCGCCGGCCGCCAGCGCGGAGCGGCGTCGACCGCGCAGGCCGTTCGTGGTTCAGTTGGCGCTTCGATGCGCCATCCCACGTTCCGTTTCTCCGCCCTGCTCACGGCCGCAGTCTTCGCCGCAGCGTGCAGTTCGACCGCCGTGCAGCCCGACACCCGGCTCGCCCCCGCGTCGCACGACGCGCGCATGGCTTGGTGGCGGGAGGCGCGCTTCGGGATGTTCGTGCACTGGGGGCTCTACGCGATCCCGGCGGGCAGGTGGGGCCAGGACACCGGCCACGGCGAGTGGATCCGCGACACCGCGCAGATCCCGGTCGACGCCTACGCCGCGCTG
>JAEUHQ010000015.1 GCA_016794565.1 Planctomycetota bacterium | reverse complement strand
CGCTCCGGCGCGCTTCCAGGCGCGCGAGCGCGGGCCGCAGCGCCTCCGCACTGGCGAGCCAGTCGGCGATCGCGAGAGCGACGCGCTCGCCCGGCGGCCACAGGTCGTTCTCCGCGCGGCGCCGCAGATCGGCGACCTGCTCGGCCACGGAGAGATCCGTGATCTCGGCGAGTCGCTGCTCGGCGCGATCGCGCGCATCCGCGACTCGCACGACGAACCACGAACTCGCCCCGAGCAGAGCGACGGCCGCGGTGGCCAGCGTCGCCGCCAGCGCCCGGTTGCGCCGCACCCACTTGCGCGCGAACGTCGCGACTCCGCCCCCGTGCGCGCGGACCGGTCGATGCTGGGCCCACGCACGCAGATCGGCGGCGAACTCGTGCATGTCCGCGTACCGCTGCTCCGGTCGACGATGCATCGCGCGTTCGCAGACCGCCGCGAGCTCCGGATCCGCGTTCGCGGCGACGCCGAGCACGGGCAGCGGCCCGCGTTCGCGGATCGCGGCCAGGATCGCGGTCGGCGACCGGTCCCCCGGTTCGCGCGAGTAGGGCGCGGCACCCGTCAGTATCTGGTACAGGATCGCACCGAGCGCGTAGACGTCGCCCGCTGGAGCGTTCGCAGCGCCGGCGACGAGGCGCTCCGGCGCCATGTAGGCCGGCGTGCCGAGAACGCTGCCGCTCTGCGTCAGCGGAACCGCCGCGTCGCGGCCGACTCCCGCCGCGGCGTCGCCGACGTCACCGGCGATCTCGCCCGCTGCGAGACCCCAGTCCATCACGAACACCTCGCCGTATTCGCCGATCATGACGTTCGCCGGCTTCAGATCGCGGTGCACGACCCCCTGTGCGTGCGCGTACGCCATCGTGTCCGCGATGCGGCGCAGCAACTCGATCGCACGCGGCAACTCGACACCACCGTTCAGCACCTCGACGAGATTCGCGCCGGCCACACGGGGCATCGCGAAGAACGGTTCGCCGTCGAGCACGCCGACGTCGTAGAGAGGCACGACGCCGGGATGCTGCAGGCGGGCAATCGTCGCAGCCTCGGCGAGCAGGCGCAGGCGGCGACGCACCATCTCGGCCCCGTCCCCGACGGGCGCAGCCCGCTTCAACGCGACTGCACGCTGCGCCAGCGTGTCGCGGGCCAGATGGATGCGACCCATGCCGCCTTCGGCGATCACGGCCTCGATGCGGTAGCGGTCGGGGCCGACCCGCTGCAGCGCGGCGATCTGCTCTCGCAGCCGCTCCTCGAGTTCGGCCACCGGGCGGCTCTCGCTTCCCTCCGCGCCGCTGGCGCCGCCGTACAGCGAGCGAAGGCGCATCGCCAGCGTGCGTTCCCACGGATCGTCGACCGTACCCGTGGCCATGAGCGATCCTCAACTCCTCACGCCGGCGGATAGGCTCCGCGTGTGCCCGACGCTCCTCGCCAACCCGACGCGGCGACGCTCGCCCTCGTGGTTCGGGCGCAGGGCGGCGATCGCGACGCGGTGGCCGAACTGTGCGCGCGCTACACGCCGCGCGTTCGCGGCCTCACCGCGCTGCGCCTCGGCAGCACGCTGGTCGACATGAACGACTTCGACGACATCGTGCAGGAGACGATGCTCACCGCGCTGCGCAACCTGCACGGGTTCCGCGCCGAATCGGAGGGTCGCTTCATCGCATGGCTCGCGAGCATCGCCGAGTCGCGGATCCTGGACGCCCGCCGGAGCGGCCACGCACAGAAGCGCGGCGGTGGCGCCGTGCAGCGTCGCGCCGACCTCGGCGTCACGACGATCAGCAGCCTCGGCGGCGGCGATCCGGCGCGATCGCCGAGCGAAGTCGCCAGCGCCGTCGAACTGGACGGCCGCCTCGAACGCGCGCTGCTGGGCCTCGGCTCGCCGCTGCGCGAGATCGTCTATCACAAGCTCGTCCTCGAAATGGAGCACGCCGAGATCGCCGCGGAACTCGGCCTCGCCAGCGCGGATTCGTCGCGCGCCTTGTTCAGCAAGGCACTCGCGCGACTGCGCGAACGGCTGGACGATCCCCGCGCTGACTGACACCGCATCACCGTTCGACCGTGAGCGTGACGCCATTGGTCAGGTGAATGTGCTGCTCCGCGCCGACCGGGATCAGCAGCGACTGGCAGCTCAACGCGAGCCCGTGGAACGTGGCCAGGTCGGGGATCGGCAAGACCGCCTCCGCGGCGGTGTCCGAATCCGGAACGACGACCGCCGTCCACGGGATGATCGCTGCGGGATCGAGGATCAGCTTGCCCCAGCCGGGGATCTCGACGGGCAGCGGCAGCGTCGCCGCGGCGATGCAGACGATCCCGAGGGTCGGCGAGCTTCCGTTCGTCGCGCGCAGATGCATGCGGTACGGCTGGCCGAGGCGCGGGTGACCCAGGACGCGCATGTCGCGGCGGAGGTTGTAGATCACTTCGCATCGCGTGTACCGCAGGTCGGGGTTCCCGCCGTCCCGCAGCGTCGCGACGACGAGATCGAGATCGCCGTCGTTGTCGAGGTCGACGGGCAGGACCGTGTGGCCGTAGTCGGCCGACGCGCCGAAGACGACCGCACCACCGACCACCCGCAGGCCACCGCTCGACTGGCTGCCGATCTCCTCGATCGCGTCGACGACACCGTCGCGATCCAGGTCCTCGACCACGAGGCGCGTCGCCGCCACGTTCGCGGCGACGAAGTGGCCCGTGCCGTCGTTGACGAGGTCGACGTCGGATTGCGCGATGTCCAGATCGCCGTCATGGTCGAGGTCCAGCACGCTCACTCCCCAGGAGAACATCGACGAAGGCAACCGGGCCGCGGATTCGTCCGTGAACACACCGGCGCCGTTGTTCGCGAAGAAGACGATCCGCCGCGTCGACGAGTGGAAGCGGTCCACCGCCGCGACGAGGTCGAGATCGCCGTCGCCGTCGAAGTCGCACAGAACCGTGTGCCCGGCCTGCAACGGCGTCGACGGCAGCTGCGCCGACGCGTTCGTGAACACACCTGATCCGTCGTTCAGGAGGAGCAGCAAGGGCACGCCGGTCCCGCCCCAGCCCTGTTCGTACGAACCGATCACGATGTCGAGGTCGCCGTCGCCATCCACGTCGCCGACCGCACAGGACGCGCCGCCGGTGTTGGCCGAGACCGGCATGTGCGTCGCGGTGACGTCGGTGAAGTTGCCAGAGCCGTCGTTCAGCGCCAGCCGGTGCTGCCCGGCGACTCCGGGAAAACACTGCCCGTAGCCGTTGATGCCGAACAGATCGAGATCGCCGTCGCCGTCGACGTCGGCGAGCCTCAGTGCCGAGAAACCGTGGGGCGACGAAAACGGCAGGAACCCCGCCTCCGCGAAGCGGCCCGCACCGTCCTGCCGCCACACGTCCGCCGAGGCGCTGCCGTAGTGTGCCTGCGCGAACGTCACGAGGTCGACGTCGCCGTCGCCGTCGATGTCCCCGGCGTCCATCGCTGCGGCCCCGTCCTGCGTGAACGGGAACGCCGGCCGCCCCGCGTCGAGGAAACGCTGCCCCTCGACGTTCAGGAACACCTTCGGCGGCACACCGACGGTCGTCGAAGTCGGCCCCTTCTGCTCCGTGCCGCCGGTCACGAGATCCGGGTCGCCGTCGCCGTCGACGTCGAACACTTCGCACACGAGCGCGTCCCAGCCGACGGTGTGGTCGACGAGCGCGTGCGGCTCGAACCACGCCGCTGTCACGTCCACGAAGCCGCTGCCGGTGTTGCGCCGCACCCAGACCACCGGATCGGTCGGCATCGGACCCGGCACGCCGAACGGTCGCACGCCCACCTGGTCGAGCAGTCCGTCACCGTCGACGTCGGCGACCGCTGCATCGACGGAAGGAACCGAGAACGCGATGGGAGGACCGGCGCCGAACACGCCGGTGCCGTCGTTGACTCGCGTCTCGCAGGGACCGGAAGCAGTCGTGCGGAAGACGATGTCGAGGTCACCGTCGGGTTCGATGTCGGTGAACGTGCCGACGGTGTGGAAGAGGATCGGGGGCTGCACGTTCGCGGAAGCGTCGACGAAGACTCCGCCGCCGACGTTGCGCCACAAGAGGCACGGAGTCGGCCCTTCGCCGAAGAAGAGCACGTCGAGATCGCCGTCGCCGTCCACGTCGCCGACGGACAGCGACCGTGTCTGGATCGACGAAGGACTGGTCGGTGTGGTCGGGGAGTAGCTGAACGCGCCGCTGCCGTCGTTCAGGAAGAGCCCCGTCGCGGTGGCGCCGCCGTAGCTGATGCGGCCGCCGCCGATGAGGGCATCGAGGTCGCCGTCGCCATCGGCGTCGAACAGCACACAACGCGCACCCACCCACGGGATGTCGACGAACTGCACGAACGCGCCGCTGCCGTCGTTGAGCCACAGCCGGCTCGTGCCGAACCCGCTGACGGCGGCGAGCAGGTCGAGATCGCCGTCGCCGTCCACGTCGCCATGCGCGAAGTCGTTCACTTCGAGCGGCCAGAAGCGCTCGTCCACCGTCGCGCCGGGAATCCAGCCGTGCGTCAAGGCGTCGATCTGCGTCGTGTTGCGCAGGTTCATTCGCACCTGTGCGGCTGCGTCGGCCGTCACGGCCGCGGCAGCGAGGAAGGCGGTCCCGAAACTCAGGACGAGGTGACGAAGAAACGGTCTTGGCATGGGCGTCGTCTGCGGAGGGAGTCTGCCAGAAGAACGCGAGGCGGTCCGACGGGCGAAACCGGTTTCGGTCGATTCCCGCGCCGATCGGCCCGCCGCGTCACTTTGCGCCGATCGGGAGGAACCCTGCCTCGCGCAGGATGGACTGCCCTTCGGTGCCGAGCGCGAGTGCGCGGAAGGCACGCGCCGCTTGCGGCTCCGCCGCGCCGCGCACGACAGAGATCGAATAGAGCACGGGCTGGTTGTCGACCTCGGGAACGGCGATGCGTACCACTCCTTCCGGGAGCGCAGTGGTCGCGTAGACGATCGCCGCGTCGGCCCGTCCGTCCGCCACCGCCGCGATCAACTGGTCCGCGGTGTCCGTTTCGACTGCCGGTCTGCACTCCACGCCGCGATGCGACAGAAGCCACCTGCCGTAGCGGCCGATCGACGACGACCGCTTGCCGAGCGCCGCGCGAACACCCGGCTTGACGAGGTCATCCGCGACCGCGATGGCGAGCGGGTTGCCCGTCGCGACCGCGATCGCCACGCGGCTGCGCGCGAGCTCGGTCGGACTGCCGCTCTCGAGCAGCGCGGCAGCGGCGAAGCGTGACATCAACGACGAGTCGCCGATCGCGACGACGTCGGCGCGCTGCTCGGCGACCATCGCAGCGAGGAGCGCGGCGCCGCCTTCGCACCGCAGTGTCACCCTCGAACCGGCGTGGGCACGCTCGTATGCCGCGGCCAGGCGGCGGAACGGCGCCGCCAGCGATTGCGTCGCGAACACGACCACTTCGTGAGGATGGGCAGGTGCGATCGCAGCCGCGACATCCGGCGCGGATCTGGCGACGACCGGCGCGGAGTCGCCGCACGCGGCGACGCCGAGGAAGAGAAGGCATGCGCGGAGACCCTTCATTCGCGACCTCACGTTGCGATCGCAGCCGACGGCGGCAGCGACGATTCCCGGCGGCCGCGCCACAGGTAGATCAGGGTGATCCCCCACACGCCGACGGTGAAGGCGCCCATCAGCAGGGAGCCGAATTGGGGCATGCTGCGCGTCAGGAAGTTCGCGATCTGCTTCTCACCGAACACCACCGGCATGAACGGCGCGACCTTCACGGGCGCCTTCGGGTCGAGTCGATGCCCGAACTCCCACAGCATCCAGACGAAGCGCCCGAACGCGACGACCGACACGTAGCCAGCGATCATCGACAGATCGATCAACGCGCGCACGTTGCCGAGGAGCGCCGCGCGCAGAGCCAACAGCACCATCGCCACCAGCGCGAACGGGATCCAGTCGAGGTCACGCAGCTCGTCGCGCGTGATCGTGTGCATCCCGATGTAGTGGTTCAGCGTGTTGATCTCCTGGACGTCGTGGCCGTCGTTGCCGCCGACGACCTGGTACGAGTAGATGTCCATCGACAACCCGTCCGGGTATTGCGGCGCCTTCATGCTGATGCGCCACAGCGGGAACAGGAAGCTCAGAAGGAGCGGCACACAGAGGAGGACGAGCCAGAGGCGGGCTCCGCCGCGCAGCGGCACGTCGAGGAACTCCCAGAAACTGTCGGCAGTGCGTCGCATCGTGGACTCCGTTCACAAGAGGTCGCGGCGCCGGAACGCGCCCAGGCTCCACACCCAGGCCGTGACGCCGAGCAACAAGGGCCAGCCGAGGCCGAGCGCGAACAGCGCGTCCGACCCGACGCGGTTGGCGAGGAAGAAGCCGACGGGCCCGAACGTGGAGAGTTCGGGCTGCGCGGCCGAGAGAAGCGCGAGGCGCGCACACTCGACGGGGTTGAGCGCGGCGAGCGCGAACACCGCAGACGGCGGCAGTTCCCACTGCAGCATCACGCCGACGAGCCCGAAGTCGACGAGCGCGACGGCCGCGGCCCACACCAGGATCGTCAGCATCAGCGCCTTGCCCTGGTTGCGCACGAGCGTCGACAGGGCGAGGCCGACCGCGGTGAAGCACAGGAGCAGCGCGGCACTGACCGCCATGCCCCGCAGCAGGAAGCCCCACGGCACGTCCTGTCCGAACGCGAACACGCCACCCAGCGCGACGGCCGGCATGGCGACGAGCAGCGGCACCACGAGCGCGGCGACGCGAACCAGCGAGACGCCGAGGAAGTACGCGGATCGGCTGACCGGATGACTCGTCAGCAGCTCGAGCGAGCCGTCGTCGCGTGCCGTGTTCACCACCTGGCTGGTCGCCGACAGTGCGAGCAACGGCAACAGGAACAGCAGCGCGTGGCTCCACGACATCAGCGCGCGGCCCATTCCAGTGAAGCCGACGACGCCCGATTCGCGCAAGCCGACGAGCACGAACATCGCAGCGAGCGCGGCGTGGACGACGAGGCAGAAGACGAGCCAGCGCGAACGCAGCACCTCGGCGAAGTCGAGGCGGGCGACGACCGCGACCTCGCGGCGCAGGGAGCGGACGGCGGCCATCACTTCCCTCCGTGGCCCGACGTGCGGGCGACGCAGCGACGCCTCGCTTCGTCGGCGTCCATTGCACCAGGGGCGGTCGCGTCGACTGCGGCGAGCCCGAAGCCCATCGGCGTCTTGTCCGCCGGGACGAACCCGACCCGATCACGCGCGATCCAGCGCGGCTCGTCGTGATGCCGGAACCACACCGAGCGCAACTGCGGACGCTGTTCCTCGATCCAGAGGAAGACGCAGCCGGGGTCGTCGAACGTGTGCGTGCGGCCGTCCGTCGTCGTCGCCTGCGCGGCGAACGCCGGTTCGCCGACGTGCATGCCGCACGCTGCGCACGCCGCCTTGTCCCACACGACGTCGATCGGGCCGTCGTCGGTGGAAGTCGCGGCCGCAACGCTGTAGGCCACCGCGCCGCCGATGCCGACGAGCACCGTGCCGAGCAACAGGACCGGCAACACCTGCGTGGCGAAGCGAGTCACGATCCACCTCCGTTTTCCTTCGGTTGCAACCGCTCGACGTCGCGGGCGACGACGTCGCGGACCTGCCCGTTCAGGCTCTTGCCGATGTCTGCGAGCAGCCTCGCGCGTTCGCCCACGGGAACCGACCGGCTCCACCACCCGGCGGCGCCGCACGAGAACCCGCGGTCGGCGAGCCACCGGTCGGCCCCACCACCGGCGACCTGGACCTCCACGACTCCTTCCGCGTGCTCTTCGAGGTAGCCGGCGGCGGATCCCTGCCACGCCACGACACCCTCCGCGAGCACCACGACACGATCGACGAGCCGCCGGATCTCGTCGAGGCGATGCGAACACAGCACCACGGTCGTGCTCGCGGGCAGTCTCTCGACCAGACGGAAGAACGCGAGGCGGCTCTGCGGGTCCATGCTCGCCGTCGGCTCGTCGAGCACGAACAGGCCGGCATCGGTGGCGAGGGCGAGCGCAGCGAGCACCTTCTGCCGCTGACCGCCGGACAGCGCGCGGAACGGCCGCTTGCCGAGCTGCCCGACGTCGAGGTCCAGTTCACGGGCCACTGCCGCCACGGCGTCCACGGACACCCCGCGGACTCGGGCGATCGCCGCGACCACGTCGCGCACCGGCGCCGCGAACCGCGGCGCGATCTGCGGCACGTACGCGATGCGGGGCGCGAGGCTCGCGCGGTCGTCGTCGACCCGCACGCCGCCGATCCGCAGTTCGCCGTCGAAGACCAGCATGCCCATCAGCGCACGCACGAGGGTCGACTTGCCCGAGCCGTTGGGACCGATCAGCGCCGTCCGCGAACCCGGCGGAAGTTCCAGCGACACATCGCGCAGGGCTGCGACCCTGCCGAAACGCTTGCCCACTCCGGCGAATTCAACGCGCACGTTGCACCTCCGGCGTCCACGCCATCGCGAGCGGTCGCACCCGGGGCTCTTCGTCGCGCATCAGAACGCGCGGCGCGAACAGGGGCAGCACTTCCCCGACGAGGTCGACCATCGCCATCGCCGGCGCGCCGTGCAGCAGCGCCAGTTCCGGGTACCGTCCCTCGATCTGTGTCGACAGTCGCCGGAACTCGAACGGCACGTCCCCGCTGCCGTCCCCGTCGAGGTCGTAGCCGCGGTACGTGTCGTAGTAGTTGCCGCGGAAGACGCACTCGAGCGCGTCGCCCCGGCCGCCCACGCGGAGGACGGCGCCGTTGTCGCGGAACTCGTTGTCGACGATCTCGGTACGTCGGACGGCCGAGTGCAGCGCGACGGCCGCCTCCGAGTAGCGCACGACGTTGTGTCGGTAGACGTTCGAGTGCGCCGGGTCGAGCGGTGAGTTGTCGACGTAGAGCCCGGTCGTGTTCGCGAGCAGCCAGTCGTCCTCGATCGCGATGTCGCCGGCCTCCTTGAGACCGATGCCGATGCCGGCGGCGCCACCGCATCGAGCGATCAGGTTGCGCCTCATCGCGATGCCGCGGCTGTACATCACGAACACACCGACCTCGTTGCCGATGTAGCGGCTGTCCTCCACGACGTTCTCGTGGCTGTACATGAAGTGCGTGCCGTATCGCGAACCGGACACGGAGTTGGCGACGAGGCGGTTCCGCGAGGAGTACCAGACCACCACGTCGCGGGAGTCCGTGACGACGTTGTGTTCGACCAGGGAGTCGTTCGTCTCCCAGAGGCGGATGCCGTCGCCGCGCAGGCCCATCGCGGGCAGGCCGGTGCCGACGACGGTGTTGCCTCGGACGATGGCGCGCGCGCACTTCTCGACGAGGATGCCGAACAGCGCGTCGCGCACGGTCAGCCCCTCGATGCGGATGTCGTCGCCTTGTGCGTGCACACCGCCTTCGGTCAGGTCGAAACGCTGACCGCTGCCGACGATCGTGAAGCCTCCCAGGGCGACGTGGTTCGCGGCGACGCGCACGGTCGAACCCTCGTGCGCCGTCAGCACTGCGTCGGGCGGACCCCAGAGGCGCAGCGCCTTCGTGATCGTGACCGGGCCGGCGTACTCCCCCGGCAGGAGACGCAGCGTCGCTCCTGCCGGACTCGCGTCGATTGCGCGCTGCAGCCCGTCGCCGGGCGGCACGTCGATGCCGAGCACCGGGCGCGGCGGCGCCACGAACGGGTTCGCGACGGACTCGATGCGTTCGCCGCCACACGACGCGGCGACGACGAGCAGGGCTCGAACAAGGCTTCGCATGACCGGGACGGAACGGTTGGTGCGATGCGGCGGCTACCCGCGGGAGCCGATCACTTCGGCTCGACGAGCAGGTAGCCGGCCATCTCGAGGTGCAGCGCCGAGCAGAACTCGGTGCAGTAGAAGGGGAAGACACCCGCCTTGTTGGCGACGAACTCGATGTTGCAGTGCTTGCCGGGTTCGAGGCTCACGTTGATGTTCTGTCCGCCGATCGCGAGACCGTGCGTCGCGTCCTTCGCCTGTTCGACGTTGGTGACGTGCAGGAAGATGCGGTCGCCCTGCTTCACTCGAACGATGTCGGGCGAGAAGTGGCTGCGCACGGCAGTCATGTAGACGTGCACGCCGTCGGCCTTGCGCTCGATGCGCTCCTTGCCCGCGATGGTCGCGTTCGCGTCGACCGCGTGCGTGTAGGGGTTCATGCCGATCGGCTTGTAGACCTCGATGGGCTTCAGCTTGCCGGCCTTCACCATCTGCGCGTTGTGCGGTTCGCCGAGGGGCAGCGGCATGTCGTAGAGCAGTTGCATC
>JAEUHQ010000181.1 GCA_016794565.1 Planctomycetota bacterium | reverse complement strand
CACCAGGACGACGCCGAGGTCCGGGTCGTCGGCCATCGCTTCGATCACGGCATCGAACGCACCGCTGCTCGGCACGGAAGCGCCAGCCGCGAACTCGAGGACCCCGCTCGGCATCGGCGACGCATCGGCGCCGAGACCGACGGCTCCCGTCAACACGCCGGCAGAACGAAGGCCCGCGCTGGAGATGGCGTCGGCGAGAACCTTCACGAGCGCTTCTCCGAGGGCGCCGGCGACGGCGCTGGTGCGCGGCCCGCCGGGGGGCACGTCCACCGCGACGGGGATCACGTGTTCGTCGGCGTCGTTGCGCAGCAGGAAGAGCGCCGTGTCGAGCGGCACCGGCAGGCGGAGGTACGTCGAGATCGGGCCGCCGGGTGGTTCGGCGAGCGACAGCCAGGTGAACTTGGAACGCGTCGTGAGGCGTGTTCCCCGATCGCCGAGCATTTCGATCCTCGCGTCCAGGTCGTAGACCCCGTCGGCGAGATCGACGCCGCCTCCCTTCGCCATGCCTCGCAAGGCGGGCAGTTCGAGCGAACGCACCCGGGCGGTCACTTCGCCGGTCGGGCGCGGTCCGATCGTCGTCTGCCCCGAGACGGTCAGGTCGTCGAACAGGAGCCGCTCTTCCGTCGTGTGCTGGTCCTTCTCGCCGACGAGCGCGTGCGCGGCGGATCCGAGGAGGCCGGCGATCGCGGAGCTGCGCAGTACGCGGCGTTCGAGGCTCACTTCGCCGCCGGTTCCGGTGAGGGAGAACGACACGGGACGCCCCTCGGAGATCGACTGCGTGGAGACACCTTGAACCAGCAGGTCGATCTCGCGGATCGGCAGGCGGGTGGCAGGGGTCGTCGTTCGGTCGACGAAGTCGACGGCGATGTCCTGGAAGTGCAGCCGGTCCAGCGCGAAGGCAGGTCCCGTTGCGGATGAAGTCCGGGCCGGGGTCGCGGACTGGTTCGCGGACTGGTTCGCGACGGTTGCCGCCGGGGCCGGGCCGATGCGCACGCCGAGTACCTCGAGACCTTCGGGAGTGTGTGCCAGGCGCGCACGGACTCCTTCGACCTCGATCGCGCGAAGGTGGACTTCGCCCGTTGCCGGATCCAGCGACCGAGCGTGCACACCGACGAGGTCCGCCGTAAGCAGCGGGTCGTCGCTCTCGTCCCGGACCGCGAGGTCTTCGATCACCACTTCGCCCCCGAACGGATGGGCGAAGTCGAACTGCGTCACGTTCCGCCGATGCAGGTCGACCGTCGCATGGGCCTTGCCCGAGATCGTCGCGTTGCGGGCCGTGCCCCCGATCCGGTTCGCGAGGCTCGGCAGCACGTCCGGGAGCGTCGTCGTGTCGATGCCGCTCGCACGCACGTCGGCGTCGACCGTGGGCATCGTGGTGAAGAGCGACAGGTCGATGTCGACCGCGAGTTCCCGGCAGACGGGCGCGACGGCGGCGGTGGCCCGCAGACGCGCGGGCCGCGAGTCCGCGGGATCGCGGGCGGTCTTCCAGGGCTCCGCGAGTTCGACGTGCGCGGAGGCCTCGAGCGGACGACCATCGCTGCCGATGCGGTCGCGCCACACGAGACGCTGCAGGTCGAGCACCGCCTCGTCGACGCGGATCGCGGGCAAGAGGCGCGGAGCGGCCGCGGCGGCGACAGGCGTGCTGGCCTTCGCCGGCGCGGCTGGCGTGGACGATGCCTCGGTTGGCGCGGAAGTCGTGGGCGACGCGGCCGGCGTGAGCAGCATGCCCGGCACGTGGAGTCCGTCGCTCGTCGACGCGGCCGTGGCACGCACGCCCTGGCAGCGCAGGGACTGCACGTGCACTTCGGTGGCGCGCAGTTCGGGCGCATCGAGAACGAACGAGTCGACGGCGAACAGCTCCTGTTCACGGTCCTGCAGCACGAACTCGTCGATGCGAAGCAATAGCCCGTTCGTCGGCGTGTGCGTCCAGTCCGCGGCGATCTTCGCGTGGAGGCGGCCGGCGTGCATGGTGCAGCGCAGCGACGGCGGCATGAGCGCGGCGAGGCCGTTGCCGTGGATGCCCGCGCCCGTGAGTTCCGTTTCGAACCGGAACAAGCGCTCGGAGCGTTGTGTGCTGCCCGCCAGGCGCAGCGTTTCGATCGCGTTGTCGATGCGAAGGTCGAGCCGGTGCCGGACCGCAGCCGCCGTGCCGTCGTCGGCGTCCACCTGCGCCGTCGCGACGATCGACACGGGGGTCGCAGCCAGAGCGCCGGCGTCGGCCCACTGGACGCGTGCGTCCCGCACCAGGAACTGGCCGTGCGTGATCGTCGGTGCGCGCTCCGGTGCCGGCGGGGGGGTCGGGCCTGCGGCGCGTGTCGGCGGAGCCGCAGCGGCCGGATCGGGCCCGGCGATCGTGCGAAGGCCGCACAGCGACATCGAGCCGTCGCCTTCGCGCCGGATGGCGACGCCCGGGTCGAGCAGGGTCCAGGAGCCGAGAGCCAGGGTCGTCGGGCGAAGGCGCATGCCGGCCACGGTCATCGTGCGGAAGCCGAGCAGCGTCTGGCCGTCCTCCTCGAGGCGCAGGTTGGCGATCGTCGCGTCGATCGCGACGCCGTCTTCCGTCGCGACGCGCAGGGAGCCCGAGGCCGTTGCGCGCGCGTTGTGCAGCGCTGGCAACAGCCCGGCCCGGGTGAGCCACGGCCGCAGCGCGCCGAGCGTGATGTCGTTCGCAGCGAAGTGGAAATCGGCGGCGAGCGAAGCCGGTCCCGGCGTCGTGTCGATTTCGAGGCGCGCGCCGCCCACGGCGTCGGGCACGAGGCAGGTTGCGACGAGACGGCCCGGTGCCGAGGCGGAACCGAGTCGCAGGTTCGTGCCGGACACGGCGATCTCGTCGATTCGCAGCGCGGCCGGTTCGGCGAACGAGAGGTCGGTGCACACGACTGCGCCACCGCGCCAATCGAGACGGCCGAGGGCCACGTGCGGCCAGGCCACGCTGCCGTTCGCCGGCGGCGCGGTCGCTGCCGCGCCCGGGGCGGTGGCGCGCAGCCACGTTCCGGCGATGCGCGTGCCGCCGGCGCCGTCGATCGAGACGGCGATCTCCGGGCCGTCGATCGTCACCGCTCCGATGGCGACTCCGTCGGTCGTGGAGCGCACGTCGTCGACCACGAGTCGACGCAGCACGACGCGCTCGTCACCATGGACGACCTCGGCCCCTTCGACGCGCAGCGTCGTCGACGGTGTGCCCGTCGCGAGCATGGAGGCGACGTTCAGCGTGGCGTGCGCGGCGACCCCTTCTTTCGGCAGTTCGATCCCGCGCTTCGCGAGCCATGGCTGGAAACGCCGCAGCGATGCGCCGCGGCAATCGACGGTCGCCGTGATCTCGACGCCCGCGGCAGTCGCGACGATCCGGCCGTTCCGCAGCGCCAGTTCGTCCACGACGTCCTGACCCTTCACGACCAGCGAGAACGGCGATCGTGCGCCGCCGTCTTCGAACTCGCTCTCACCGAGTTCGGCGTCCAGCGTCGCGAACTCGCGGCCGTCGGCGAGAGCCGCGATCCCAAGCGAACCCGCCCAGACGGCGCGCGTTGGCGCAGTGGCGATGCGAGCGCCGCGCAGGTCGCCGTGCAGGTCGAAGCCGAGCGACCGCACGTCCGGCCATGCCTCGCGGAACCCCGGCGGCAGGAGCGCCGAGTCCGTGCGCAGTCCGCGCATCGCGCCGTTGCACGACAGGGTCATCCGTTCGGCGGCCATCGACGCGTCGACGCGAAGCCACAGGTCGTCGATCGCGGACGGGGAATGCACCCGCAGGTCGATGGAGCCGCCGCGATCCGCCCGGCCGAGGTCGCGCGCGTCGACGTCGATCGAACACTCGTCGCGTCGCGGCGTCGCGGTCGAACGATCGGTCACCGCGATCCGCAGGTCGTGGATGCGGGCGGCGGCGACGTGGATCGGGAAGTCGAAGGACACCGGCGTGTCCTTCGAAGCGGGCGGCTCGGGTGCGGGGGAGGTGGCCGGGGCCGACCAGCTGCGCGGCAGGCGCATGGTGCCGTCGGCGCGGCGCTCGACCTCGATCCGGCCCCCGGCGACCACCGCGTCGACCACCGTCGGTGTGCCGCGCAGCGCTTGCAGTGTCGACAAGTCGATCGCGACCTGGTCGGCGGCGAAGAGCACGGGCGCACCCGGGTCTTCCGGATCTCTCGCGACGACGCCCTGGAATTGCAGCGACAGGCCCAGCAGCGACAGGGACGACGACCGGACCGCCACCGTGAGCCCGCCGGCTCGCGCCGCCAGGTCGACGAGCCACGGCAGGCAGAGTGCGAGCAGGAGCCGCGCAGCGACTGCCGCGAACGCGAGACGCACGAGCCAGCGCCGCCATCGGCGCGCACCGGTGGGTTTCGTCGTCATCGCGTCTCCGAACCGGCTGACGCCGTGTTTGCCCGCGGGCGCAGAGCACGCCGGCGCTCGTTGGCCGGGCCCAGCGGGTCGTAGCCTGGGACTGCTGCACCCTGCGCGGCGAGCCACTCGTGCGCGCGCACGCGCTGCACGGCGTCGCGACTCGCGAGGTCCTGCACGTTCTCGTCGTGGACCGAGCGGCGGAAGGCCTCGGCATCCGCGCTCGTGGCGAGCAGTTGCTGCAGCGTGCTCGCGTCCAGCGCGAGAGAACCGAACTGTCGCGTGAGGCACGCCCGCAAGCCGGCCGTCAGCTGGTCGCGCTGGATGCTCGGCAGGAACGCGGACCAGACCTTCTGTGCGAACGCCCATGCGGCGCCGGGTGCATCCGGATCGACATCGCCGATCGTCGCCGCGATGGCGGCGAGGTGCGATTCGTCGGCAGTGAGCAGTGCGTCGGTGCACGCAGCGAGCCCCTGTTGGCGTGCGATCGCGAGGAGGGCGGGGCGCAGGTTGTGTTCGCCGATCGCGTGGGCTGCGATGTCCGCCCGCTCTCGGGCGGCGCTCGGCGGCACGGCGGCAGCCTCGATCCGGGCCGCGGTGATGGCCGCGAGCAACGCATCCACGGACGGCGGTTCGACCGCGGTGATCACGATCGCACGTCCGGCGCAGGCCGTGCCCGCGCCGGGCACGAACAGCGCGGCGCTTCCGGTCGAGGGCAGGGTTTCTCGCAGCAGCACGTGCTGGACATGGCCGTCCGTCGCGCCGGGAGTGTCGAGCCAGAGGCGCGGTCCGGTCGCGTCCGTCGCGATGCGGAGCGTCGGCAGGTCCGTCGTCGATGGCCGCACGACGGCGGCCGTGCCGGCCGGCACGACGACCGTGGTCGCTCCCAGCGACTGCGCATCGGGGTCGGGCCCGCCGTCGCCGTGTGCTCGCTGCGCGAGCCGTTCGGTGGCCGGCCCTGGCGCGAGCCACACGGTCCCGGGCGGCAGGTCGGCGGCCGCGCGGAACGTGGGCAGCTCCTCGGCGGCGATCACCGCCGCTGCAGTTTCGATGCACGACCCGAGCGGTGCCGCGCGCAGCGCCAACACCCGGATCGAGAACGCGAGCGCCGCCCCGCCAGAAGCAGGGCCGGCGAGTTCGTGGTGCACCGCGAGATCGATCGGGCGCTCGGCGAGCGGCGCCGGCGCGGCCGCGCAGCCCGCCAGCAGCAGCGCCGCGATGTGGAATCCATGTGCAGAGTGCACCCGCTCAGGATTACGGGCACCGGGCGCGAGAGCAACGCCGGCCGGCGTGCTTTCCGCCAACTCGTTCGCTAGTGTTGCGCGGTCGTCCACCGGTCGAGATTCGTGTTCCACTCCAGGGAGGCCGTTCCGTGTCAGCCGCCGCGCGCGTAGCCGCAATCCAGCTCATCGTTCGAAAGACCCCCGTCGCCGCCGAATCGCGTCGCGGCCCCGTGCCCGAGATGTTCGGGGAGAACGTGTTCGGCCTCGAGCAGATGCGCGCGCGTCTGCCCGAGAGTGCCTACAAGGCACTGCATTCGTGCATGGAGCACGGGCAGGAACTCGACCCCGCGCTCGCCGACCAGGTCGCGAACGCGATGAAAGAGTGGTCGGTGGAACGCGGTGCTACGCACTTCACGCATTGGTTCCAGCCGATGACCGGTTCGACGGCCGAGAAGCACGACAGCTTCGCGTCGCTCGAAGGCGGCAAGCTGCTGATGGAGTTCAGTGGCAAGGCGCTCGTGAAGGGCGAGCCTGACGCGAGTTCGTTCCCGAGCGGGGGCCTGCGAGCGACGTTCGAGGCCCGCGGCTACACCGCGTGGGACCCGACGTCGCCGGCCTTCATCCGGGAGACCGTGAACGGATCCACGCTCTGCATCCCGACCGCGTTCTGTTCGTGGACCGGCGAGGCCCTGGACGAGAAGACCCCGCTGCTGCGCAGCACGGAGGCCCTGTCGCGCGAGGCCGTTCGTGTGCTGCGCCAGCTGGGCGACGAACGCGTCGCCTACGTCTATCCGACGCTCGGCTGCGAGCAGGAGTACTTCCTCCTCGACCGCGACCTGTGGTCATTGCGCCCCGACATGGTCGCGACCGGACGCTCGCTCTTCGGTGCGAAGCCGCCGAAGGGTCAGGAACTCGAGGACCACTACTTCGGCTCGATCGCGCCGCGCGTGCTGGCCTTCATGCAGGAGGTCGAACTCGAGTTGTGGAAGCTCGGCGTCCCGGTGAAGACGCGCCACAACGAGGTCGCGCCGAGCCAGTACGAACTCGCGCCGATCTTCGAGCGCACGACGGTGGCGGTCGACCACAACATGCTCTGCATGGAAGTGCTGAAGCAGGTCGCGACCCGCCACGGCTTCCAGTGCTTGCTGCACGAGAAGCCCTACTCGGGCATCAACGGCTCGGGCAAGCACAACAACTGGTCGATGTCGACCGACCACGGCGAGAACCTGCTCGATCCGGGCAAGTCCCCGGAGGCGAACATGCGGTTCGTCGTGATGCTCGCCGCCATCATGCGCGCCGTCGACACCCACGCCGATCTGTTGCGCGTGACGATCGCGCACGCCGGCAACGACCACCGCCTCGGCGCCAACGAAGCTCCTCCGGCGATCCTGTCCATCTATCTCGGCGAGCAGCTGACCGACGTCGTGAGCGGCCTGATCGCCGGCACCGGTCGCGGCAGCGAACGCAAGAAGGAGACGATGCGGCTCGGTGTGAACACGCTGCCGTCGTTGCCGCGCGACGCCACGGACCGCAATCGCACGTCGCCGTTCGCGTTCACCGGCAACAAGTTCGAGTTCCGCGCCGTGGGCAGCAGCCAGGCGTGTGGCCGGCCCAATGCGGTGCTCAACACGATCGTCGCCGAGTCGCTCGCCTACGTCGCCGACGAGATCCAGAAGCTGAAGGGGCAGAAGGGCCTGGAGGCCGCGGTCAACGAAGTCGTCGTCGACCTCTTCAAGAAGCACCAGCGCATCCTCTTCAACGGCAACGGCTACTCGGCCGAGTGGCACGCCGAAGCGACGAAGCGCGGGCTGCCAAACTTCCGCAACGCCGTCGACGCGATCGGCAACTTCTGCGCGCCGAAGAACGTCGCGTTGTTCGAGCGCTTCGCGGTGCTGTCCGCGAAAGAAGCCGAGTCACGCATGAACATCATGTTCGAGGGCTACGCCAAGGCGATCGCGATCGAGGCGCAGAGCACCCTGTCGATCGGGCGCACGATGCTGCTGCCGGCGTCGCAGCGTTCGCAGGCGATGGTTGCGCAGAGCGTGGCTGCGGCAAAGGCCGCGGGGTGCGATGTGAAGGCGCAGGAGAAACGGCTGCGCGACATGGCGATGCGCGTCGAGCAGTTCGTCGGTGCGATCGACGAACTGGCGACCGTGTTCGAACACGCCGAACAGCACGGCGGTTCGCCGCAGGAGCACGCGAAGACGTACCGCGACAAGGTCGTGCCGGCGATGGCGAAGCTGCGCGAGATCGCAGATGGGCTGGAGACGATGGTCGACGACGCGGAATGGCCGTTGCCCAAGTACAGGGAGATGTTGTTCTTGCAGTAGGCCGCGGCGCAACGCCGCGGCCACTGAAGAACGGGTTGGGCGGGAGGGGATCCGCCCGACCGCCCCAGCAGCCGACGGCGTTCCGCGCCGCGGCTGAGGGGAGGTGGAGGCGAGGGGCTGGGGGGATGGAGAGAGGGACCGGCGAAGGGACCGGAGGCGTCCCTTGGTGCGCAAGGCGAGGGAGTTCTTGCGGCGCGGGTCTCAGGCCTTCTGCAGCTGCAGCAGCGGCATCACGATCGCGATGACGATGCCGGCGACGATGACCGCGAGCAGTACGATGATGAGCGGTTCGAGGATCGACGTCAGCTTCTGCGTCGCGAGGTCGACTTCCTCGTCGTAGGTGCCGGCGATGCGTTCGAGCATCTCCTCGAGGTTGCCGGCCTGTTCGCCGACTCCGACCATGTAGCTGATCGTCGGCGGGAAGACTCCGGACATCTTCATCGGCGTCGCGATGTCGGTGCCCTCGACCACGCGGTCGTGCACGTCCTGAAGTGCGTTCTGCAGGATCTTGTTGTCCACGACGCTCTTCGTCACCTGGATCGCCTGCAGCGCCGGCACGCCGGAACGCAACAGGGTCGCGAGTGTGATCGAGAAGCGGGCCATCGACTGCTTGCGCATCAGGTCGCCGAACACGGGCAGCGACAGCTTGAAGCGGTCCCAGAGCAGACCGCCGCGTTCGCTGTGGATGAACAGCTGGAACGCGATCACGACGAGCAGCACGCCGACGATGACGAGCAGCCAGTAGTTGACGAGGAAGTCCGACGTGCCGACGAGGATCCGCGTCGGAAGGGGCAGCTCCTGTCCGCGGCCTTTGATGAGCTGCGTGACGCGGGGCACCACGAACGTCATCAGCACCGCGACGACGATTACGCCGACGACGACCATGATCGTCGGGTAGATGAGCGCGGCGCCGACCTTGTTCTTCAGCCGCGTCTGCGCCTGCAGGAAGCCCGCGAGGCGGACCAGCACCTTGTCGAGGGCGCCCGACGACTCGCCGGCCTTCACCATGTTCGAGTAGAGGTCGGTGAAGTAGCCGGGGTGCTGCAGCACCGCGTCACCGAACGGCATGCCCTGCGTCACCTTCTCGCGGATGTCCCGGAACGCGCCTTCGATCTTCTTGTCCGGCGACTGCTCGATGATCATCCGCAGCGCTTCGGCGAGCGGGATGCCGGCTTGCAGCAGGGACGCCATCTGGCGCGTGACGTTCGCGACCTGCTCCGTGCGCTGCTTGTTCGGGAACTCGACGCCGGTGACGCCGCGGATGCGGACGGCGGCGTTCCTCTTCGACTTCGCCTCGCGAATGTCGGTGACGTAGAGCTTGTCCTTCTTGAGCTTGAGGCGCGCGTCGCGGGTCGTGTCGGCATCGATGATGCCCTTCCTGACCTTGTTGTCGCCGTCGATCGCCTTGTATTCGAAGATGGGCATCGGGAGTCGGCCGTGGTGCTGCGAGCGTCAGAGCACGTCGAGCTGCGTCACGCGCAACACTTCTTCGGGCGTCGTCATGCCCTGGAGCAGCTTGGTGACGCCGTCCATGCGCAGCGTCTTGAGCCCGCGTTCGAGTGCGCCGCGCTTGATCTGGCTCGCGGTCGCCTTGTTGACGATCTGTTCCTGGATGTGCGTGTCGATCGGCATGACCTCGTAGATCGCCGTGCGGCCCGCGAAGCCGGAACGGAAGCACTCGTCGCAGCCGCGGCCGATCGACAGCTTGCCGTCGGGGAACTGATCGGGCGTGAGCTTCAGGTCTTCGAGGAAGTAGCGCTGCTGTTCGTTCGGCTCGACCGGCTCGCGGCAGTTGGGGCAGATCGTGCGCAGGAGGCGCTGCGCGATCACCAGCAGCAGCGACGACGACACGAGGTAGGGCTCGACGCCGATGTCGATCAGTCGCGTGACGGTCGAGGCCGAGTCGTTCGTGTGGACGGTCGAGAAGACCAGGTGGCCCGTGAGGGCGGCGCGGATCGCGATGTCGGCCGTCTCGTTGTCGCGGACTTCGCCGACCATCATCACGTCCGGGTCCTGGCGCAGGAACGAGCGGAGGCCGGCGGCGAACGTCAGGCCCTTCTTGGTGTTGACCTGGACCTGGCTGATGCCCTCGAGGTTGTATTCGACGGGGTCCTCGATGGTCAGGATGTTGAGCTCGGGCGCGTTGATCTCGTCGAGGCACGCGTAGAGCGTCGTCGTCTTGCCGGAACCCGTCGGCCCGGTGACGAAGATCACGCCGTGGCTGTAGTTGATGTAGCGGCGGATGGTGCGCTGCGCGTCGGTCGTGAGGCCGATCTGGTCGATCGAGTAGATCTTCGTCGTCTTGTCGAGGATGCGGAAGACGATGCGCTCGCCGCCGGCGACGGGCACCGAACTGATGCGAACGTCGACGTCGCCGTCGCCGACGCGGATCGACGCGCGGCCGTCTTGCGGCAAGCGCCGTTCGGCGATGTCCATCTTCCCCATGACCTTCACGCGCGAGACGATCGCTTCCTGGGCGCGCTTCGGGATCGACTCCATGTCGTACAGCACGCCGTCGATGCGCATGCGCACCTGGAGGCGGTCGCTGTACGGCTGCAGGTGGATGTCCGAGGCGCGCAGCTTCAGCGCCTGGAACAGCAGCATGTTGACCAGCTTGATGACCGGCGCCTTGTTCGCATCCAGCAGGTCTTCCGACTCCTGGATGTTCTCGGCGATGCTGACGATGTCGGTGTCCTTGACGTCCTGCAGCGCCTCGTCGACCCCGTCCGCCTTGTGGCGGTAGGCGCGGTTGATGAGGTTCGCGATCTCGCCGCGGTGGGACAGAACGGCCTCGATCTCGCGCCCGAGCAGGGTCGCGAGATCGTCCATCGGCTGTACTTCGAGAGGCCGGTGCGTCGCGACGCGCAGAGTGCTGCCGGTGTCCTCGATCGCCACGAGTCCGTGCGTTCGCGCGAACTGCACCGGGATCTGATGGATGAAGACGGCCGGCACGCCGGTGCCTTCGAGGCTAGGCCGGTACTCCAGGCCGAGCAGTTCGGCGAAGAACTGCATGCACTTCCCCTCCGAGAGGAAGTTCTTGCCGATCAGCACCTGGTCGAGTTGCTGTCCGGTCTCACGCTCGGTGCGCAGGGCGTCGTCGATCTGCGCCTGGTTCAGTCCGGCGCGCCGCAGCAGGCCTTCGCGGATGCGATCGTGGAAAACCGGCGGAGTGGCGGGCGTCTGGCTCATTTCGGCTGTGTCCCGGAATTGGCGTCCGGCGACGCGGGCGCGGTCGGTTGCGCGCGACGCGCCTTGTCGTTGGTGATCGCGCGACGGTAGGTGCCCATCTCGTTCTCACCCTGGCGGTCGAGGTCTTCGACGGTCGTGCCGACGTCCTCGAGTGTGCGCGCCTGCGACGCGGCCGACTTGGCGTCCCAGCGGCGATCGATCAGCCGCAGGCGGCGCTCCCCGATGTAGTCCTGCGCCTCGAGCTTCCGCTGCAGACTCACGTGCCACAGGTCCTGGAAGTCGTCCTCGTCGAGGATGGTGGGCGTCACGAAGAAGTACAGGTTCGTCTTGTTCGTCGTGTCCTCGCTGCGGCGGAACAGGAAGCCGAGCAGCGGGATGTCCTTCAGGAACGGGATGCCGCCGTCGCTGTGCGACTCCGAGTCCTCGATGACGCCGCCCAGCACCATCGTCGAGTCGCTCGGCATGGTCACCTGCGTCTTGATCGTGCGGCGCAGCGTCACGCCGCCGCCCGTCACGGAGTTCGGGTCGAACGCGCCGACGAACCGGCTGACTTCGAGACTGATGTTGAGGCGGAGGTAGTTGTTCGGCGAGATCGTGGGGGAGATCTCGAGAGTGATGCCCGCCCGGCGCGATTCACCGATGCCGCTCGACGTCGTCGCCGTGCCCTGGTTCTGGGTCGTGGTCGGGCGCTCCTCTTCGGTCTTCACGATCGCGGTCTCG